>JAEZVV010000069.1 GCA_023443095.1 Pseudomonadota bacterium
GTCTCGCCCAGCCCCGGCGGCAGCGTCAGCTGCCGCGACCCGGCGACCAGGCTGGCCTGGCCGTTGGCCTGCAGCAGCAGACTCAGGCTGGCCTGGAACTGGGTGAAGTTGCGCAGTTCGCGCAGCAGTTCGGGCCGCGCCGCCGAGGCTTCGAGCGCGGCCAGGATCCGCTCGGCCATCACGGTGTAGCGGCGCCCCTGGGTCCCTTCACCCCGGCCTTCGGCCAGAGCGCTGGCCGCACTCACACCTGCGATGGCGGCCGGGTGATTCATGGTCTCAGTTGCCGCGCCGGACCGAGAGCCACTGTTCGATCCGCTGATGGGCGGGCTCGCAGCAGCGGCGAATCTCGGCGTCGTCCTCAAGCATGCTCTGCAACAGTTGCAGGCGGCGGCGGCGGTCGTCTTGGGCGAGCGCCTGCGAGCGCGCCGCCAACTGAAGATCGGCGATCTGCTCGCGGCATTCGTGGATCAGCTGGTCGAAACGTCCCTGGTCGCCGGCGCATGCCGCGGCCCGCATGTCGCGGGAAATCGTGGCAACGGTTTCGTAACGCTCGATCAAGCGCGCCGCCGCGACTTTGCTGGCGACCACCATGATCAGGCGGCCACGGCCACGCGGGCCGCGATCGAGGCGGAGTAAGGCGTCGGCGCTGCGGCCGCAGCCGGGCGGCCGATCTGCTGCCACGCCGACCGCAGTTCGCCGAGCAGGCGTGCGACTTCGGCCAGGGCTTCGGCGTCGTTGCGCAGGTTGGCCTGCAGCAGCCGCATCACCATGTAGTCGTAGAGCTGGATCAGGCGCTCGGCCAGCGCGCCGCCGGCGGCGCGATCGACGCCGGCCTTGAGGCCTTCATCGACAATGCGGGTGGCGCGCGCAATGGCAGCACACTTCTCGCTCACCCGTCCGGCGGCCAGGTGGCCCTGGGCACCGTTTACGGCAGCGATCGCGCCGTCGTACAACATCGCCACCAGGGCGTGCGGATCGCTAGCAGCGACCCCGGTCTCAACTGCAACGCGGGCGTAACCGCGGGCACCGTGGGCAAAGGACATACAACTTCTCCAGTTCGGTCGACACCAGGTGTCTCACCTCTTTATCGGAGAAAATCCGCCGGGGTTGAGTCGAGTGAAGCGTCGATTAAGACCGGTTTCCGGGCAGTCCGGCGAGCGCATTGGCGAGCGCCACGCTGGTGTTCTGCATGGCCGAGAGCTGGACGTCGAGCGCGGTGTATTGCTTGGTCAGCCGCGCTTCGGTCTGGCTGAGCCGCTCGTTGAGAGCGTCGGCCTCTTTCGTATACGTGTCGTATTGCTTCTTGAGGCTCTTGCTGCGCAGGGTGATCAGGCCGTTGTCGCCGATCATGTTGTCGGTCACGGTCTTGAAGCGCAGCGCCATGCCGCGTTCGGCTTCGCTGTTGCTGTCGTTAGTGAAGAGTCGCGCCAGCGCGTCGGGCTTCTCGAGCGCCTTGGTGATTTTTTCGTCGTCGACCTTGAGCGTGCCGTCGGCCTGGATCTCGACCCCGATCTGGCTCAGGCTCTGGAATTCGCCACCGCTCACGTTCATGCGCAGCGCAGTGCGCAGCTGGTCCTGCAGGCCGCGCACCAGGGCGTCGCCGTTGAGCAGGCCGGCGCGTTTGGTCTCGGCGTTGTACGACGCCAGGCTCTTGATCGTCGAGCTCATGTCGTTGTAGGCCTTGACGAAGGCGTTGATCGCGTCCTTCATCGCCCCGGTGTCGCGCGTGACGTCGATCTGCATCACATCGCTGCCGGCCTTCTTGAGGTCGAGCGTCAGTCCTTCGACCGCCCCGGTGACCTTGTTGTTGGCCGAGGAAAGCTTGAGGTTGTTGACGGTGAACTCGGCGTCCTGGGCGGCGCGGGTGGTTTGCAGATCCCCCAGCAAGGCCTTGAGCCCGGAGTTGGCGTCAGCCGCCGGCGTCAGCTTGATTTCGTTCTTGGCCCCGGTTTCCTGCCCCATCAAGGTGAGCCTGACCCGGTCGCCGTCTGTCACCACGCTGGCGCTGACCCCGGCCTTGGCCCCGTTGATCGCGTCGCGCAGATCGGCCAAGGTCGCGCCTTCCTTAAGGACGATCTCGACCGGATCGCCGGCTCCGACCTGGAGCGTGATCTTGCCGCCGCCGATCACGGTATCGGCCTTGTCGTAGGTGCCCCCGCTCGCCATCGCGTGCGAGGCCGCAAGTTTTTCCACGGTCACGGTGTAGCGTCCGGCCGCGGTCTTAGTGCTGTCGGTTACCGCCGCCGCCAAGCCCTCGCCGGTGACGGCGGCCTTGGCGCCGGCCCAGGTCTCGGACTTGGCCAGTTTTTCCACCGCGGTCTGCAGGTTGCTCACCCCGCCCTGGAGCTTGGCAAACGCGTCGATCTTGCTCTGCGCGGTTTTCTGCTTGGCCGCCAGGACATTGAGCGGGCGCGATTCCACCACCATCAGCTGGGCCACCATGCTCGTGACGTCGATCGCGCTCATTTCTTGCTCCTGCCGGTGCGTTCAAGCCGCCGCACCGAATGTCGTGTTCCCGCTCGCGGGCGCGAGCGGCCTGGCTTCAGGCATGCGCCTTGATCAGCGCGCCGGCCGATTGGCCCGCAGCCAGGGCGCGGGCGACGACCAGCATTTCTTCCGACGGCACCTGGCGCACCAGTTCGCCAGTTCTCGAGTCCACCAGCCTAAAGATGGCGCGGCCGAGTTCATCGTCGAATTCGATGGCCAATTCCACGCCTTTTTCCCGCAAGCCCTGGTTGGCCTGCTCGGCCGCGGCCAGGAGCTGCTCGTGCTCGACCGCCGGCGCCGCCGATTCCGGCAGCGCCGCCCTCGCGACGCCAGCGCGGTCGGCCGCACCGGGCGCGCGCAGATCGCCACTGGTGGCGACGGCGGGCAGGACGGACAGGGACGGAACTGACATGGCGGTGTTTTCGGGCGTGGGAAGACCAAGCAGCTGGCCTCGCCAGAGGTTTCGGCCATCGTCCGCGAAACTTTAGGGCCTCATCCCCCAACCCCGGCAGGCCAATAAAAAGGGCGCCCGAAGGCGCCCTCGATGTTGACCGCGCAGCGATTAACGCAGCAGCGACAGCACGTTCTGCGGCAGCTGGTTGGCTTGCGCCAGCATCGCCGTGCCGGCCTGCTGCAGGATCTGGGCACGGGTCAGGTTGGCGGTTTCAGCGGCGAAGTCGGTGTCCATGATGCGCGACTTCGAAGCGGTCAGGTTCTCGCCGTTGGTTTGCAGGGTCGAGACCACCGATTCAAAGCGGTTCTGGATCGCGCCCAGGTCGGCGCGGCTGCCGTTGACGTTCGACAGGGCGGCGTCGATCGAACGGATCGCCTTGGCGGCGCCGTCGGCGCTGCTGATGTCGAGGTCCTTCAGGAACTGGCCCTGGGCGCTGACCGTGGCCGTGGCCAGGGTCACGCCGCCCGCGATGGCGACCTTGTCGACGCCTTCGGCGGTGGCGAAGTCGATGTCGACGGTACCGGTTGCGGTTGCTGCAGTGAAGCCGGCGTTGGCGTCGGTCTTGATCGCGCCGCCGTCGGCGCGGGTCAGGACCACCTTGTCGGTGTCGAGCGTGGCGACGATGCCCTGCGCCTTCATCTGGGCATTGTTGTTGATCGCGTCGACCGCGTTCTGGGCGGTGGTGGCGGCGGCAGCGCTGCCGTCGAACGAGACGTCGACGTCGTTGATCTTCACCGTCTGCGGCGTGCCCGCGGCGCCGGCCGTCACGGCGGCACCGGTCACGACCGTGGCGTTGGCGGTGGCGGTCAGGCCGCTGACGCCGCTCTTGTTGATCGCGGCGGCCAGTTCCTTGGCGTCCTTGCCTTGGCCGAGGTTGATCGTGGAGGTGTTGCCGGCCGTGTCGGTCAGGGTCAGCGTGGTCGCCGTGTCGGCCGTCACGGCCAGGTCAGCACCGGTGACGCCGTTGTACTTGCCCATCGAGTCGGTGCTCGCGTTCATGATCGAGTCGACCGAAATGGTCTGGCCCGCGTTGGCGCCGACCTGGAACTTCTGCGCGCTGAAGCTGCCGTCGAGCAGCTTGGTGCCGTTGAACTCGGTGTTGGTGGCGACGCGCTCGATCTCCTGGACCAGCTGCGTCACTTCCTTTTGCAGGGCGGCGCGGTCGCCGGCGCTGTTGGTGGCGTTGGCCGACTGCACCGACAGTTCGCGGATGCGCTGCAGGTTGTTGCCGATCGACGAAAGCGCGCCTTCGGCGGTCTGCGCCAGCGAGATGCCGTCCTGAGCGTTGCGGGCAGCGACGTTCATGCCGCGGATCTGGGCGTTCATGCGCTCCGAGATCGCGAGGCCGGCGGCGTCGTCCTTGGCGCTGTTGATGCGCAGGCCCGACGAGAGGCGCTGGATGGCGGTGTTCTGCGCGGCCTGAGAGGTATTGAGGTTGCGCTGAGCGGTCAGCGACGGGACGTTCGAATTGATGACTTGGGCCATGGTGTGCTCCGTTCCTGATTTGCCAAGAGAGCAGCCGCGTTTGCAGGACTGTCTCCACCGGCCGGGGATTTCCGGCGTCCGGCGCGGTTTGGTCGGCGCCTTGCATGCAGTATCGGAACCGGGGCGGCGGAACTTTAGGGTTGCAGCAGCGGCGCGCTCTGGACGCCTGGACCCGCCGCGAGCATGGCCGCCCCATGCGGCCGAGACACGGGTCTATGGCCCCCAGGCCGCAACCTAGAGAAAACCCAGCTGCCGAAATCCTTTGCTTCAGGTCAGAAGCGGGCCAGAATCCGGGCTCCGCCGACTCGGCATCAACCCGCCAACAGCCTTGCCAATTCGGCCGCAAACCCTCTACCCGCCTGGCTTTACGCGATTTTCAGCCACTTTATCCGCCCCCACCACCGGTTCGGCCAAAGCTTCAGAATGCCAGTTTTTCCCAGGCCAATTCAAAGCAACACCTGCCAGTCGAGGCCTGCAGTGACTTTCTGGAGACACCCTTGAGCACGATCAACGAGCAACTGCTGAACGAGATTCGCGAAGTCAATCTCGCCTATCTGGTTCTGGCCCAGCACATGATCCGTGCCGACCGCGCCCAGGCGCTCTACCGGCTCGGCGTCAATCAGGAAGTGGCCGAAGTGATCGTCAAGCTGTCGCCCGCGCAGCTGATGAAAATCGCCTCGACCAACCAGCTGATCTCGCGTTTCCGCTTTGACGACGACGTGGTGTGGGACCTGCTCACCAGCCACGGCAGCGTCAGCAGTACCCCGCTGGGAGCGGCGGTCTCCGGCCTGCACGCCAACATCGTCATGGCAGGCCAGATCAACAAGGGGGAGTGAGTCGTGGCGCGGATCAAGAGCATCGTCAGCGAAGGCCAGCAGATCCAGCGCGCGATTGCCCTGATCCAGCTGGGCGCGCGCCTGCAGGTGCTCGAAAGCGAGACCGAACTTTCTTACGAGCGCCTGCTGCGCCTGTACAAGGAGGTCAAGGGCGAGTCGCCTTCGCGCGGGATGCTGCCGTTTTCGACCGACTGGTTCATGACCTGGCAGCCGAACGTTCATTCCTCGCTCTTCCTCAACATCTACGAGTACCTGATCAAGAGCAGCGAACTCGACGAGATCGACGCCATCATCAAGGCCTACCAGCTCTACCTGGAGCAGGTCCACGCCCAGGGCCTGGCGCCCCTGCTGAGCGTGACCCGCGCCTGGCGTCTGGTGAAGTTCGTCGATGCCTCGATGTTGCAGCTCACGACCTGTTCGCGCTGCGGCGGCAAGTTCGTCGGCCACACCTTCGAACTCGACCACGACTACGTGTGCGGCCTGTGCAACCCGCCCGCCCGCGCCGGCAAAGGCCGGGGCAAGTTGCGGCCGGACCTGGAAGCGCTCGCCGAACGCTGAGCGCGCAAGCTGCCGTCCACACCCCGGTCCGGCCCAGCGGTCGGACCGGCGGCGTCCCCACGAATCCCCGGGTCAAGTTCGCGGCCTCGCTGCCGTAATTCCTAAGGTATGTCCGCGGGCGCCCGCCTGCCCGCTCACTCAGGCCTCAGAGATGCAAGCATGTTCGTGATCGTCGGATACGTCGTAGTGCTGGCCGCCGTGCTCGGCGGGTACGCGCTCGCCGGCGGTTCCTTCCATGTGATCTGGCAGCCGCTCGAGCTTCTGACCATCGGCGGCGCAGCCGCCGGCGCCTTCATGGTCGGCAATTCGCGCAAGACCATCAGCGCCACCATGAAGGCGCTGCCGACCCTGCTGCAGAGCTCCAAGTACACCAAGGCGCGTTCGCTCGCGCTGATGGCACTGCTCTACGACGTGCTCTCGAAGATCCGCAAGGAAGGCATGATGGCGATCGAGGCCGACGTCGATGCCCCCGAGGAAAGCGCGCTGTTCCAGAAGCACCCCGAGATCGCGAACGACCATCACCTGCTGGTCTTCATCACCGACTACCTGCGCATGCTGGTGTCGGGAAACATGAACGCGCACGAGATCGAGAGCCTGATGGACCAGGAGATCGAGACTCACCATCAGGAGGCGATGGCGCCGGCGATGGCGATCCAGAAGCTGGGCGACGCTCTGCCCGCCTTCGGCATCGTGGCGGCGGTGATGGGCGTGATCAAGACCATGGCCAACGTCGGCAAGCCGCCGGCGATCCTGGGCGAGATGATCGCCGCGGCACTGGTCGGCACCTTTCTCGGCATCCTGCTCGCTTACGGCTTCGTCGGCCCGCTCGCGCAACTGCTAGAGCAGAAGGTCGAGGAGACCTCGAAGGAACTCAGCTGCGTCAAGGCGACCCTGCTCGCCAGCCTGCAGGGCTACGCCCCGGCGGTGGCGGTCGAGTTCGGCCGCAAGGTCCTGTATTCGACCGAGCGCCCGTCCTTCATCGAGCTCGAACAACACGTCAAGCAGAAACGCTGAGTCAGTTCCATGGCGATCGACAAGAACAAGACCCCGGTCATCATCAAGCGGGTCAAGAAACGCTCCCACGGCGGCGGCCACGGCGGCGGCATGTGGAAGATCGCCTACGCCGACTTCGTGACGGCGATGATGGCCTTCTTCCTTCTGATGTGGCTGCTGGGTTCGACCACCAAGGGCGACCTGCAGGGTATCGCCGACTACTTCCAGTCGCCGCTCCAGGTGGCGATGGCGGGCGGCCTGGGCGCGGGCGACGCCAACTCGGTGATCCAGGGCGGCGGACCGTCCTTGACGATGAGCGTCGGCCAGGTCCGCAACGGCGACACCGAGCCGCGCCGCCGCACTCCCGAGCAACTGCGCGCCGACCTCGCCAAGATGGACATGGAGCGGATGAAGGCGCTCAAGCTCAAGGTGGATTCGGCGATCCTCGCCAACCCCCGGCTGGCCGAGTTCCGCAACCAGGTGCGGGTCGAGATCACCCCCGACGGCTTGCGGATCCAGATCATCGATGACTTCAACCGGCCGATGTTCGACCTCGGCTCGGCCCAGGTGAAGCCCTATATGCGCGAGATCCTGCGCGAGATCGGCCAGGTGCTCAACCAGGTCGACAGCAAGATCGCCCTGTCGGGCCACACCGACTCGGCGGTCTACGTCGGCGGCGAACGCGGCTATTCGAACTGGGAGCTGTCGTCGGACCGGGCCAACGCCTCGCGCCGCGAGCTGGTCGCCGGCGGCATGGACACCGGCCGGATCGTGCGCGTGGTCGGCCTGTCCGATTCGTCCCTGATGCTCAAGGACGATCCGCGCAGCCCGCTCAACCGTCGCATCGCCATCATCGTGCTCAACCGGCTCGCCGAGGAACGCATGAACAGTTACGACAGCCAGGTCGAGACCGGTTCGCCGGCCGAGCTCGGCACCTCGATCGAACAGAACCGCGCGGCCGCGCCTTGAGCGGCGCCCCCCAACCCCTACTTTTTCCAGCGCGCCTACAGACGCGCCCAGCGACACCGCAGGAGACTTCATGAGCAACCCCGCCGACTTGCGTTTTCTGATCGTCGACGACTTCTCCACGATGCGCCGCATCGTCCGCAACCTCTTGAAGGAAATCGGCTTCTCCAATGCCGACGAGGCCGAAGACGGCGTGGTCGCGCTCAATATGCTGCGCGCCAGCCACTTCGATTTCGTCGTCTCGGACATCAATATGCCGAACATGAACGGCTTCGAACTGCTCGACGCGGTCCGTGCCGACCCCGCACTCAAGACCCTGCCGGTGCTCATGGTCACGGCCGAAGCCAAGAAGGAAGACATCGTTCGCGCCGCGCAGTCGGGCGCCAGCGGCTACATCGTCAAGCCTTTCACCAAGGCCACGCTCGAAGAAAAAGTGCAGAAGATTCTTCAAAAGATGGCGGGCGCAGCCTGAACGGAATGACGATGGACACCCTCACCCCGGCGCGCGACGCCGCCCCCGTCAGCCCGGAAGCCATGCGCCAGCGCATCGGCAGCCTCACGCGCACGCTGCACGACGCCCTGCGAGAGCTGGGTTACGACCGCGAGCTCGAAGACGCCAAGGCCCATCTGCCCGACGCCCGCGACCGCCTCAACTACATCGCCCGGCTCACCGGCGACGCCGCCGACAAGGTTCTTAACGCCGTCGATGTCGCGCGCGGCGTGCAGGAAGACCTGTCGGAGCAGTCGCGCGCTCTGACGCGCCGCTGGAACGCGGTCGAAGCCTTCACCGCCAAAGGCGGCCGCGCGACGCCCGCGGGCGAAGAACTCGTCGCCGAAACCCGGGCGTTTTGCGAGCGCATCGGACAATCAACCGACCGCACCAACGAGATCCTCACCGAAATCATGCTGGCGCAGGACTTCCACGACCTCACCGGCCAGGTGATCCGGCGCGTGGTCGACGTTGCCCAGCAGCTCGAAGCCAACCTGGTCAAGCTCTTGATCGAGACCGCCCCGGCGGCCGACCCGCGCGCCCTGGATCCGGGTGCGCTCAACGGACCGGTGGTCAAACCCGAGGGCCGCAGCGACGTCGTGACCAACCAGGAACAGGTCGACGACCTCCTGGCCCAGCTCGGCTTCTGATCCCACAGCGCGCGGCGCGCGCTGTGATGACGCTCACACAGCAGCCCCGCGGGCGCACGACACAATGGACGGCTCGGCGGCGCGCTGCCGCGTCTTGACGGAGCCGTCCATGGCGAACGACCTGAGCCACACCCTCGCTCGTCGCGGCTTGGTGCAACAACGCCCGGCACGTCCCTACTGGAACGCCTACGGGGTCGGCTTTGTGCTCGGCCTCGTGCTGCTCGCCAGCTACCTCGTCGCCGGCCGCGGCCTGGGCGCCACCGGCGCCTTTTCTTCGGTCGCGACCGCTCTCGCCGGCCTCGTGTCGCCCACGGTCGCGGACCACGCCGTGCATTCCCGTTACTGGAACCATGGCGCGCCGCTGCTTTCCTGGACCGTGTTCCTGTTGATCGGTGTTTTTGCCGGCTCGTGGCTGTCGGCCCGGCAGGCGGGCCGGTTCCGCTGGCAACTCGAACGCGGCCCCCGCGTCAGCCCCCACCAGCGCTTGGGGCTTGCCTTCGGCGGCGGCTTCGTCGCAGCCTTCGGCGCCAAGATCGCCCACGGCTGCACCTCGGGCCAGGCGCTCACCGGCGGCGCCATCCTCAACGTCGGCTCGCTCGCCTTCATGGCCGCCGTTTTTGCCTCGGCCTATGCCTTGGCCTGGTTCCTGCGCCGGGAGTGGCTGTGATGTTCCCGCTCAGCGCCCAGTTCGAACTGGCGCCATCCACCGATCTGTTCGTCGCCGTCGCTCTGGGCCTGGGCTTCGGCTTCTGCCTCGAGCGTGCCGGCTTCGGCTCGGCGCGGCGCCTGACGGCGGTTTTCTATTTCTTCGACATGGCGGTGGTGAAAGTCATGTTCACCGCCATCGTCACCGCCATGGGTGGCATCGCGATCCTGGCAACGGCCGGCGCGCTCGACCCGGGCCAGCTCTACGTCGAACCCACCCAGCTCGGCGCGCAAGTGCTGGGCGGGCTGATCTTCGGCGCCGGCTTCATCATCGGCGGTTATTGCCCGGGCACCGCGGTCACGGCGATGGCCAGCGGCCGCCTGGACGGATTTGCCTTCGCCGGCGGCCTGCTGGCCGGGGTCCTGGCTTATGCCGAACTCACCCCCGGCATCGAGGCCTGGACCCGGGCCGGCGCCCGCCCCGATCTCACCCTGCCCGGCTTGACCGGTATTCCCATGGGCTGGTGGGCAGCCGGTTTCGCCCTGGCCCTGCTGGCGGCCGCCCGCGGCATGTCCTGGCTCGAGGCCCGCTTTGCAGACGGTGGCCGGACGCGCTGACGCCTAGTCAACTTGCCTGCAGATCTGCGCGTTATCACTTAATCTTCAGCACCGCGGACCGGATCCGGCTGCTGACCATCCCATTTTCCACTGGAGAGTTGTTCCATGATCAAACTGTTGACTGCCACCGCCCTCGCCCTCTTCGCCCTGGCCCAGGCCCCCGCCTTCGCCCAGGAGAAGAAGGAAGAGCCCAAGAAGGAAGTGAAGAAGGAAGAGGCCAAGAAGGCGGAGACCAAGGCCGAGGCCAAGCCCGAAGCCGCCAAGGAAGAAAAGAAGGAAGAGAAGAAGAAGGAAAAGAAGGGCGGCTGCTAAGCGCCCGCTTCTCCACCAAAGCCGCTCTTGGAGCGGCTTTGTTTTTTTTCGCGGCGGCAAAGATCAATAGGCTAAGCTCGCGCACCGATCGAGCCCTGGAGCGCCGCCATGAAACTCCGTCGCTTGCTAGCCGCCCTGCCCCTGGTCGCCACGTTCGCTGCCTGCGCCCCCGACGCCTGGCAGAACCTGCGCGCCGACGAGTTCAACCGCTACCTCGACCGCGCCCAGGCCGAATGCCAGCCGCTGTGGATCGGGCCGCTGCTTCTGACCAGCATGCCCCCGCTCAACGGCATGGGTGTCTACGACCCCTGGCTGGACGCCACCTCGCGCCTGTTTTATCAGCGCATCAGCGCCGCCGACTACAGCAGCTTCGTGCTCGGCCAATGGCCCGGCACTCGCACCGAGGCGAGCGTGAAATGCCTGCTCGAGAAACTTCCTAAAGACAGGCCCACGGCCCCCAGCGGCCGCTGGTAGGGCCGCCCAACGCCCGGCTCAAGCGGCGCTCATCGCGCCGCTTTTCATACGTGGCCGAGCACCGGGTGCGGCTGGTAGGGGGCTTCGAGCTGCGCCACTTCTTCCGGCGTCAGAACGATGTCCAGGGCCGCGACCGCCTGTTCGAGCTGGGCCACGCTGCTCACGCCGACGATGGGCGCGCTCACCCCCGGACGCGAGGCCAGCCAAGCGTAAGCGAGACTGGCCTGGCTTACGCCGCGTGCTGCCGCCAGACGGCCCAGGGCCTCGACCACGGCGAAATCGTCGTCCCGGTAATAAAGCTTCTGCGCGATGTCGTCGGTCGCCGCGCGCGAAGTGGCGCCGGCCGCCTTGTCGTCGCGCCCGCGGTTGCCGGCAAGAAAGCCGCGCGCGAGCGGGCTCCAGGGGATGAGGCCGACGCCGGTGTCGCGGCAATACGGAATCATCTCCCGCTCTTCCTCGCGGTAGACCAGGTTGTAGTGGTTCTGCATCGAAACGAAGCGGGTCCAGCCATGGCGTTCGGCGGCCGCCTGCAGCTTGGCGAACTGCCAGGCGTACATGCTGGAAGCGCCGATGTAGCGTGCCTTGCCGGCGCGGACCACGTCGTGCAGCGCCTCCATCGTTTCTTCGACCGGGACTGTGGAATCGAAGCGGTGGATCTGGTAGAGGTCGACGTAGTCGAGCTTGAGCCGCATCAGGCTGGCGTCGATCGCGGCCAGGATGCGTTTGCGCGACAGGCCGGCGGTATTGGGGGCGATCGCCGGCTTGGGGCCGGGAGCGTTGCCGCCCTTGAAGGCGAGATCGACCGGGTAAAAGACCTTGGTCGCCACCACCAGTTCGTCGCGGCGCCCGTATTCGCGCAGCAGGCGACCGGTGATTTCTTCGCTCGCCCCGGCCGAATACATGTCGGCGGTATCGAAGAAATTGATGCCGAGCTCGATCGCCCGCCGCACCACCGGACGGCCTTCCTCTTCGCTGCGGATCCAGGGCCGCCAGGCCGGGCTGCCCCAGGTCATCATGCCCAGAGCCAGGCGCGAAACGACCAGCCCGCTTTGCCCCAATCGCGTCGTCAACATCTCACAGCCCCAGGATCCGGCCCAGCCAGGACAGGTAGTAGTTGGTGGTGACCACGTCGTCGTAAAGCTCGGGCCGGAGCCGCTCCTGCAAGCCTTCCAGCCCTTCGGTGACGGCCTGCGCCGAAGGCTGCTCCGAACCCAGGGCGGCACGCAGCTGCTCCACCTCGGACTGCAGCGTGGCCACGTCGGCCGAGCCCTGGCGCAGCTTGGCGAGATCGGCTTCGAGCTGGTCGATCAGCCGGGCGACTTCGTCGAAATCAACGTTCTTCGGGGTGCTGCCTGTCATTGCGGCCTCCGCAGGGAGAGCTGGGTCGAGACCACAGTGTAGGCAAGTCGAGGCCGGCCGCGCTGGACCCAGGTCAGCCCAGGCTCAAGACCGCGCGAAAAAAAGCGGCCGGATAACTCCGGCCGCGTCTTCGTCCCCGCTGCGACTGGCTCAGACCAGTTCGCGGTCGGCCATGTAGCGCTTGATCACGGCCAGCAGTTCCTCTTCCTGATAAGGCTTGCCGAGGTACTCGTTGACGCCGAGCTCGAACGCCATCGAACGATGCTTGTCCGCCGTGCGCGAGGTGATCATCACGATCGGGATGCCCGCCGTCGCCCGGCTGCCGCGCACGTTGCGGGTGAGATCGAAGCCGTCCATACGCGGCATCTCGATGTCGACCAACATGATGTCGGGCCGCACATCCTGAAGCTGGCGCAAGGCGTCGACCCCGTCCTTGGCGAGCAGCACCTCCCAGCCCTGGCGCTCGAGCAGGCGCTGCGTCACGCGGCGCACCGTGATCGAATCGTCGACCACCATCACCACCGGCACGCCGGGCCCGACCGGCTCGACGCTGGCGTTGGCAGCCTGCTCGAAGAAGGGTGCAGGTTCGGGCGCGCGCGCGATGAGCTGGACCGGGTTGAGGATCAGCACGATCTCGCCGTTGCCGAGGATGGTCGCCCCCAGGATGCCGGCCAGCCGTGCCACCTGGCTGCCGACGTTTTTGACCACTACTTCCTGGTTGCTCGAGACGTCGTCGACCGCGATCGCCAGCCGGTCGTCACCCGAACGCAGCAGCACCACCGGCACCGGCTTGTGCGGCAGCGGCCCGACTTCTTCGCCGGTGAGCTGGGCGAGCGGGCGCAGTACCACCGGGCCCGCCGGCGGCAGGTCGATCACGCCGTCGGCGAGCGACTGTTCGAGCAGCATCGGCCGCATGCGGCGCACCTGCTCGACCATCGCCGCGGGAATCGCGTAGCGGCGGTTGCCGATCTTGGCGAGCACTACTTGCGAAACCGCCAGCGTGAGCGGCAGGTAAAGCGTGAAGCGGGTGCCGCGACCGGCTTCGCTCGTCACCGCGACGCGGCCGCCGAAACTTGCCAGTTCGGAGCGCACCACGTCCATGCCGACACCGCGGCCGGCGAGCTCGGTGATCTCGTCGACGGTGGTAAAGCCGGGCGCGAAGATCAGGTCCATCAGCTCGCGCTCGGACAGGTCCTGGGCCGCGGTGACGATGCCGCGCTCGAGCGCGCGCGCCTTGATGCGGTCGAGCGCCAGGCCGGCTCCGTCATCGGAAAAGGTGACGACGATTTCGTTGCCTTCCTGGCGCACTTCGATCCGGAGTTCGCCGGTCTCGGACTTGCCGCCCACCAGGCGCTCCTCCGGCCGCTCGATGCCGTGCACGATCGCGTTGCGCACCAGGTGTTCGAAAGGTCCGGCCATGCGTTCGAGCACGCCGCGGTCGATTTCGGTCGCGCCCCCCCGGATCTCGAGGTGGACCCGCTTGTCGAGCTCCTTCGCGCCCTGGCGGGCGACCCGGTAGAGCCGCTCCGATACGTTGGCAAAAGGCACCAGGCGGACCCGCATCAGCTGCTGCTGCAGGTCGCGCGTCAGGCGCGACTGGCTCACCAGGTCCTGCTCGGCCATCTGCAGGCCCTTGACCATGTTGCCGTGCACCAGTGCCACGTCTTCGACCGATTCGGCAAGCAGGCGGGTGAGCTCCTGCAGGCGGGTGAAGCGGTCGAACTCGAGCGGGTCGAAGTTGGCGGCGTCGCGCGCGAGCAGGTCGCCGCGCGCCGAGATCTGCGCCTCGGCCTGGATGCTCACCTCGCGCAACTGGGTGCGCAGGCGGGCGATGTTTTCCGTCAGGTCGGTGAGCGAGGCGCGCATGGTGCCGACCTCGTTTTCGAGCTTGGAGCGGGCGATCGCCACCTCGCCCGCCTGGTCGACCAGCTTGTCGAGCACGTCGGCGCGCACGCGGATAAACGAGGCGGCGGCCGGTGCCGCCGGCATCGTCTCCGCAGCTTCCGCGGCGGGGTCGGGTGCCGCCAAACCCGGAGCCGGCGCCGGCCCCTGGATCTCGTCGAAGATCTGGAGCGCGCGATCGAACTGGGTCTGCAACTGGTCGACGATGTCGGCCGGCACCCGGCCGGCCTGCATCGAAGCCTCGACCCGGGTCTCGATTGCATGCACCAGTTCGCCCAGGCGCATCGCTCCCGCCATACGCGCCGAACCCTTGACGGTATGCAGGCGCCGCATCAGGGCGCGGGCGGCTTCCCGGTCTTCGCCGTCGGTCGCCAGCGCGCGCAGATCGGCGCCAATCGCCGGCAGGTGTTCGTTGGCTTCGACCACGAAGATGTCGAGTAGATCGGGGTCGATTTCATCGCGCAGGCCGCTGTCGACCGGCTCCGCCGCCGGCAGTTCGACGTCGAGCACGAGTTCGTCGAGCACCGGGCTCGCCCGCCCGGCCGCCTCGGCAGCAACAGGCGCCGCAGCCAGATCCTCGGGCCACTCGAAGGATTCGGTCAGGTCGAGCGCTCCCGGCGACTCGCTCGCGAGGCTCGGCGGAGTCAGCTGGGCGATCAGTTCGGCGTCGGTTTCGAACTCGGCCTGGCCACTCAGGGCCAGCGTCTCGTCGATCTCGTCGAACAAACCGTCGTCGATCGCCGGCGCCGCCTCGATCTCGAACTCCTCGTATTGCTCGGGCGCAGCCAGGCTTTCGTTGACCGCATCCCCCACCTCGAGATGTTCGGCCAGGGCGCCTTCGGCCGTCAGCGGCGGCATGCCGTCGTCGGCCGCGGGGGCGCTGTCGGCATGGAGGGCGGCGTGGGCGCGGACCTGGGCCAGCAGGTCGTGCACCGCGGCCGCCTCGAGCGGAGCCTCGTCCGGATACACCCCGGCGGAGAACTGGTGCAGCATGCCGCGCATGCGGTCGGTCACCCGCTCGAGCGTGTCGAACTGCGGCGGCGCAAACTCGAAATGCCGGGTCGGGCCCAGCGTCGAGAGTTCGTGCATCAAGTCGTCGAGCGGATCGGCGATCGACAAGACCGGACCCAGGCCCACCGTCGCGGTGATGCCCGCCAGCGAATGCGCGCGCCGCGCCGACTGCGCAGTTACGCTGCGGCCGGGCTCGTAGCGCCATTCGGCCATGTCCTGCGCCAGCACCCGCATGCATTCGTCAGCTTCGGTCAGGAACACCGAATACAGGCCGTGGCTGATCTCGAGCGGGCCGATGCGCCGCACTTCCTCGCGCCGCTCTTCGGGCGGCGGCATCGGCGCGTGGGCTTCCTCGATCGGCGCGACCGCTGCCGCGGCGAGCGAGGCATCGAGGTCGTCGAAGTTGAAGTCGGGCAGTTCGGCGACCCCCGCTGCGGCCGGAGCCGGCGCGACGACCGGCGCCGCGTCGTCGAGCCGGAACTCGCCGCCTTCGCGCACTCGGCTCGCCGCCAGCACCAGCGGCTCGACTTCAAGCGCGGCAGCCGGATTCTGTTCGATCAGGTCGACCCACCCCGCAATCACGTTGCGGGCGGCGGCCGCGAGCTGGATCAGATCGTCGTTGGCCTCGCGTTCCTGCGCCAGCCACAGGTTGAAACATTGTTCGACCGCCCACGCGCCTTCGCCGAACTGCTTCATGCCCACCATCCGGCTCGAGCCCTTGAGCGTGTGGAAAGCGCGGCGGACGTTGGTGATGGTGGCGCGGTCGGCGGGATGGCGGCGCATGCCGGCGAGTTCGAGGTCGATCGCGGCCAGCACCTCGCGCGCCTCCTCGACGAAGATCTCGAGCAGCTCGAGGTCGGCTGCGGCCTGAGTCGCGGGCAGCGGTGCCGACGGCGCCAGCCCTTCGGGCTTGGCGGCCGGGGCGAACAAGGCAACCAGCTCGTGCGCCACCTCGGCACCGGCGCCTTCGCGCAGACGAGCCACCAGCGGCAGGGCGCGAGTCGCCAGCGTCTTGAGCGCCGCGTCGTCGAGGATCTCGGCCTCCTGCGCCAGCAGCGGCAGCAGGCGACCGAGTTCGCCCAGGGCGGCCGCGCGGGCCGGGGCGTCGGCGTAACCGGTGAGCGATTGCGCCGCCGCCTGGGCGGCGGCACGGTTGGCGCGCGCCGCCGCTTCGACATTCTCGTGTGCGGCGGGCGCGGGCTCGGCCGGCGCGGGTTCGGCCGCGACCGGAGTCGGCTGCGGCTCGTCGTCGGCCTCGACCGGCCGGACCACCGGGGTCCCGATCGCCGCCGAAAAAGCGCCGTCGGCAGCGCCGAAATCGAACACTCCAGTCGGCTGCTCAGCGCCTTCGCGCAGCTCTTCGACAAAGAACCCGATCGCCCCCAGGCTGTGCGCGACCCGGTCGAAGGCGGCAGGATCGGCCGCTGCCTGCGGATCGCTCCAAGCTTTGACCGCCGCCTGCGCCTGGCGCAGCGCCGCCACCGGGGCTTCGTGCCCGAGCAAGTCCAGCACGCCGGCGACCTGGTCGAACTGCGTGTCGGTGGCGGCCAGTTCGGCGCGGCCAGCGGCGGGATCGCGGAAAAACGCGTCTAGGCGTTGCTCGATCTCGCGCAACAGGGTCTGGGTCTCGCCGACCAGGCTTTCGAGCGCAGAGCGGTCCTGCTCGCGCCGCGACAGCTCGGAGAGCCAGGGCAACGTGTCGGCCAGCGCTTCGCCGCGGGCTGCGGCGCGCAAACGTGCGGCCATGGCGGTGGCGCGCGGCGCGTAGTCGGGGTCGAGCTGGGGCAGGGCGGCCACACCCAGATCGATGAACAACATCGCCTGAGCGATTTCCAGCGCCAGCGTGGCGCGCGTCGACTCGTCGGCCGCGGCCCAGGCCGCGGCAGCGGCGTCGACCGCGGCGATCACCTCGGCCACCGGCGCGGCGTCCAGGCGCGCGACCGCGGCTGCAGCGAGTTTCATCTCGTGCTGGAAAGCGGCCAGCTCGGCCGAACCCTCGGCCACGACCGACCAGAGGCTCTTGGCCGTGGCGATGGCCTCGAGCAGCTGCTCGGTTGCGCGGGCATCGCGCGGCGTCAGGCTGGGCGAGTCGAACTCGGCCGGGATCAGGTCGTCGAGCGCGTAGAGAGCGCGCACTTCGCCCACCCGCGGCAGGACCGGATCGGCGCGGCCGACGAAATACAAGGTGTCGACCATCAGGCGCTCAGCCACCGCGCCGCTGCCTTCGATCATGCGCCGCAACTGCAGGTTGATGCGGGCGAGCAGGCGCTTCAAGTCGAGATCCACCGCCAGACTGTCGGCGGCCACCGCTTCGAGCAGGGCATGGGTGACCCACCAGAAGCTGCGCGCCAGGCCGCGCTGCGGCATGTATTCGAGATCGGCCAGCGCCTCCTGCATCTGCCGGCGCGGCGAGGGATCGTCGGCGTTGCGCAGGAAACCCAGCAGGCCGGTCTCGAAGCGCGCGCGGCGCACCCGCAGTTCGTCCGCCGTCAGGCTGCGCGCCGGCACCGTGTGGAAGGGCGGACGCCGGGTGAGGTCGGGGAACACCAGGTCGGCCGGGTGCACGCGGGCGCCGGGCACCAGCGTCAGGACCTCGCGGTAATACGGGAAAAGCAGCAGCGGCTGGTTGGCGCGCCCGGCCAGAAGACCCTCGAGGTAGGCGACGATGGCATGCAGGGCACGGCTGATCGTGCGCGCCGCATCCGGCGTGCATTGCTCGGGCTCGCCCTGGCAGCGGCGCAGGGCGTGTTCGACCGCGTCGGCCACCAATGCCACGCCGCGCAGGTCGAGCAGCTGCAGGGCGCCGTTGGCCTGGTGCACGTGGTCGCGCGCCTGGCGCAGCAGCTCGGTCTCGCCGCGGTCGGCAAGAAAGCCTTCGGTCGCTTGCACGGCGGCGGTGAGCGAGGTGCGGATCTCGCCTATCACCCACGCGAGCGGAGCGATGTTGGCGGCGGGAAGCGCGGGGCTGTCGGTGCTCTCAGTCATGCTTGCCTCTCGGGCTGTCAGCGGCTTTGACGCCGCCGACCGTGAAACGCGCGCGCCGGGATGGTCCCGGCGCGTTCAGGTATTGCGGGTGTGACACGCCAATGCTGGAAGCGTCGCGCTCGCCTCAGCCGACCCGGAACCGCGCGACCGAGGCCTTCAGTTCGCGCGCCAGGGTGGCGAGCTGGCCGATCGACTGCGCGGTCTGGCGCGTGCCCTGCGAGGTCTGTTCGGTCACCGACAGAATCCGCTCCATCGACTGCGCCACCCCGCCCGCGCTCTGCGCCTGGTCGTTGGTCGTCACCGCGATGCGTTCGATCAGTTCGGACAGCTGGCGCGACACGCTGCCGATGTCGGTCAGCGCGGTGCCGGCCGCGTCGGAGAGCTTGGCGCCTTCGACCACGCCTTGCGTGCTCTTTTCCATGGCCGCCACCGCGTCCTGGGTGTCGGTCTGAATCGTCCGCACCAGCGCGCCGATCTGCTTGGCGGCTTCGGCCGAGCGGTCGGCCAGGCGCTGCACTTCCTCGGCCACGACCGAGAAGCCGCGCCCGGCTTCGCCTGCGCTCGCGGCCTGGATCGCCGCGTTCAAGGCGAGCACGTTGGTCTGCTCGGTAATGTCGGTGATCAGCTCGACGATCTCGCCGATCTCCTGCGAGCTCTCGCCCAGCCGCTTGATGCGCTTGGCGGTCTCCTGGATCTGTTCGCGGATCTCGTTCATGCCGGCGATCTGGTCGGCCACCGCCCCCTGGCCGCGTTCGGCCGCGTCCACCGAGGTGCGCGCCACCTTGGCCGATTCGCCCGCGCTCTTGGAGACGTCGTTGATCTGCGCCGCCATCTTCAGGACCTTCTCGCCGGTGTCCTTGATCTCGCGCGACTGCGCTTCGGAGGCGGCGAGCAGCCGGGTCGCGATGTCGCGCGCCTGGGTCGACGCGGTGTTGACCTGCTCGGCGGTGTTGTTGATCCGGCCCACCAGGGCCCGCAGCTCTTCGACGGTGTAGTTGACCGAGTCCGCGATGGCGCCGGTGATGTCTTCGCTCACGGTCGCCTGCACGGTGAGGTTGCCGTCGGCCACCTCCTGCAGTTCGTTCATCAGCCGCAAAATGGCGGCCTGGTTCTGCTCGTTGGCGCGCTTGGCGTCCTGCTCGAGCTTTTCGGCCTGGTTCTTCTGCAGCTCGGCTTCGCGGGTACGGCCGCGCGAGTCGGCCAGCAGAACCTGGAAGATCGCAAACATGTTGGCCAGCGCCAGCACCGCGAAGACGATCATCACCACCAGGGCGATGCGGCGGGTCGCCTGCTCGGCCTGGTACAGGCTTTGCAGCGCGCCGACCTGCTGGCGCAGGTTCTCGGCTTCGCCCAGGATCGCGAGCTCGGCCTGCTTGGACTGCACCACCTGCTGCATGCCGGGCAGGGCCACGGCCACGTCCTTCTGGAAGCCGTTGTAGAAGGCGAGCAGGTCCTGCAGCCGGGTGCGAGCCTCGGCGTCGCCAACGGCGCCGACGCGCAAGGCGTCGCTACCAGTGAGCAGGGCCTGGATCAGGTCGCGGAACTGGTTGACGTCACGGCCGAGCTGAAGCGCGGCTTCGTTGCTGGCGACGTTGCCCGACACCAGCGCGTTGGCGGTGCGGCCGATGCGCTGGGTGATCACCGCCAGCTGGCCTGCCATCTGGCCCTCGCGGCCGCCGAGGCGGGCGGCGGTGATTTCGTCGGTCAGCGCCTGCAGACGCGGAATCGCCTCGTTGATGGTCTTGAGCACCACGCCGAAGGCCGACAGCGCCTTTTCGTTGCCGATGATCGCCGAAGCCGCCGACTCGGTGGCGCGCCAGCGTTCGGTCAGTTTGGCGAGCGTGTCCTGGATGTCGGACGATGACGGCGACAGGCCGCGGATCGGATCGCCGTTGGCGAGCGCGTCGAGGTTGGCGGCGATCGCGTCGCGGCTTTCGCGCAGTTCGACGAAGGCGGCGGCGTTGCCCTGCATCGCGTACGGCGCGGCCTTGGCCAGGCGCTGCGAGTGCATCAGCGTGTCGCCCACGATCTCGGTCTGCAAGGTGCCGTTGTTGCCCATGCGGGTGTCGATCACGAGCGTGGCCACCACCACCACCAGACTCAGGCCGAGCGTGATCGCGAGCACCTGCACCTGGGTGCCGAGCGGCTTGTCGCCGATGCCGGGCAGCTTCAGGTTCAGGAAGCGGTCCATCCAGCCGCCCTTGGCCACGTTGACGGCGGACGCCGAAGGGCGGGGCGCGGGGCGCGGAGTCCGAGTGACCGGTGCGTCTTCAACGAACTCGGAAGGCTGGATGTCCGCCGCACTCCCCGGCTGGGGCTGGGCCTTGTCCTTGTTGATCCGGAAGTCAAAGCTGAAAGGCATTTTTCTTCTCCGCCACTAGCGTGGACCGCTGGCGCGCCGGGCACTCGCGCCGCGGGCCGCGCAGGGCGCGGCATGGTTGACTTCGAGGCTCGGCTTCACACACCGATCATGGCAAACGCCGGCGCCTTGACGAGTTCGCGCAGGTCGAGTTCGGTCAGCACGCTGCCGTCGGCATCGAGCCAGCGGCCGCGCTCCCAGGCCGGACCCGCACCGTCGGCCGGTATCGATTGCAGGCCGGCTAGCGAACGCAGGCCGAACGCGCGCGAGATCACGAGCGCGGCGTTGCCGCCCAGCGCTTCGCCGAACACCAGTGCCTGCTGCGAATCGCCGGCCGGCAACTGGCTGCGGCCGGCGAAAAGATCGAGGTCGACCACCCCCACCAGACGGCCCCGCACGTTGATCAGGCCGCGGTACCAGGGCCGGGTCCAGGGCACGGCCGCGACCTCGGGCAGGGGCACGATTTCGGAGGCCAGCCCCATGTCGACCAGGTAGCCGCGTTCGCCCACCCGCACCGCCAGCAGGTTGGGCTGGTCGGCCGCTTGCGGCGCACTTTTGAGGCGCTCGGCCAGCTTGGTGGAGAACTCGCGCAGCTTGCCGAGTTCACGCGTTTGGGAATCGTGCTGATCGGCCATGGCATCCGCCTTCGCTCAACCGAGCGCGGCGATTTTCTCCAGCAGTTCCTCGGCCTTGATCGGCTTGACGAGGTAGTCGCGGGCGCCCTGGCGCATGCCCCAGATGCGGTCGGTCTGCTGGTTCTTGCTGGTGCAGATGATGACTGGGATCGCCTGGGTCTCGGGGTCGCGCGAGAGCGTGCGCGTGAACTGGAAACCGTTCTGGCCGGGCATGACCACGTCCATAAGGATCAGGTCGGGCGGCGCCGCCTTGATCTTGAGGGCGGCTTCTTCCGCACTTTCGGCGGCCGACACGGTGTAGCCGTGGCGGGTCAGCAACTCGCTCAGGAAATAACGTTCCGTCGGCGAATCGTCGACGATCAGGATCTTCTTGATCGGCATGGTGGTGTCAGGCATGGGGTTCGGTCGTCGAATGCTCGCGCACGGCCGACAGCAGGCTGTCCTTGGTAAAGGGCTTGGTGAGGTATTCGCTCGATCCGACCATGCGGCCGCGGGCGCGGTCGAACAGGCCGTCCTTGGACGAAAGCATCACCACCGGCGTCACGTGGAAACGCGGGCTGCGCTTGATCAGCGCACAGGTCTGATAGCCGTCGAGGCGCGGCATCAGGATGTCACAGAAGATGATGTTGGGCTGGTGGTCGTTGATCTTGGCCAGCGCTTCAAAGCCGTCCTGCGCCAGGATGACTTGGCAGCCGGCCTGGTTCAGGAAGATCTCGGCGCTGCGTCGGATGGTGTTCGAATCGTCGATCACCATCACTTTCTTGCCGCGGATGTCCGAGAAATCCTGGGCAGGCGTTGCGTTTGCCATGGCGTGCAGCCCTTGTTGCCGGTTCGGCCCGAAAGCCCTGCCCGGTGTCCTTGCTAGATCTCGACCATCTCGAAGTCTTCCTTGCGCGCGCCGCATTCCGGACAGGTCCAGTTCGGCGGGATGTCTTCCCAGCGCGTTCCGGCGGCAATGCCCTCGTCCGGCAGCCCGGCGGCTTCGTCGTAAATCCAGCCGCAGATAAGGCACATCCAGGTGCGTGTGGCAACGTTCGTGGTCATGGAAAACTGAGTGGTTCGGTAAAATCAAACACTTAGCCGACGATCATAACGGCGTGCTCTAAGCGGTTTCTACCGCCTTCGCGTTATCGATCGATCGGCGCTCCTGCCGCAACGCGGCCGACAAGCTCCTACGGGGATACCCTTGCGGTCGATGCTGACCCCGGTTCGGCGACACGTCGGATAATGCCTGAAGCATCAAGCGCACTAGCCCAGTCATCTCAAGCTCCCGCGTCTCACCCGCCCGACATTCCGCCGGACTCGGCAGCGTCGTCGCTGCTTGCCGCCGGTCCGGCCGCGCGCACGGCCCGTGGTGCTTGACCCCGGCCCTGTCCGCCCTGTGGCGGGCATCCCACGAACTCGAATCTCGATGGAGAAATGATGGATCGCAACGAAGAACTGTTCGAACGCGCGCAGCGCTCGATTCCTGGCGGCGTCAACTCGCCCGTGCGCGCCTTCCGCTCGGTGGGCGGCACGCCGCGCTTCATCACCAAGGCGACCGGCCCCTACATCTGGGACGCTGAAGGCAAGCAATACATCGATTACATCGGCTCCTGGGGTCCGATGATCCTCGGCCACAACCACCCCGAAGTGGTCGCCGCGATCCACGCCGCGATCGAAAACGGCCTGTCCTTCGGCGCTCCGACCGAAGCCGAAATCGTGATCGCCGAAGAGATCCGCAAGATCATGCCGGCGATCGAGGAAGTGCGCCTCGTGTCCTCGGGCACCGAAGCCGGCATGAGCGCGATCCGGCTGGCGCGCGGCTTCACCAACCGGCGCAAGATCGTCAAGTTCGAAGGCTGCTACCACGGCCACTCCGACAGCCTGCTGGTCAAGGCCGGCTCGGGCGCGCTCACCTTCGGCAACCCGAGTTCCTCGGGCGTGCCGGCCGAGGTGACCCAGTTCACCATCGTGCTCGACTACAACAACCCGCAGCAGCTCGAAGACGCTTTCGCCCGCCACGGCGACGACATCGCCTGCGTGATCGTCGAGGCGGTCGCCGGCAACATGAACCTGGTGCGCGCCACTCCCGAGTTCATCGCGACCATGCGCCGCCTGTGTACGCAGCACGGCGCCCTGCTGATCGTCGACGAAGTGATGACGGGCTTCCGCGTCGCCCTGCGCGGCGCGCAATCGCTCTATGGCGTCAAGCCTGACCTGACGATGCTCGGCAAAGTGATAGGCGGCGGCATGCCGGTGGCGGCCTTTGGCGGCCGGCGCGACGTGATGCAGCACCTCGCCCCGCTGGGCGGCGTCTACCAGGCCGGCACCCTGTCGGGCAACCCGGTCGCGGTGGCCTGCGGTCTAGCCACCTTGAAGTTGATCCAGGCGCCCGGTTTCTACGAGCGGCTGGCAGCGCAGACCACTCAGCTGGCGCAGGGCCTCGCCGCCGCCGGCCGTGAGGCCGGGATCGAGTTCTGCGCCGACAGCGTCGGCGGGATGTTCGGCCTCTACTTCAGCAAGGAAGTGCCGCAGAGCTACGCCCAGATGATGGCGGGCGATCGCGAGCGCTTCAACCGCTTCTTCCACGCCATGCTGGACCGAGGGGTCTATCTGGCGCCGGCGGCGTTCGAGGCCGGTTTCGTTTCGGCGGCGCACGACGACGCGGTGATTGCCCAGACGATCGCCGCCGCGCGCGGCGCTTTCGCCGCCATCAAGTAGGGCTACTGCACGCGGCTGGCGGACGACAGGCATCATGAGGGCCTGCCGATCCGCCGGATCGGCCCTTGCTCGAGTCATAGATACGGCGCGCTGGCGCCCGCACCAAGGCCACATGAGACTTCTCTTTGCCCTCGCCGCCGGCGCTCTGCTGTCGCTTGCCGCCCACGCGCAGACGCCGTTCCGCAACGCGCCGCCGCCTTCGCCGGTGAAAGCCGAACTGGTCGCCGCCAGCACCGCGGCCGTGCCCGGCCAGCCGCTCGAGCTCGGCGTGCGCCTGCTGCACGATCCGCATTGGCACAGCTACTGGCAGGTGCCGGGCGACTCCGGCCTGCCGACCAAGATCGAATGGAAGCTGCCCGCCGGCTGGACCGCGGGCGAAATTCAATGGCCTCATCCCGGCCGCATGCCGACCGGCCCCCTCGTCAATTTCGGCTACGAAGGCGAACTGCTGCTGCCGAGCACGATCCAGGTTCCTGCCAGTGCGAGCATCGGCAGCACGGTGTCGATCGAGGCCCGCGTCGAATGGCTGATGTGCGAGAAGGTCTGCATCCCGGGCGAGGCCGACCTCAAGCTCGCCTTGCCGGTGGCCGCTGCGGCCCAGCCCTCGAGTTCGGCCCCGCTGTTTACCAAGGCGCGCAGCCTGATGCCGCAGGCGCTCACCGGCGCCAGCGCCAAAGCCGCGATCGAGGACCGGCGCATCCGCCTCGACCTCGGTCTGCCGGCCGACAAGCCGGCCCGGTCGCTCGAGTTCTTCCCGCTCGAAGAGGCGCGCATCGAAGCCGCCGCGGCGCAGGTCCTGAAGCAGGAGAACGGCGTCGCCGCGCTCTACCTCACAGCGGCACAGCCGGTGGCGCAGGACTTTGCCCGGCTGCGCGGGGTCTTGGTCGCCGACGGCGGCCCGGCCAAAGGCGGCTGGACCGGGGTGGTCGAGGCCCCGCTTGCGGCCGGCAGCGTGGCAATCGTCGCCGCGCCGGCCACGGCCTCGGCCGGCGGCACCAGTTCGATCTCGCTGCTGGCCGCGCTCGGCATGGCCTTCCTGGGCGGCCTGATCCTCAACCTGATGCCCTGCGTCTTCCCGGTGCTTTCGCTCAAGCTGCTGCACCTGGCCGAACACCGCCGCGCCACCGGCCCGCTCGCCCCTCACGGTCTGGCTTTCACCGCGGGCGTGATGCTCACCTTCCTTATCCTCGCCGGCGCCCTGATCGCGCTGCAGGCGACCGGCGCCGCGCTCGGCTGGGGCTTCCAGCTGCAGACGCCATGGGTGGTGGGCGGTCTCGCCCTGCTCTTTTTTACCATCGGTCTCAACCTGCTCGGCGTTTTCGAATTCACCCTCGGCACGGCGGCGGCCAACAGCAAGGCCGCCCGCCAGCTCGACGGCCACGGCGTGCGCGGCAGCTTCGGCACCGGCGTGCTGGCGGTGGTAGTCGCTTCGCCCTGCACTGCGCCTTTCATGGGGGCGGCACTGGGCTACGCCATCACCCAGTCGGCGCCGGTGGCGCTGGCGGTGTTCGGCGCGCTTGGCCTCGGCATGTCGGCGCCCTGGCTGCTGCTGACCCTGGTGCCGGGCTGGGTGAAATGGTTGCCGCGCCCCGGCGCCTGGATGGAAGTCTTCAAGCAGGTGATGGCCTTTCCGATGTTCCTCGCCTGCGTCTGGCTGGTGTGGGTGCTGGCGCAGCAGGTCGATACCAGCGGCGTGGCGCTGCTGCTGCTGGCCACGGTCGCCCTCGCGTTCGCCGCCTGGGGTCTGGGCTGGGCGCAGCGCGGCCGGCGCCACTTCGTCTGGGTTGCGGTGATCGGCCTGGCGCTGGGCATGGCGAGTTTTGCTCCGCTCGCCTCCGGCGCACTGGCTCCCCGCAGCGGCACCAGCACCAGCGAAGGCTGGGCGCCCTGGTCACCCGAGGCCGTGGCGCAGGCCACGGCCGCCGGCAAGCCGGTTTTCGTCGATTTCACCGCCGCCTGGTGCGTGACCTGCCAGGTCAACAAGCGGGTCGCGCTCAGCCAGAGCGAAGTGCAACAGGCGTTCAGCCGCGCCGGCGTCGTACTGCTGCGCGCCGACTGGACCAACCACGACGAACGCATCACCCGTGCGCTGGCCGACTTCGGGCGCAACGGCGTTCCGCTCTACCTGCTTTACGACGCCAAGGGCCAGCCCACCGTGCTGCCCGAAATCCTCACGCCTGCCATGGTAGTGACGGCTATCGAACAAGTGTCCTAGGATCGAGCCCCTCATCCGGGGGGCTCGCCATGGCTCGTCTCGCCACCGTCCTTTCCACCCGCTTCGCCACGTTGGCGGCCGGTCTGCTGCTGGCCGTGACGGCGGCGGCGCAAGCGCTTCCCGGCCAGGCCGCGCCGGACTTCCGCTTGCCGGACGTCAAGGGCAAGGCGATCGCACTCAAGGATTTTCGCGGCCGCTTCGTGGTGCTGGAGTGGAACAACCCCCACTGCCCCTTCGTGAAGAAGCACTACGGCAGCGGCAACATGCAGTCGCTGCAAGCGCGCTACGGCGATGAAGGCGTGGCTTGGCTGGCGATCAACTCGACCGCGGTCGGCCACGAGGAGTACACCAGCCCGAGCGAACTCGCGACCTGGTTGACGACGCAGAAGGCGCATCCGACCGCCTTGCTGATCGACAGCGACGGCGCCGTCGGCCACGCTTACTCGGCGCGCACCACCCCGCAGATGGTGGTGATCGATCCGCAGGGCGTGGTGATCTACAACGGCGCCATCGACGACCGCCGCAGCACCAATCCGGCCGACGTCAAGGGCGCGAAGAACTACGTTGCCGCGGCGCTCGACGAAGCACGGGCCGGGCGCGCCGTGAGCACGCCCACCACCACGCCGTATGGCTGCAGCGTGAAATACCGCTGACGCCGGTTCAGCCCGGCTCTTGCGGCGGCCGGCTGGCCTGACGCCACCACCACACGCCGCCACCCACCGCGGCGGCCACGACCACCAGTCGCCCCAGACGCGAATGCAGCAAGGCGCTGCCGGCCTTGATCACCAGCGGCAGCACGCTGGCGCGCGCGAAGGTGGACAAGGGACTCGCGCTGCCACCGCCGAGCAGACGGTCGGCCAGCCCCAGGACTGAACTGGCCGTCGCCCGCACGCCGGCCGTACGGCCGGTGACAGCATGGACATGAGCCACCAGCTGAGCCCGTTCATTGGCCGCCTGCTGGCGCAAGCGGGCGATCTGGACCGGCCAGGGCTCTTGCCGATAGGTTTTCATGAAACGCTCCCCGCGGCCGATGCGGCTTCGGATCGGGGTGCCGGCCGCAAGGCTTCGGCGTCGCGCCGGCATTCCTCCACCGTCGCTTCGAGCATGCCCGGCATGGTCTTCAGGCGGCGCCGGGCGGACAGGCCGAGCACGGCGCCGATCAGACCGTAGACCAGCGTAAGGCCAGCCACGGCCTCGATCCGGTGGCTGTCCCAGAAGATCACGGCAACCAGCAGCGAAGCCGCGACCAGGGCCAGGAAGAGAAACATCGCCGCCATCACCAGCAGCGCCAGCGAGCCGACCAGGTGGTCGCGCGCCTGCGCCAGCTCGGCCGAGGCCAGCTCGACCCGAGTGACCAGCATCGAATGCAGCGTGGCGGCGATGTTGCGCAGCGCCGCCGCCAGGCCGACGCTTGCCGCAGGATCGCTCATGACAAGGTCAGCGGCGGTTGATCAGAAGGCCCGCGAGCAGACCCACGCCCGCCGCGATGCCCACGGCTTTCCAGGGATGGTGGTGAACCCAGACATCGGTTTCGTGCGCCGCCGCCTTGGTCTTGACGACCACGGTGTCGGCCGCGCCGTGCAGGGCGTCGCCCGCCTTGGCCAGCAGTTCGGCCGCCTTCTCGCGCAGCAGCTTGGCTTCGTGTTCGCCGGCGCTGGCGGCCTCGTGCAGCATGGCTTCCGCACTGGCGATCGCCGATTTCACATCGGTCGCCAGCTGCTCGCGCTTTGACTGCGCACCCGGATAGACGTCGGCGCTGGTAGTGCCCGTGGCAACAGGATGGCTCGACATGCTTGCTCCTTGTGGGAAAAGACACGGATGAGCTTAACCCAGCCTCAACCGCTCACATAGATCCAGGCCAAGAGAGCGTCCAATGCCGGCGCTGCCGCGCCCGCATTGGTGTGGTTGACGATGGCCACCACCGCGTAGCGTTTGCCGCTGGCGGCCAGCACATAACCGGCGATCGCTCGCGCATCGCTCAAGAGGCCGGTCTTGATATGCGCCGAACCGGCTGCCGCCTGACGTTTCTTCATGGTGCCGTCGACCCCGACGATGGGCATCGAGGCCATGAACTCGGGCATCAGCGGCGAGGCATACGCCGCCGCCAGCAGCAGTGTCAGGGCTCGCGCCGACAGCCGCTCGGCGCGCGACAGGCCGGAACCGTTGTCGAGCACGAACTCGCTGCGGGCGATGCCCTTGCCGGCCAGCCATTCACCCACCACGGCCTGCGCCCGCGCCACGCTGGCTGGCTCGGCGCCATTGGCCGCCAGTGTCAGGAAGAGCTGGCGCGCCATCACGTTGTTGCTGAACTTGTTGATGTCGCGGATCACCTCGGCCAGCGGGCGCGACTCCTGCACCGCCAGGACTCGCGCCGCAGCCGGCGCGACGCCGGCGCGCGCGCGGCCGGCCAGGGTGCCGCCGCTGGCCTCCCAGAGGCTGCGAAACACCGCTTCGAAATAAGGCGTCGGCTCGAGCAGGTTGAGGTGCCACGCACGCTCGCCGCACGCGAGCGGGTAGGCACCGCGGAACTGCGGCCGCAGCGGATCGCTGAAATCACCCGCCAACCGGCCGCGCCAGTCGTTGCAGGGGCCGCCCTCCCCTCTGATCGATGCCGGCAGCACCAGGCCCGCCACCGCCGGCAGGGCGAACACCCGCGCCGTCTTGCCGTCGGCGTCCGGGCTGAAAAAGAGACTCACTGTCTTGTAGTTGAGCAGCAGAGCATCCGGTCCGGCGTTGTATGGGCGAAGGGCTTCGCCGTCGAACGCCGCCGGATCATGAGGCGCCACCTCGAAAGCGGAGCGATCGAGCACCAGATCGCCGCGGATGTCGCGAATGCCGGCGCCGCGCAGGCGCTGCACCAGCAGCCACAGATTTTCGATCACGAAAGCCGGATCGCCGTTGCCGCGGATGAAGAGGTCGCCGTCGAGCCGGCCGTCGCGCGGTCCGCTCTGCGCCATCACCTCGGTGCGCCAGGTGTATTGCGGACCCAGCAGATCGAGTCCGGCAAAAGTGGTCACCAGCTTCATCGTCGAAGCCGGGTTGAACAGCTGGGTCTCGTTGTGGCGCAGTTCCAGCCCCGGACCGGTCAGGGGCACCACCATCGCCCCCAGCGCCGTCACGGGGATCTTGGCCACGCGCAGCTGGGCCGCCACGGACTCGGGCAAGCGCGGCTGCGCCACCACTCCCGCTGCCAGCACGAGGAAAAACAAGAAACCGGTCCAGCGCAACACCATCACCCCACACTCCCTACAGTCGCAAGCGGCCGAGGATAACGGCTCGGCCGAAGCGACGCAGGCAGTCGTGGCGGGCTTTACCCCGAGATGTGCAGCAGGCCCAGGCCGACGCGGCGGTGCGAACCGACGCCGCGCAGCAGCACCGGCTTGATCCGCTCCTCGCTGCTGATGTGCATCACGCCTTCGAGCGCGGCGTAGCGGATGCGCATGATCCGCCCCTGGTAGGGGAAGGCGATCTCGCGGATCGCGACATTGAAGAAATCGGGCTTGAAACCGTATTTGGCGCCGGCCTGCGGCAGCCAGGCCTCGACCTCCTCGGCCCGGCTGAAGGGATCGACGTGTTTGGCGCCGTTGACCACGGTCTCGCGCCCGATGCAGGCTTCGAGCGTGAAGCGATAGGGCAGCCCTTCGGCGATCTGCAGCACGTGGCGCTTGGGCGCCAGCGCGCTGGTGGCTTCGAGCGGCGGTTCGCGCCAGGGCTCGCGCGAATAGACCCAATAACGGCCCGCGGTTTCGCTGTCGGCGCGGAACAGGAAAGCCTCGCCGGCGCGGCCGCCGAACGCGCGTTCGAAAGAGGCGTTGGCCGCGAGCGGGTCGGCATGATCGGGGCCGAAGCTGACCACCGATTCCCAGCGCTCGACGCTGGGCACGTCCATTCGCGTGTATGAAAGGATCGACTGGACGAAGCCGGCCGCACCCTGCCCCGGCTTCTTGCCCGCCGCGCGGGACGAGGCCAGCCAATGCGAGGGAAGACGTAGCGGCAGTTCCATGAGAGTCCTTTGGCCGGATACCACCAGCCCGCTCTCATCATATCGGCCGCCGCGCCGCCCTTGAATCGCGGTTATGGACTAGGCCATTGGATGATCGACCGACCCGGACGGCCGCTTCACCCCGCCGGCTTGCCGGCAGGAATCGGTTTCATCTTGAACAGCTTGTGGCAGTCGAGGCAGTAGGTTTCGGAGACCTGGTGCGCCTTGTGGCAGACCGTGCAGTTGACTTCACCCAGGTGCGATCGATGCGGGTTGCGGCTGGCGTGATCCTGACCCGGGGTCTTGGCCGCGAGTTCCGCATAGCTGCCATGGCAGGCCAGGCAACGGGCGGTGGCCGGCTTGTCGTCGAGCTGAGGCAGCGTCGCGCCGTGGCAGCCGGCGCAGCCTATGCCCTTCTTGGCGTGGATCGAGTCGAGGTTCGGTCCCTCGGCGTAACCGCGCGTGATCTCGCGCAAGACGTCGAGCGTGGCTCCGTCAGCCGCGCCGATCGAGGTTCGCCCCGGCAGCGCGAAGGCCTTGTCGAGCACCACCTTGTGGCAAGCGCCGCAATCGAGCGCCGCACCTTTCTTGGCGTGCGCCGCGTGCAGCCGCGCGGAAAAGGCGTTGACGCCCGCCTTGCCGTCGCCCTGCTTGTGGCAGGCCAGGCAGGCGGCAATGCCTTCGCCTTTAACGACGGGGTGGACCTTGGGCAGCACCGTGCTGATCTTGGGATGGCAGTCCGGGCAACGCGCCACCGGCGCGGCCCAGGATAGCGAAGCGAGGGCAAGCAGGAACAGGCTCAGGACGAGCTTGATCATGGCGTTAACTCCGTTACGGCGGTCGCGGCGCGTCCGTGAAAAGGGTGCGCCGCTCGGATGCGCCCAGCCGCGCTCCGGGGTGTGGATCCCGATCCCGAAGCGCGGCCGGCGCGGGGAATCAGACCATCCTGGCGGCGCTGGTGCCGGCAACGCGGCCGAAGGTCACGCAGTCGGGAATCGCGTTCGACCCGAGCCGGTTGCTGCCGTGCACCCCACCGGTGACCTCTCCCGCGGCATAGAGCTTCGGGATGGGCTTGCCCCAGATGTCGATCACCTGCGCTTGCGGATTGATGCGCAGGCCGCCCATGCAGTGGTGCACCGACGGCCATTGCGCGATGCCGTAATACGGCCCCTTCTCGAGCGACACCATGTGCTTCGAGATGTTCTTGCCGAACTCGGGATCTTTGCCGTCCTTGAGGTACTGGTTGTGCTTCTTGATGGTCTCGACCAGCGCCGCCTTGTTGATGCCCATCTTGTCGGCCAGCTCCTCGATGCTCGCGGCCTTAATGAAGCGGTTTTTCTCGACGCCGGCCTTGACCTCGCCCATGTCGCCGCCCATCTTCGTGACCATTTCCTCGTTGAAGATCGAGAACGAGGGCTTCATGTCCGCGCCCTGCTTGAGCAGGTCGAGCTGGGCGAAGCTCACCACATCGCGCCGCTCCTGCTCGTTGACGAAACGCTTGCCATGTTTGGTCACGTAGACGATGCCGGCTCCCGGACCGTTGAACGGATACACCGCATACGTGTCGAGGATGCCGGTCTGAGGTTCGGCGTAGGGATAGAGCTGGATGAAGTTCATCTGCAACGTGTCGGCGCCGACCGACTGCGCAAACTTGATCACTTCTCCGGTCGCCCCCTTGTGGTTGGTCGAGTTGAATTTCTCGGTCAGCAACGGGAAATGTGCCTTGCGCATCTCGAGGTTGCGGCTGAAGCCACCCGAGGCCAGCACCAGGCCCTTGTTGACCTTGATGTTGCGCAGCTTGCGGCCGCTCTTGACTTCGACCCCGGCCACCGGCGCTTCGGCATCGGCGCGCCAGATCCAGGTCACTTCCTGCTCGAGCATCAGCTTGGCGCCGTTTTTCTCGGCGATCTTGCGCAGCGGTTCGGTAAATCCGCGCCCCACGCCTTCGACCGCAGTGTGGGTGCGGTATGCCGTATGGCCGCCGGCACGCGACAGCGCCGGGCGCAGCTTGCAGCCGCCTTCTTCGATCATCCAGTTGAGCGCCGCGGGCGAGTTGGTCGCCACCACCGCGGCCAGCTCCGGAATGCTGTAGAAGTCGCCGCCCTTGAGCGTGTCATTGAGGTGCTGATCCTTGCTGTCCTCGCCGTAGCTGAGCTTCTGGCGCAGGTGCAGTTCCGAGTCGTAAGCGGCGTACACGCCGCCGTTGATGATCGAGTTGCCGCCGTAGGTCGGCATCTTCTCGAGGATCAGCGTCTTGGCGCCAGCCTTGGCCGCTTCGGCGGCCGCGGCCAGACCGGCGAACCCCGAGCCGATCACCAGCACGTCGACCTCCTCGTCCCACTTCTTCGGCATGACCCGCTGCTTGGCTTGGGCCTCGGGCAACAGGTTGAAGGCAGGAACAGCGACCACCGCCGCCCCACCGGCCAAAGCAGTCTTCAGAAGGTTGCGACGCGACAGCATTTCACTCATGACTTCCTCTCTGGTCAGTTGACAGCGTCCCAAATGGGACGCTGCCGCTACGTCATCGAGTCGAGCGTGTCGCATATCGCCAGTCGGCCCCGCGTGGGGCCGCTCGTCAAAGTCGGGCCGGGCACGGCTTGGATGCCGCGTCTTTCAGCCTGATGCGCGCCAGCAAAATGGTGTTATCCACGTCGGTCCGGAGGAGTGTCCCGAGGGCCTGGCAGGACATCCGCCACCTTGTCGGTGTGCAGATGCGGTACGCGATCAATGACGATGCTGGACGGCACCGTACTCCGGGCTCGCGGCGATTTGTGCCGCGCGTCCGTGCCGATGTCGACGCAATGCACGGCGTCAAACCTGTTTCGCCTTGTGTTTTTTGGGCCCCAGGGACAACCCTCGCCGACAACCTCCGGTGCGGAGTGGTGCTGGTGCTCGACCAGGCCGATCGCCCGCTAGAACCGGAGCGCCGCGTCCATGGCCCTACGCCGCGAGCCGAGCCAGAGCGCTCGTTCGTGTATGCCCCTCGGAGTTCACGAGCGGAACACGGCAGGTTCCAGGCGCCACCCATTTCGCCGCTCACGGCGCCGAGCTCCTGACGGCGCCCGCCACTGGTGCGTATTTACAACAGCGGCCACGGCACTCGGCGTCGGCGCCTCGCCCGCTTTGCCGCCCGGTACGCCAGGCGGGCGCCGCCCGCGAGGACGCCCGCCGACAGCCGTCGCGGCCGCGCCTTGCTTGACTAATTTGACCGACAGTTGCCGGTGTTCGGTGGGATGATCTCTTCACCGGGGCCCAGGCCTCGAGCGCCGACAGCCCCAGCGAGCCGTCAGCACCGCGCCGGGTCAGCACGGCTTTCGCAGCGGAGACCAACGATGAGTCGAATTCGCGCCGTACCCGATGTCAGCCGGTTGGGCTTGTACTGGTGGCGGTCCTTGTTGCTCGTGCTGGCTCTGGCTCTGACCGGACCCGCTTCCGCTCAGCAGGCCAAGACCTTCAGCAACGAGCAGCTCGACCAGATGCTGGCGCCGATCGCGCTGTATCCCGACTCGCTGCTGTCGCAGGTCTTGATGGCCTCGACCTACCCGAGCGACGTCGCTCTGGCGGCCCAGTGGTCCAAGGCCAATGCCAAACAGCAGGGCGACGCGGCGGTCAAGGCGGTCGAGTCCCAGCCGTGGGACCCGAGCGTCCAGTCGCTTGTCGCTTTTCCCCAAGTGATCCAGGCCATGGGCGAGCATCCCGCCGAAGTCCAGAAGATCGGCGACGCATTCCTCGCCCAGCCCAAGGACGTGATGGATTCGGTGCAGCGCCTGCGCGCCGCCGCGGCCAAGGCCGGCAACCTCAAGTCCAACGACCAGCAGAAGGTCGTCACCGAAGCGGCCCCGGCGGGCAGCTCCCAGCCGAACGTGATCGTGATCGAACCCGCCAATCCGCAGGTGGTCTACGTTCCCTCTTACAACCCGACCGTGGTTTACGGCAGCTGGATGTACCCCAGCTACCCGCCTTATTACTGGCCACCGCCTCCGGGCTATGGCTTCGCCACCGGAGTGATGACGGGCATCGGCTTCGGAGTCGGAATCGCGATCACCAACTCGCTGTGGGGCGGCTGCAACTGGGGAAGCGGTGACGTCAATATCAACGTCAATCGCTACAACAACATCAATACCAACAACCGGATCAACGCCAACCAGTCGAACTGGCAGCACAACCCTCAGAACCGCCACGGCACGCCGTATCGCGACAACGCGACGCGCGACAAATACAGCAAGGCGGCACCCGGGGCGGCCGATCGCCAGGACGCCCGCGGCCGCACCGAAGCGCGCAACCCGCCGGATTCGCGCAGCGCCGAACGCGCACGCGCAGAGGCCACGCTGAAGGACCGCGGCGCCGATCCGGCGCAAGGGCGCGAGCAACTGCGCAAGGATCCCGCCACCCAGGAGCGGGCGCGCTCGGCCACGCAACAAGCCGATCGCGGCTCGCCGGCGGGCAGCGACCGCGCTGGCAACGCCGCCAGCAACAACGCCTTTGCCGGCGCCAGAGACGCGGGAGCGACGCGGCAACAGGCCGACCGCGGCAACGCGAGCCGGGAATCGATGAATCGGCCCGCTCCGACAACCCGCCCCACGGGCGGCGGCGCCAGTCGCCCGTCGGGCGGCGGCCGAGCGGGAGGCGGAGGCGGGGGCGGCGGCCGCCGGCGCTGAGGACGAGACCATGAGCCAGAAGGGTTCCCATATGCGCAAGACTTTGAGTGCCGCCGCATTAGCGGCAAGCCTGCTGTTGTCGGCCGCGGCCGCCCAGGCGCAGCAGCGCTTTGCCACGCCGCAGGAAGCTGCCTCGGCCTTTGTCGACGCCTTGATCAGCCGCGATTCGCCGTCGATGTCGCGCATCCTCGGCGCCGACTGGAAGCGCTATGTCCCCACCGACGGGGTCGACAGCGACGACGTCACCGATTTCCTGGCGGCCTGGAGCCAGGGGCACCGGATCGAGTCCGACGGCAAGCTCGCCCATCTGCAGGTCGGGCCGGATCACTGGCAGTTGCCGATCCCGCTGGTGATGCGCGCCGGCCAGTGGCAGTTCGACACGCGGGCGGGCGCCAACGAGATTCAGGCTCGCCGCATCGGGCGCAACGAACTCGACACCATCCGTTCCCTGCTCGCCGTGGTCGACGCCCAGCGCGAATATTCCGCGGTCGACCACAACGGCGACGGCATACCGGAATATGCGCGCCGCTTCATCAGCACCCCGGGCCAGCAGGACGGCCTGTATTGGCCAACACCCGAGGGCGCCCCTGTCAGCCCGCTGGGGCCGCTGTTTGCCGAGCACCTGCCGGGCGAGGGCTACCACGGCTATCGCTACCGGCTGCTGCAGTCCCAGGGGCCGAACGCCCGTGGCGGCGCGCGCGACTACCGCATCAAGGGCCGACTGACCGCCGGCTTCGGGGTGGTGGCGTGGCCGGTCAAATACGGCGAGACCGGAGTGATGAGCTTCATCGTCAACCACGACGGAGTGGTCTACCAGAAGAACCTTGGACCCGATAGCGCACGCAAGGCGCGGGCCATGGAGAGCTTCGACCCGGATCCGAGCTGGACCAAGGTCTCTCCGTAAAAAGGCCAGGTTTCACCAGGCACCGTCGGCAGTTGCCTGCCGGCGGCGCCTTGGGCCGGTCCGGCCCCGTTGAGCGGATCGGAGCCGGATTCTCAACCCGAGACGATCAGGTAGAGGCCCAGCCCTACCATCACGATGCCGCTCACCAGCTTGAGGAAGCGTCCTTCCTTTTCCTGAAGCCGATGACGGCTGAGCAGGACGACGCCCGTGCCCAGCACGATCACATCGTCGAGCATGTAGGCGGCGTTGTAGAGCAGCAGATAGCCGTAGTAGCTCGCCGAGTCGAGCTCGCGCAAGGTGAGGATGCGGGTGAAGAGCGCCGGGAAGCCCGAAGTGCACATGAACTCCACCACCTGTACCAGCAGCGCCAGCACGGTCGCGCCCAGTACCGCCGCCCCCAGGCTCTTGGCATGGACCAAGGCGCGCATGCGGCGATAGATGTCAGGCTTGGCCTTTTCCGGAATCGAAAGCGAAATGCCGCGACCGAAGGCGACCACGTCCTTCAGGTTGATCAGGCCGGCGACGATGGCGATCGCCGCTATCACCAGCTGAGACGCGCGCGACAGACCGATCAGGAGAAAGAGATTGAGCCAGGCCGCCATGAAGACGAAATACGCAATGCCTTCGACAAGCACGAACGTGCCAGCGATGGCCAACATGCGCGGCCGGTCGTTGAGCGGGGCAAGGATGGAGATCATCAGCAGCAACACCCACATCGAACAGGGGTTGAGGCCGTCGAGCAAACCCATGGCGACGGTGAAGGCGGGCAAGCCCACATCGTCGAGCGAGATGCGATAGCCCAAGACCTCGATCGAGAAATCATCCTGAGGCGGGGGCTCCGGCGCAGCAGACGGGGCTTTGCAGCCCAGCGCTTCTTCGGCATCGCAAGTGCCGGCCCCGCCGTCGCCTGCTGGCAAGGCGGGGCGCGCTCCGGCCAGCGCCGAGCGGATCAGGCGGTCGGTGCCGGCGTCCCGAGAAAAACCCTGGATCAACTGCCCCCCCACCAGGATGGAAGGCACCCGCGCAATGCTGGCGCCTTGATCCTGGGCCAGCTGTTTCAGGCGGTCGAGCGCGCCGGGATCGCGTTCGACGTCCCGGTATTCAATTGCCAGGTCCGGACGCTCGCCCTGAAGTTCGGCCAGGAAAACCTTGGCTTCGGCGCAATGGGGACAGCCGTCGCGGACGAAAACCTCGATCGACTGCGCCGCTGCGGCGGGCAAAACCCACATCCAGCCCATCAAGAGCAGCGCCAGCCACCCCTTCCACCTGCTCGCAGCCAAGACCATCCCGCCTCCAAAATTCGCGGCACTCCCACGGCGGGCTTGCCAAAACGCAGCAGAATACGAAGCGGGGCTGCGCCTCGCGACCGGCGCCAGGCTTGAGTTTCACCTAGATCAAGATCAAGGGCGACGCAGATGGGCCGGAGGGCGCGAAACGCACCTCTTTCCACCCTCCCCGGGCTGCGGCTATCGCCTCGACCCAGCCAACACTGGGCGTGCCAGGCCGATGCCTCAGATAGCCAATACTCGGACGTAAGTGAGCGCAACCTTCTGCCACCAATCCGACGGCCCGATCTTCTGCAGGGGTTCCGGTGCTCGCCCGAATTCCGGCAGGCGCCTTGAAAGCGGACCGGTCGACCCATACAATTAGCACTCGAGGTCGACGAGTGCTAACAGCCCTCAACAAGGGGCTACCCTCGCCAGCCCACCAACGAGTTTCGCGGACGCTGATGGTCAGCGTCCGCTTCTTTCTCAGGAGACACCATGAAAATCCGTCCGCTGCACGATCGCGTGATCGTCAAGCGCCTGGACAGCGAGCGCAAGACCGCTTCCGGCATCGTCATCCCCGACAGCGCTGGCGAAAAGCCGGACCAGGGTGAGGTTGTGGCCGTCGGCCCCGGCAAGCGCGACGACGCCGGCAAGGTCATTGCGATGGACGTCAAGGTCGGTGACCGAGTTCTGTTCGGCAAGTACGCCGGCCAGACCGTCAAGATCGAAGGCGAAGAGCTCCTCGTCATGCGCGAGGAAGACATCATGGGCGTGGTCGCCTAAGCCTTCGCACGACAACAAGATTCGGAGATTAAGAACATGGCATCCAAGCAAGTTCTGTTCGGCGACGACGCTCGCCACAAGATGGTCCGCGGCGTGAACGTTCTCGCCAACGCGGTCAAGGTCACCCTCGGCCCCAAGGGCCGCAACGTCGTGCTCGAGCGTTCGTTCGGCGCCCCCACCGTCACCAAAGACGGTGTTTCGGTGGCCAAGGAAGTCGAACTGAAGGACAAGTTCGAAAACATGGGCGCGCAGATGGTCAAGGAAGTCGCTTCCAAGACCAGCGACAACGCCGGTGACGGCACCACCACCGCGACCGTTCTGGCCCAGGCCATCGTGACCGAAGGCATGAAGTACGTGGCCGCCGGCATGAACCCGATGGACCTCAAGCGCGGCATCGACAAGGCGGTGATCGCCTCGATCGAAGAGCTCAAGAAGATCAGCAAGCCGACCACGACCAGCAAGGAAATCGCCCAGGTCGGCTCGATCTCGGCCAACTCGGACAGCGAAATCGGCGAAATCATCGCCGAAGCGATGGACAAGGTCGGCAAGGAAGGCGTGATCACGGTTGAAGACGGCAAGTCGCTCAACAACGAACTCGAAGTCGTTGAAGGCATGCAGTTCGACCGCGGCTACCTGTCGCCCTACTTCATCAACAACCCCGACAAGCAGATCGCCGTGCTGGACAACCCGTTTGTCCTTCTGCACGACAAGAAGATCAGCAACATCCGCGAACTGCTGCCCATCCTTGAGCAAGTGGCCAAGGCCGGCCGTCCGCTGCTGATCATCGCCGAAGACATCGAAGGCGAAGCGCTCGCGACCCTGGTGGTCAACAGCATCCGCGGCATCCTCAAGACCGTCGCCGTCAAGGCGCCGGGCTTCGGCGACCGCCGCAAGGCCATGCTGGAAGACATCGCCGTCCTCACCGGCGGCACCGTGATCGCCGAGGAAGTCGGCCTGTCGCTCGAGAAGGCCACCCTGCAAGACCTGGGTCAGGCCAAGAAGGTCGAAGTCGCCAAGGAAGACACGACCATCATCGACGGCGCCGGTGACGCTGCCGCGATCGAAGCCCGCGTCAAGATGATCCGCGTGCAGATCGAAGAAGCGACCAGCGACTACGACCGCGAGAAGCTCCAGGAGCGCGTGGCCAAGCTCGCCGGCGGTGTGGCCCTGATCAAGGTCGGCGCCGCCACCGAAGTCGAAATGAAGGAAAAGAAGGCCCGTGTCGAAGACGCGCTGCACGCCACCCGCGCGGCGGTGGAAGAAGGCATCGTCCCCGGCGGCGGTGTCGCTCTGATCCGCGCCAAGCAGGCGATCGCCAAGCTGAAGGGCGCCAACGCCGAGCAGGACGCCGGCATCAAGATCGTCCTGCGCGCGATGGAGGAGCCCCTGCGCCAGATCGTCGCCAACACTGGCGACGAGCCGAGCGTGGTCGTCAACGCCGTTGCCAAGGGCAAGGGCAACTACGGCTACAACGCCCAGAGCGGCGAATACGGCGACATGGTCGAGATGGGTGTTCTGGACCCGACCAAGGTCACCCGCACCGCGCTGCAGAACGCCGCTTCGGTGGCCAGCCTGATCCTCACCACCGATTGCATGATCGCGGAACTGGCTGAAGAAAAGCCGGCCGGCGGTATGGGTGGCATGGGCGGCATGGGTGGTATGGGCGGCATGGGCGGCATGGACATGTAAGTCCAGCGTCCCCAACGCTGATCCAAGAAAAGGCCCGCTTCGGCGGGCCTTTTTGCGTCCAGGTCTAAACGCCCGCCGTGAACAACGGCGCGCCGGGGCGGGCCGCGGTCCGATCGCATCGACGGATCAGAACTCCTGCCATTCGTCCGCCGCGGCGGCGCCTGCCGGTTGGGTCGGCGCCACGACCTTGGCTGCCGGGGCCGCCGTGCGCTCGGGCACGACCCGGCTCGGCGCAGTCCCGGTCGGTTCGATGCGCAGCGCGGCCTGTCGCTGCGACCCGATCGCGGCCGCTTCCAGGCGGAAGATCGCCACTGCCTCGACCAGTCGAGTCGCCTGCTCGCGCAGGCTGTCGGCAGCGGCCGCACTCTGCTCGACCAGGGCCGCGTTCTGCTGGGTCATCTGATCGAGGTTGCCGACCGCCGCCGCAACCTGGTGGATTCCGCTCGCCTGCTCCTGCGTGGCGGCAGAGATCTCCGTGATCAGCTGGTTGGTACGGCCCGAGGACTCGACGATTTCGGCCATGCGCGCGCCGGCCTCATGGGCCTGCGCGTGGCCGGCATCGACCCGCTCGGCCGAAGCGCCGATCAGGTCCTTCACCTCGCGCGCCGCACCGGCGCAGCGCTGCGCCAGCGATCGCACTTCGGCGGCAACCACGGCGAAACCGCGCCCCTGCTCGCCCGCACGCGCGGCCTCGACCGCGGCGTTGAGGGCAAGGAGGTTGGTCTGGAACGCGATCCCGTCGATCACGCCGATGATGTCGGTGATGCGCTGGCTGGCAGTCCGGATCTCGGCCATCGTCTTGACCACTTGCTCGACCGCCGCGGCTCCCTGCTCGAGCTGGCTTCCCGCTCGAGCGACGAGTTCGCTCGCCTGCTGCGCCGTGGCCGCGTTGTGTCTCACCGACGAGCTGAGCTGCTCCATCGCGGCCGCGGTTTGCTCGAGGTTGGCGGCAGTCTGCTCGGTCCGCGCCGCCAGATCGGCATTGCCGGCCGCGATATCGCCCACCACACTGCGCACGCTTTCGGTGCTGGCGCGGATGCCCGTCACCGAGTCCGCGATCCGCCCCATGAAAGCATTGAAGCTGCGGCCGATGTCGGCCAGTTCGTCGCGCCCCCCGGCATCGAGCCGACGCGTCAGGTCCGCCTCGCCGCTGGCAATGTTGCCCATCGTCGCACGCGCCGCATCGAGCCGGGAGAAAAACCGGTGGACCAGCCCACCGACGACCGCGGTCGCGACCAGCGCAAGCAGCAGCCCAACACCGAGCGACTTGCCGATCAGTCCGTCGAGCGCCGCATAAGCCTGCCGCTCCGGCACCAGGGCAGCCAGCAGCCAATCCGTATTAGCGACCGGCTGCGCGTCGATCAGATAACGCGTGCCGCCGACCTCGACCGAGCCAAAGCCGTCGCCGACCTGGATCTGCCTCAAGCGCTCGATGCTCAGGCCGGGAACCAGCTCGCCCAGCGCCAGGTTCACCTTCTTCAGGTCGGGGTGGGCGAGGACGGCGCCGCGACCATCGACGACGAAACTGATGCTGTCGGCGGTGGGTTTGATGTCTTTCAGTCGCGCGACAAAACCCGCCAGCGGAATGTCGAGGCCGGCCACGCCGACCACGGCACCGCCCGCACGCCGGGCCAGGCTGTAGGTCAGCACCAGATGGCCGCCGCTGGTGTCGGCGTAGGGCGCCGACACAGTCGCCGACTGTGCCCCGACGGCGAGCTGCCACCACGGCCGGGACGTCGGGTCGAAGCCGGGCGGAAGCTCGATCGCCGGATTCGACAGCAGCATTCGCAGGCCTTCGGCCTGAGCCACGAACACCAGATCGGCGCCGGCGGCCTTGGCCAGCACGCCTAGTTCGCGTCGCGGATCGGCGTCGCCGACCAGATCGGCCGCAGTGGCCAGCACGCGTTTCTGCTCCTCGTCCCAGCGGCCCAGAGCATCGCGCCCGGCCGACAACATGGCCTGGATGTCGGCGTCGGCGCGCGCGCGCGTCGATTCGGCGACTGCCAGGTAGTTGGTCGCCGTCATGACGGCGACCACGGTGACAACCGCCAGACAGGCGAGCAGGAGGATCTTCCCTTTGAGGGAGTGCAGCAGGGCAATACGTTTCATGCGGACCTTGGTTCGGTTGCGAACTCCACGCCGAACTCCCGCCAGGCCCGAGCCAGATCGCGCCCGCCGGAGCGCCGGCAACCCGGACTTATCGGCAGCAGCAAGGCCGCACTGAACACCAGGGTTTTCATTGGCACGCCGATCCCGCAAAAAAAAGCCCGCCGAAGCGGGCCTTTGAGACCTGGAGCAGGTTCAGTTCAAACCCAGAACTTTCTTCAGATCCTCGGTCTTGAGTGCATCCGGAATCAGACGGAACTCTCCCTTGCTGTCCTTGCACACGCCCCACGGCACGCTGCGTCCGCCGGTGCGGCGGAAAATCCGCGAGTTCGACCAGACGTCGTCGCGCGCGCTCATCGGGATCGCCATGCCGTCAGTGGCCAGACCACGGTGCGGGTTGTTGAAGGCAGCCTCGTGCCTCTCCATCATCTCGACCGGTTTCGGCGCGGAAAGGATCGCCGCTCCTTGCGGCTCGCTGTTGGGGTTGAGAACCGCCACCGGCAGCCAGACGAACTTCACCTGATGGGCGATCGGCTTGGCGGCTTCCCACAGCTTCACGCAATAGGGGCACTGCGGGTCGAAGGCAACAAAACAGGTCGGCCGCCCCTCGACCCCGGGCTTCATGTCGAAACCCTTGCCCTTCTCGGCAAACTGCTCGTACATCGCCTTCGGGTCGAGTCCCGGTGGCGGCACATTGGCGGCGGCCGCCGGCTTGGCCGCCTGCGCATGGGCCACGGTCACTCCGGCGCTGATGGCGGCCGCAGCCGCCATTTGCAAAGCTTGTCGACGATTCACTCTCATTCGGTTCTCCCTCTCGGATACGTCTTTTCCCCACTCTGGCAGCAAGAATGCCGCGGCACGTTCAGTGCGACATCGATCAGATCAAGCCCTTGATCCGGCGCAAACCAGGAGAAACCCTTTCCGCACGCCGCCACCACGCAAGTGGCGCGCCGCCCCCTGCGGGCAAGCACGACCACGGGCAGGCCTGGCGGGCGCCTAGAATCGCGCGCCGGAGGTGCCATGAAATTCACAGACAAGCTCGCCGCCCGTTGGCGCGACACCGATTCCCTGCTTTGCGTCGGACTCGACCCCGATCCCTCGCGTTTCCCCGCGCACCTGCGCGAAAGCGACGACGCAATCTTCGAGTTCTGCAAGGCCATCGTCGACGCCACGGCCGATCTGGCCTGCGCGTTCAAGCCGCAGATCGCGTATTTCGCGTCTTGCGCCGCCGAAGACCAGTTGGACAGCCTGATCGCCCACATCCGCGAAAACCATCCGCAGGTGCCGATCATCCTTGACGCCAAGCGCGGCGACATCGGCTCGACGGCCGAACATTACGCCCGCGAAGCCTTCGAGCGTTACCGTGCCGATGCCGTCACGCTCTCGCCTTTCATGGGCTTCGATTCGATCCAACCCTACCTCAGCTACCAGGACCGGGGCGCTTTCCTGCTTTGCCGCACCAGCAATCCGGGCGGCAACGACTTGCAGATGCTCGATGTACACGGCCGCCGCGTCTACGAACTGATCGCCGAAATGGCCAACGGCAAATGGAATACCAGCGGCCAACTCGGCTTGGTGGTAGGCGCCACCTACCCGGCCGAACTTGCCAACGTGCGCCGCATCGCCGGTCAGCTACCGCTGCTCGTTCCCGGCATCGGCGCCCAGGGCGGCGACGTCGCCGCCAGCGTCCAGGCCGGCCAGACGGCCGACGGCACCGGCATGGTGATCAACTCCGGTCGCGCCATCCTCTACGCCGGCCACGACGAGGGTTTCGCCGCTGCCGCCCGTGCCGCCGCACTCCGGACCCGCGACGAAATCAACCGCTACCGCGCCGGTCGCGCCTGATCCCCGTCGGCAGAAAAACAAGGGCGCGGCCTCGAGCCGCGCCCTTGATGTTTGGGCGACCGGGCTCAGCCTTCTTCGCCCGGCTCCGGCAAACGAAGCGCAAGCACCTTATCGATGCGGCGGCTGTCCATGTCGACGATCTCGAAACGCCAGCCTTCCCATTCCACGGCGTCGGCAGTGCGCGGCACCCGGCCGAGCAGCAGCATCACCATGCCCGACAAGGTGTTGTAGCGCCCCAGTTCCTCTTCCGGCGCGGCGTGCAGGCCGAGCCTGTCCTTGAGTTCGGGGATCGGGATCAGGCCGTCGAGCAGCCACGACCCGTCGGCGCGCTGCACCGCCCAGGCGTCTTCGGTGCCGTGCGACTTGAACTCGCCGGCGATCGCCTCGAGCAGGTCCTGCGGCGTGACCACGCCCTGGATCTCGCCGTACTCGTCGACGACCACCGCCAGATGCGCGCTCGAGGCGCGGAAGTTGTCGAGCAGTTCCATGCCGGTGAGCGACTCGGGCACGTAGACCACCGGCTGAAGGTCGCGCGTGAAATCGGCGCGACCGCCGTCGGCGATCTGCTGCAGCAGGCGGCGCGTGGTGATGATGCCGAGGATCTCGGACAAGCCGCCGCGCACCACCGGCAGGCGCGAGTGCTCCGACGACAACACCTTTTTCATGTTGTCGTCGTCGGGGTCGGCCAGGTCGATGTATTCGATGTCCGAGCGCGGGGTCATCAGCGAACCGATCTGGCGGTCGTCGAGGCGGAACACGTTGCGCACCATGGCGCGCTCCTGGGCGTCGATCACGCCCGACTCGGAACCCTCGTCGATGATGGCGTGGATTTCCTCCTCGGTGACGGCCTGGGCGTTGGTGTTGTGCACGCCCAAGAGGCGCAGCAGGAGGTCGGTCGAGGCCGACAGCAAGCGCACGAAGGGCTTAGCGATGATGGACAGGCCACGGATCGGCAGCGCCACCCGGCGCGCGATCGCCTCGGGGTTCATCTGCCCCAGGCGCTTGGGCACGAGTTCGCCCAGCACGATCGAAAAATACGTGACCATCACCACGACCAGAGCGAGCGCGCCGTAGCGGGCGAAATTGACCTCGACCCCGGCGCGGATCAGCCACTCGCCCAGCGGCACGGCGAGCGCGGCCTCGCCGACGATGCCCGAGAGGATGCCGATCGAGGTGATCCCCACCTGGATCGTCGACAACACGCGGGTCGGATGTTCGTTGAGCCGCATCGCGGTGGCCGCACCGGCGTCACCCTGGTCGGCCAGCACCTGCAGCCGAGCGCGGCGCGAAGTGACCAGCGCGATCTCCGACATCGCGAATAGAGCATTGAGAAGGATGAGTCCAAGCAAAAGCAGGACTTCGGCAGGCATGTCGATTCCCATCGATAGAAACAAAGCGGACCGCCACTCTAACGGATGCGCAAGGTCCTGCCGTAGAGCTGGCTCAGCCCTCGCCCGATTCGCCGTGCACGTCGAGGCGCGTGCGAGCGGCCTGCAGCGCCACGCGCAGCGTGGCTGAGCGGATCGGTTTGCGCAGCGTCAGCGGCGCCAGGCGCCGCTCGTGATCGCGCAAAACGGGGCGATGCCCCAGGTTGACCCGCAGCACCGCAAACTGCTCCGGATCGCCTTCGCGCGAGCCACGGGCGAGCAGGACCGCGTGCAGGGGCGGGCTGTCGACCACGGTCCAGCCCAGGGCTGCTGCCTCGACCATCTCGCTCAGGATGGCCGTTTCGGCGGGGGCAAAGCCTTGCAAGGCAAGTCGCAGAGGAGGCTGGTCGGGCATGGGGTCAAGAAGTGAGCCTCGACCATGCTAAACGGAAGCCAGCCTCTGTGCGGCCCACTCCTCCGTTCGGACGATGGCGATGCCCGCGCTTCAGCGCGCTTCGGCGATCAGGCCTTCGAGCGCCACCAGGATCGCCTGCGTGCGCACTGCGGCGCGGTCCCCCGCCAGGTGCACGGTGGCGGTGCGCGCCACTGCGTGGCGGCCGCTGGAGCGGGCCCAGGCAAAACACACGGTACCCACCGGTTTGGCGGCCGAACCGCCGTCGGGCCCGGCGATGCCGCTCACCGCCACGACCAGGCTGGCCTGGCTGTGGGCCAGGGCGCCCAGGGCCATCGCTCGCGCCACCGGCTCGCTTACCGCGCCGTGAGCTTCGATCAGCGCCGCTGGCACACCCAGCGTTTCTCGTTTGGCCTGGTTCGAATACGTCACGAAACCGCGGTCGAACCAGCGGCTAGCCCCCGGCACCTGGGTTACCGCGTACGCGATCCCCCCCGCGGTGCACGATTCGGCCGTCGCCAGCACCAGCGACTTCGCCGCCAGGTGAGTCCCCAACTCGCGGGACAACTCGAGCAGGCGCTGCGCCTGGCTCATGCCATCACCCGTGCCGCCAGCGCAAACACCAGCAGGGTGTAGAGCGCCGCCAGCAGGTCGTCGAGCATCACCCCAAAACCGTTCTTGAAACGCCGGTCGATATTGCGGATCGGCGGCGGCTTGACGATGTCGAACAGGCGGAACACGACGAAGGCAACCGCTTGGTAGGCGAGCGTCTTGGGCAGGACGAGCAGGACGATCCAGAAAGCCACCACTTCGTCGATCACGATGCCGCCATGGTCGGGCTTGCCCAGCGCCTCACCCGTGCGCTGCGCGCTCCAGGCACCGAAGTAGAGGCCAACCAGGATCAGGGCGATCCACACCGGCTCGCCCCACAGCCGCGAACCCAGGACGAAGGTGATCCAGGCCGCCAGGGTGCCCCAGGTGCCCGGTGCCGGTCGGATCACGCCGCTGCCGCCGAAAGTGGCAATGAAATACCAGGGGTGCGAATACGCGAAACGCCAGTCCGGTTGCCGCGGCGCCGAGGCACGCGGCGCATCGTGCGCCCCCTCTTCGGCGGCAGTGACGGCCTGCGGTCGCATGGCAGAAGAAAGCGGCGACTTGTCTTGCACGATGAGGTCTGCGTCTGTGAGAGAAGGGAAGCGGACGGCGATCAGGCGAAATGATCGTAGCCGCTTTCGGCCAGATCGATACGGGCGCCGGTCTCGTCGAGCAGCCGCAGCCCGCCCGCAGCGGTGATGGTGCCGATGCGGGCCAGGGGCACGGCCGCGGCTTCGCCGGCCGCGATCACGGCGCCGCGACGGGCGCGCGGCGCGGTGAAAAGCAGTTCGTAGTCATCGCCGCCGGCCAGGGCGCAGCGGCGCTGCAGGGCCTCGGGCAGGCGGCGCAAGACGGCCGAACGCGGCACCTCGGCCCAGTGAAGCTCGGCGCCGACCTCGGAACGCTCGAGGATATGGCCAAGGTCGCCGAGCAGACCGTCGGAAATATCGATAGCGGCGCTCGCCACCCGTCGCAGTTCCTCGCCCAGACGGACGCGCGGGGTAGGCGCCTCGAGCCGGTCGCGCAGCGCCGCGGCAGCAGCGGGGTCGAGATCGATCTCGCCGCGGGCATGTTTCAGGGCGGCGGCAGCGTCGCCCACGGTGCCCGAGACCCAGAGCTCGTCGCCGGCGCGGGCGCCGGCGCGGGTCAGCCCCATCGCTCGCGGCAACTCGCCCAGGGCGGTGATCGAAATCGTGAGCGGCCCGGGTTCACCGGCGCACACCGGGGTGCGGGTGGTGTCGCCGCCCAGAAGGACACAGCCATGAGCCGCGGCCAGCCCCATCAGGCCGCGCGAAAAAGCGTCGAGCCAGGCCGGATCGGCGCCGGGCAAGGCCAGCGCGAGGAAGAAAGCGCGCGGACTGGCGCCGGCGGCGGCCAGATCCGACAGATTGACCGCCAAGGCCTTGTGCCCCAGGCGCTCGGGGTCGGTCTCAGGAAAGAAGTGCCGACCGGCGAGCAACATGTCGCAGGTGATCGCCAGGCGCCGGTCGCCGAGGTCGATCAGCGCGCAGTCGTCGCCCACCCCTTGCGAGACCCAGGGGCCGCGCACGGGATGGGTGAAAAACTTCGCGATGAGTTCGAACTCGCCCAGCGCCCGGTTCATCAGCGACTGGCGCGGCGCGCCTCGTCGGGGCGCAGGACGCCCGCAACCTTGTCGAGCACGCCGTTGACGTAGCGGAAGCCGTCGGTGCCGCCAAAACTCTTGGCGAGTTCGACCGCTTCGTTGATCACGACCCGGTACGGGATCTCGGCCCGCGCTTTCAGCTCGTAAGTGCCGAGCAGGAGTATGCCGTGCTCGACCGGCGACAAAAGAGCGATGTCGCGGTCGACGAAGGGCGAAAACAGCGCCTGCAGCTCGGTCGCCTGATCGATCGCGCCGTGCAGCACTTCGCGGAAATGCGAGCGGTCTGCCTTGTCGAAGCCCTCGACTTCCATCATGTGGGCCTCGATCGCAGGGCCGTCGGCGCCACCGACGATCCACTGGTAGAGGCCTTGCAGCGCAAACTCTCGCGCGCGGCGGCGCGCGCTGCGGCCCGCGCCTTTCTTGTCGTCTTTCTCGGCGTTCACTGAGCCTCCTCTTCTTCGGCTTCGTCGAGCGACCACATCAGGTTGGCCATCTCGACCGCAACGCGGGCGGCGTCGCGGCCCTTTTCGGTCACTCGGGCCCGGGCCTGTTCGTCGTTTTCGGTGGTGAGGATCGCGTTGGCAATCGGAATGCCATAGTCGAGCGCCACGCGCGACACGCCGGCGGCCGACTCGTTCGAGACGATCTCGAAGTGGTAGGTCTCGCCGCGCACCACCAGGCCGATCGCGATCAGGGCGTCGAACTCTTCGGTCACGGCCAGGCGCGCCAGCGCCAGCGGCACTTCCAAAGCCCCCGGTACGCTCATCTGGGTGATGTCTTCCTCGTCCACGCCAAGTTCGGCGAGTTCGGCCAGGCAGGCCTCGAGCAGCGCGCGGCCGGCCCACTCGTTGAAACGTGCAGCCACGATGCCGATGCGCAGGCCGTTGCCGTCGAGGTCGGAGGGAATGATGTCGATCGCCATGGGAGCTCCTAGAAAACGAAAGCCGGCCGCGAACCGCGGCCGGAGGGGTCTATCCGAAGTTTGCGCGCGGGCAAGGTCCGAGCGCAAACGCTTCATGAATCAGGACTCGAGGTAACCGGTGGTGGTCAGACCAAAACCGGTCATCGAAGGCATCTTGCGCGGCTTGGCAAGCAGCTTCATCTTGCCCACGTTCAGGTCGCGCAGGATCTGCGCGCCCACGCCATAAGTGCGCAGGTCGAACTTGTGGGCGCGCTGCTCGACGGTCTTGCCGGCGTCGATGCTGGCCAGATCGGCAAACTTGCCGAACAGGCGCTGGGCGTCTTCGCCGCAGTTGAGCAGAACCACCACGCCGGCGTCGGCCTCGGCAATGCGCTCGAGCGCACGGGCAAACGGCCAGGAGTGGACCGACTGGTCGGTCTCGATCAGGTCGAGCACGCTGACCGGTTCGTGCACCCGCACCAGCACTTCGCGCTCGGGCGAGATCTCGCCCCGCACCAGAGCCAGGTGGGCGCTGCCGCTCGGACGGTCGCGGTAGGCAATCAAGTCGAACTCGCCCGCGACGGTCTGCACGCGACGGCTGCCCAGACGCTCGATCATCGACTCGGTGGCGGCACGGTACTGGATCAGGTCGGCGATCGTTCCCACCTTAAGACCGTGTTCGCGGGCAAAGGGGATCAGGTCGGGCAGACGCGCCATGCTGCCGTCGTCGTTCATGACTTCGCAGATCACCGCGGCCGGGGTAAGGCCGGCCAGAGCGGTCAGGTCGCAGCCGGCCTCGGTATGGCCGGCGCGCATCAGCACGCCGCCGGGCTGGGCGACGATGGGGAACACGTGGCCGGGCTGGACGATGTCGGTCGCCAGCGCGTTGGGGCGGGTGGCGACACGGATGGTCTCGGCGCGGTCGGCCGCGGAGATCCCGGTGGTCACACCTTCGGCCGCCTCGATCGACACCGTGAAGTTGGTGCCGTACTGGGTGCCGTTGTTGGGCGCCATCGCGGTCAGCTTGAGGCGCTGAGCCTGGGCCGCGGTCAGCGTCAGGCAGACCAGGCCGCGCGCGTGTTTGGCCATGAAGTTGATCTTGTCGGCGCTGACGAAATCGGCGGCGAACAGGAGGTCCCCCTCGTTCTCGCGGTCTTCATCGTCGACCAGCACGACGATGTTGCCGCGGCGGATTTCATCGATGATTTCCTCGGTCGAGGCGAGTTGGGCCGGGGCGGTCGAAGCGGGTGACACGGGGGTGAGCATGACGCAGCCTTTGCAGTGCACCGGCAGCAGAACCGGCGAAGTGAGCTGGATTTTACGCGTCGCGCCGCTCCCGACGCCTGCGGGAAGCCCCTAGGAGGGCGGCATCGGCGGGGGCCGCCATTCGATTCCAGTCAAATCCGGGCCAGGCGGGCCGATCAACGCCCGTCGCTCCTCTCCCAAAAAACGGGCCGGCATAAGCCGGCCCTGGCTGACGGATAGATCCAGCCTACTTGCGCTTGGCCTTGGCCAGCTCACGCGGGTCGCCCGCGTAACCGAGGGCCGTCCAGTCGAGCAGGCCCTTGGGCGCATGGCATTCGTTGCACGACAGCGCCTGCTGCTTGGGCACGACCATGTGGTTGACCTTCCACACCATGTCGGTCTCGACGAAGCCGAGCTTGCCGCTGTAGGCCGGCAGACCCGCTGCCTTCATGCCGTCGGCCATGGCCTTGTTCCAGTCGTAATGCTTCCAGTAGCCGCCAAAGAGATGCGGCGTGCCGAGCACCCGGGTCTGCGCGTCATAAGGCTGCTTGCCGCGCATCACCTTGAAGGGCGTGATCTTGGCGGTCTTGTCGGCGATCGAGCCCCGCGGCGAGTTGAGGTGCACGACCTGGTCGGGGTTGACCGCAGCACCGGCGAGGTAGCGGTCGACCGCGCCGTTGAACCAGTAATACGTCGGCTTGAGGTCCTTGGCCCACTCGAACGTACCTTTCATCTTGTCGTAAGTTTTTTCGCCGTATTTGTCCTTGCTGGCTTCGCGATCCTGGCCGGCGGTCGACCAGTCCCACCAGACCTTGGTCGGCAGGCTGCGGGCCACGGTCGGGATGTGGCAGGTCTGGCAGGCGACGCGCTCGGCGTGTTTGTCGAGCAGCGGATTCTTCTTGTGCGGCGTGCCGGCGTGGCAGGTCGAGCAGTCGAGCGTGGTCGCGCCGCCGGAGAGGTTCACCGACATCGCCTTGCCGGGAATGACGTGTTCGGCCGCCTTGTGGCAGGAACTGCAGTTCATGTTCGCGCCGTCGACCGCCATGTGCACGTCTTGCGCGCGGGTGGGCTTGATGAGCGAGCTGTCGAGGTCGCCGTGTTTGACGTGGTCACCGCCGCCGCCGAAGAAGTGGCAGGCGCCGCAAGTGGCGCGACTGGTCGGCCCGACGCTCTGCGCGACCTTGAGCAGGTCGACCTTGGGGTCGGGTTGGCCGGCGCCTGTCGGCGTCTTCTTGTAGCTGCCCGTGGTGTCGTGGCAGACCAGGCAGTCGACGTTCTCGACCTTCTTGAAATCGAAGTCCTTGTCCTTCCAGCCGTAACCGGCGTGGCAGCTGGTGCAGCGTGGTTCGTTGGCGGGCAGAGAGATGCAGTAGTTGTTGATCGCGGTCTTCTTGCCTAGCTCGACGGTCTTGTCGCCGTCCTTCTGCTTGGCCTGCCAGGTCCAGTGGACCGTGTGCATGAAGTCCTTGGCCTGCTTGTCGTGGCAGGCCACGCATTGCTGCGTGACTTCGGGCCCGCTCTTGAGCGGTCCCTTGATGAACTGCGAGTGGTCCGGCCCGGCGTTGGCCAGGGCCGGCAAGGCGAACGCCAGCAGCGCGCCCAGTTGCCGAATGAAACGAAACATGAAACCCCCCTGTGGTTGTGTAAGCAGGGGGAGTCTCGGCGAGAGCGTCCGGCCGCGATTGACGGCCGGCAAGCCGCTAGCGGCGAGGGGCCGCCGCCGTGATAGGCGTCACCCGGTGACGGCCGTCACGGAACTTGGCTCCCAACTCAGGCCGCGGCCGGCAGGGCGCGCTGGTACTGCGGCGGCACGGGAATGTCGATGCCGAGTTCGCGCGCCGCACGCCAGGCCCAGTGCGGATCGAAAAGGAAACGGCGGCCCAGCGCTACCAGATCGGCCTGGCCGGAGGCGAGCACGGCCTCGGCCTGCTGCGGCTCGGTGATCAGACCCACCGCCATCGTCGTCAGCCCGCTCGCCGCCCGCACGGCCTGGGCCAGCGGCAGCTGGTAGCCGGGCGCGGGCGTGATTTTCTGCGCCGGCGACAAGCCGCCGCTCGACACATCGATCCAGTCGCAGCCCAGCGGCTTGAGGGCCTGGGCGAAAGCGATCGTGTCGTCCAGCTGCCAGCTCGCTTGGCTCTCGACCCAGTCGGTGGCCGAGACCCGCACCCCGACCGGACGGTCGCTCGGGAAACTTGCCCGCACTGCGTCGAACACCGCCAGCGGCAAGCGCATCCGGTTGGCCAGGCAGCCGCCGAACTCGTCCTCGCGCCGGTTGGAAAGCGGCGACAGGAACTGGTGCAGCAGATAGCCGTGGGCAGCATGCACCTCGACCGCGTCGAAGCCGATCCGCGCCGCCCGCCGTGCCGAGTCAGCAAAAGCCTCGATCACGGCCTCGATCTCGGTCGGCTCGAGCGCTCGCGGCTGTCGGTAGGAGTCCGAATACGCCAGCGCCGACGGCGCCACCGGCAACCAGCCGCCTGCCGCGGCGGGCACTGCCGGCCCGCCCACCCACGGCGCCGGCATCGACGCCTTGCGGCCAGCGTGGCCGAGCTGGAGCGCGAGCTTGATCGGCGAAACCGCGCGGATCATCTCGACCACCCGGCCAAGCGCTTCTTCGGTCTGGTCATTCCACAAGCCAAGGTCCTGCGGCGAGATCCGCCCCTCAGGGACCACGGCCGTGGCTTCGAGGCACAAGAGCCCGGCCCCCGACAGTGCGAGCGAACCGAGGTGAGCGTGATGCCAGGCAGTAGCGCAGCCCTCGCGTGCCGAGTACTGGCACATCGGCGAGATCACGATCCGGTTGGCGAGTTCAAGGCGACGCAGCGCCAGCGGCGAAAACAGGGTGCCCATGACGCTCACTCGCCGCGCAGGGCCAGCATACGTTCGACGTAGCGGGCGATGGTGTCGATCTCGAGGTTGACGCGGCTGCCCGGCACCAGGTGCTTGAGCGTAGTCACCGCCACCGTGTGCGGAATCAGGTTGATGGCCACGCTGGTGCCGTTGGCCTTGTCTTCGACGCTGTTGATCGTGAGCGAGACCCCGTTGACCGTGATCGAGCCCTTGTAAGCGAGGTAGCGGGCTAGCTCCTTGGGCGCCCGCACCACCAGCCGCCAGCTTTCGCCCACCGCCTCCATGACCTCGACTTCGCCGACACCGTCGACGTGGCCGCTCACCAGATGACCGTCGACCCGGTCGCCCAGGCGCATCGCCTTCTCGAGGTTGAGCTCGCCACTGCGGTCAAGGCCCGCGGTCTTGCTGAGCGACTCGGCCGAGACCTCGACCACGAACGTGCTCTCGGTTTTGGCCACGACGGTCATGCAGGCGCCGTTCAAGGCGATCGAGTCGCCGATCTTCACTTCGGCCAGGCCGAGTTCGGGAGCGGCGATGGTCAGGCGCTGGCCCTGACCGAGGACTTCGTTTTTTTCGATGCGGCCGGTGGCCTGGACGATGCCGGTAAACATTCAGTTCATCCTTGCAAGAATGCGGACGTCAGCCCCGACCGGGGTGACGGAGCGGAAGCTGAGCTTTTGCGCATGCGCCAGTTCGGAGAGCGCTGGCAGGTGGACCATGCCGGTGGCTTCGCCGATCAGCATGGGAGCGAGGTAGACCAGCAACTCGTCGACCGCGCCGGCGCGGATCAAAGAGCCGTTCAACTTGAAGCCGGTCTCGCCCAGCACTTCGTTGATGTGGCGGCGCCCCAGTTCGCGCATCAGTTCAGCCAGATCGACCTTGCCGTGAGCGTCCGGCAGCACGACCACCTCGGCCCCCAGGGCTTCGAGCGCAGCGCGGCGTCCGGGGTCGGCGACTGCGCAGGCGACCAGCACCTGGCCGTCGTGGAACAGGCGGGCCGTCGTCGGCACGTCGAGGCGGGAATCGACCAGGACCTTGAGCGGCTGGCGCGGCGCATCGACAAGACGCACGTTCAGCTGCGGGTCATCGGCCAGCACGGTGCCGATGCCGGTCAGCACCGCACCCGAGCGGGCACGCCAGGCGTGACCGTCGGCACGCGCGGCCTCCGACGTGATCCACTGGCTGACGCCGTTTTCCAGCGCGGTCTTGCCGTCAAGGCTGGCGGCGATCTTGATCCGCAGCCACGGCGTGCCACGCGTCATGCGGGCAAAAAAACCGATGTTCGATTCGCTCGCCTCGTCGGCGAGCAGGCCGCAGCGCACGTCGATGCCGGCCTCGCGCAGCAGACCCAGGCCGCGGCCGGCCACCAGCGGGTTGGGGTCTTCGACCGCGGCCACCACCTTGGCCAGGCGGGCCTCGATCAGCGCCGCCGCACACGGTGGCGTGCGGCCGAAATGCGAGCAGGGTTCGAGCGTGACGTAGGCCGTGGCCCCCCGCAGATCGTGGCCGCGGGCACGGGCGTCGAGCAGGGCTTCGATCTCGGCGTGGTTGGCCCCCGGCGCCTGGGTCCAGCCTTCGCCCAGAATGCAGCCGTCGCGGACGATCACGCAGCCGACAGCAGGGTTGGGATGCGCGTGCAGCCGGGCGCCCTCGGCGAGTTCAAGCGCACGGCGCATGAACCCATGATCTTGGTCGGAGTACATGCCCGCCGATTGTAAGGACGGCGACGCGGCTCGGCGAAAAAGAAAGGCCGCGGGTTTGCGCGGCCTTGTGGCGGCCGTGCGGGCCGGGACAGCGCCCGTCCGCACGGACCCGCCGGAAGTCATTGAATGGCGAGCCGCTTGCTCATCACCTGCGCCCGCTTGGGCAGGGTCAGCGTCAGGACGCCGTTTTCGAACTTCGCCTGGGCGCCCTCGTCGCTCACCTCGGCCGGCAGTTCGACGCTGCGTGCGTAACTGGCCGCGTAACGCTCGGAGTGGATCAGCTTCTCACCTTCTTTCTCTTCACGCTCGGACTTGGTTTCCGCCTTCACCGAAACCCGGGCGCCTTCGATCGACACGTCGATGTCTTCCTTCTTGACGCCAGGGAGATCCATCGCAATTTCGAAGGCGGATCCCTTGTCGACGACATCCATCCGGGCACGGGTGATCGACGCCATATTGGACGCCGGAAGCGGCCCTACCGGGGCCATCGGCCGCAAGGCGAGCATGTCGCTCAGCAACTCGTCGAACACTGAATTGAAGGGGCCGCGAGTCAGAGTCAGACCAGTCATAACAACCTCCATCAAATGAAACGACGGGACGCACCAAACTCCCGTTCGCATCCAATATGGATCTGCGGCACAGCTTTTCAAGCGGGGGGCTCCCCTGCCTTGACCCGTCGCAAGAGCTGCCCGCGATGGGAGGCGCCTCAGGCGGGGCGGCGGCGCTTGCGTGGGGCGGGGCGGATTTCGCGCACGACTTCGGCGAACTCGTCGACGTCTTCGAAGCTCTTGTAGACCGAAGCAAAGCGGATGTAGGCGACCTTGTCGAGACGCTTGAGTTCGCGCATCACCAGCTCGCCCAGCTTTTCGCTCTTGATCTCGCGCTGGGCCGAGGTCAGCAGCTTCTCCTCGATCCGCCCAACCGCCTCGTCGACCGCTTCGCGCGGCACCGGCCGCTTGCGCAGCGACAGCAACATCGAAGCGCGCAGCTTTTCGCGGTCGTATTCGGCCCGCCCGCCGCCGCGCTTGACGATCGAAGGCATCGACAGCTCGACGCGTTCGTAGGTAGTGAAACGTTTGTCGCAGGCAAGGCAGCGACGGCGGCGACGGATCGTGGCGCCTTCGTCGGAGGCACGCGAGTCGATCACCTGGGTATCGGCGTTTTGGCAGAAGGGGCAGCGCATAGACGGGCGGAGTTTACGCGGGGAAGCCTGAATTGAGGGGGATTCCAGCCGACTCCGGCACCGCGCCACGGCCGGGCCGACATCGGCGGATACCCTGACACCCCACACCCTCCGGCCGCGGCGGCGCGGTCGCGGCTGACTTCCATCAGCGCGCCGCAACGCGACAGGCGTTAATCTTCTGCGCCTTCCCGCATTCAAGGGCGCCTCTTCCGTGGCCAGCACTCTTCTTCTGTACTCCAGCGTTTATGGCCTGTCGCGCCAGATCTGCGAACGGCTCCAGGCCCTCCTGCAGGAGCAGGGAAAAGACGCCCGGGTGGCTGCCATCGGCGACTCCGGGGTCGATCCGGCCGCATTCGATGCCATCGTGATCGGCGCCAGCATCAAACACGGCAAACACAACCCGGAAGTGCTGAGTTTCATCCGCCGCCACCGGGCATTGCTCGAAGCCAAGCCGAGCGCACTGTTTTCGGTCAATCTGGTGGCGCGCAAGCCGGGCAAGAACACTCCGCAAACCAACCCCTACCTCCGGCGCCTGGTGGCGCAATCACCGTGGAAACCCAGGCTCCAGGGGGTGTTTGCGGGCGAACTCGATTATTCGCGCTACGGCCCGGTCGACAAACACATGATGCGGTTCGTGATGTGGGTGAACAAGGGGCCGACCGACTTCAACACCAAGGTCCAGTTCACCAACTGGCAGGAAGTCGAACGCTTCGCAGACCAGGTGGCCCAGCTCACCGCAGCCCCCATCGCCGAACCGGAGCCCGCGTGAACGCCTGGCTCGACCGCCTGAACAACTTGCTGCACGGCCTGCTCGCGCTCGTCGGTGTGGGTCTGCTCGCCAGCAGCCCCTGGCTCGCCCTGTTCGACGCCATTCCGCCCGAGGCCGGCTGGGTCGATCTGGCGCATGTGGCTCTCGGGCTGGCGAGCCTGCCGCTGGTGCTGCTCTACGTGCTTGCCTGCAGCCACGACGGCCGCTGGCGGCTCTACTTCCCGTGGCTGGCGGGCGATTTCGGACCGCTGGGCCGCGACCTGGCCGGCCTTGCCCGCGGCGAGCGTCCGATGAGCGAAGGCGGCGGACTGTTCGCCGTGATCGAGGGCCTGCTGCTGCTTGCCCTGTTCGCCACCGCCCTGACCGGTGCCGCGTGGTTCCTGCTGCAGGGATCGGACGCTGTTTTCGCCTGGTGGCGCTACCACCACTTCGCCGCTCGCAGCTTCTCTGCCTTACTGCTGCTGCATATCATCGCGGTCGCGCTGCACTTGGTCGATCTGATCCGCAGCTAAACTGCGGAGGCCGGCCCGGCAGGCGCCCGGGCCCTGCTGGCCCAGCATCCGGTCGGCCCCCTCTCCCAGGATTCATGAATTACATCAGCGCGATGCGTGAGTTGCAGCGACTGCTGAAAACGGAATGGCAACATCTGAGCGCGGTCCAGCCCAGCGACCGTCGCTGGCAGATGCCGTTTGCCGCCGCACTCGCCTCCGGCCTGCCTTTGCTGGTGGGATCGGCCTTCGGTCATCTCGACTACGGCCTGGTTTCCTCGCTGGGCGGAATGGTCTTCCTCTATCTGGGAAACACACCACTCCATCACCGCATGGTGGTGCTAATGGCTGCCGCCTTCGCGCTGACAGCCTGTTATGCGCTGGGGCTGGCGAGCCAGTTTCTGCCCATGATGCGGATTCCGGCGCTGATCTTTGCCACCGTTCTGGTGAGCATGGCCTGTCGCTACTTCCAACTGGGGCCGCCCGGCAGCTTGTTCTTCGTGATGGCAGCCTCGATCGGCGCCTACACGCCGATCTCTCCCCCGGATCTGCTGCCGCAACGGGTCGGCTTGCTGTTCCTGGGTACGCTGCTGGCTTGCCTCGTCGCCTTCGGCTACAGCGTCTACTGCTTGCGGCAAAAGGCAGTCCCGCCAGCGCCGCCCTTGCCCAGACCAAGTTTTGATTTTGTGGTGTTCGATTCCTTGGTCATCGGCGCTTTCGTCGGCATTTCCCTAGGCCTGGCACAAGCGCTGCAGCTGGAACGCCCCTACTGGGTTCCGGTCAGTTGCCTAGCCGTGATCCAGGGCACCTCTTTGCGCGCGGTCTGGAACCGCAAAGTCCACCGCGTCCTGGGCACCGGCGTCGGCATGTTAGTGGCCTGGGCCCTGCTGCTCTTGCCGATGGACACGTGGAGCATGGCGCTCACCATGATGGCCCTAGCCTTCGTGATTGAAACGACAGTCGTGCGGCACTACGGCTTTGCCGTGGTTTTCATCACTCCGCTGACGATTCTGCTCGCCGAAGCGGCCAGCCTGGGTAGCACGCCGCCCGCTGTCGTGATCGAGGCGCGTTTCCTCGACACGCTCCTCGGTTGTCTGGCCGGGTTGATCGGCGGCGTCTGCCTGCACAGTCCGCGCTTCAGGGCGGTGTTAGGGCCGCCACTGCGGCGTCTGATTCCGCCGCGCCTGATGAACTGAAATACCGCCCGCTACGGTTCGGACCTGGCACGGCCGGGACCATAAAAAAACGCCGGCGGCCTTCACACCACCGGCGTTTTTCTCAGACCGGAACCGCTCAGCCGTAGACCGGGAACTTCTTGGTCAAGGCGGCCACTTCACGCTTGACGCGCTCGATCGTGGCGGCGTCTTCGGGGTTCTCGAGCACGTCGGCGATCAGGTTGGCGGTCAGGCGCGCTTCGGCCTCCTTGAAGCCGCGCGTGGTCATCGCCGGCGAACCGAGACGGATGCCGCTGGTGACGAAGGGCTTTTCGGGATCGTTCGGGATCGCGTTTTTGTTGACCGTGATATGGGCCTGGCCCAGCGCAGCTTCGGCCGCCTTGCCGGTGATCTTCTTGGCGCGCAGGTCGACCAACATCACGTGGCTCTCGGTGCGGCCGCTGACGATGCGCAGGCCGCGCTTGCCCAGTTCGTCGGCCATCGCCGCGGCGTTTTTGACCACCTGCTCCTGGTAGGTCTTGAACTCGGGCGCGAGCGCTTCCTTGAAAGCCACTGCCTTGGCGGCGATTACGTGCATCAGCGGGCCGCCTTGCAGTCCGGGGAAGACGGCGGAGTTGATGGCCTTCTCGTACTGCGGCTTGCACAGGATCATGCCGCCGCGCGGACCGCGCAGAGTCTTGTGGGTGGTGGTGGTGACGATGTCGGCGTGCGGAATCGGGCTGGGGTAGACGCCGGCGGCGATCAGGCCGGCGTAGTGCGCCATGTCGACCATGAAAACCGCGTTGATGTCCTTGGCCACCTTGGCGAAGCGGGCGAAATCGATCTTCAGCGAATACGCCGAGGCGCCGGCGATGATCAGCTTGGGCTTGTGCTGGTGCGCGAGGACTTCCATCGCGTCGTAGTCGATTTCTTCCTGCGCGTTCAGGCCGTAGCTCACCACCTTGAACCACTTGCCGCTGATGTTGAGCGGCATGCCGTGGGTGAGGTGGCCGCCTTCGGCCAGGCTCATGCCCATGATCGTGTCGCCCGGGTTCAGCAGGGCGAGGAAGACCGCTTCGTTGGCCTGCGCACCGGCGTGCGGCTGGACGTTGACCGCGATGTCGACGGTCGGGAAACCGAACAGCTGCTTGGCGCGTTCGATCGCCAGGGTCTCGGCCTGGTCGACGAACTCGCAGCCGCCGTAATACCGCTTGCCGGGGTAGCCCTCGGCGTATTTGTTGGTGAGCTGGCTGCCCTGCGCCTGCATCACCGCCGGGCTGGTGTAGTTCTCGGAAGCGATCAGTTCGATGTGATCTTCCTGGCGCTGGTTTTCTTTCGTGATCGTCGCCCACAGCGCGGGGTCGGACATCTCGATGGTGGTGGAACGCTTGAACATGGTGGCCTCGTAGTGGCGGGGTCGAAGGCACCGTCGCCACCCGTGCGGCGACGGCTTTGCCAACAGCACCCAGGCGAGCGATGGCACCGGGCAACGCCGGCGCACTGGCATCCCCGCGCTCCCCGGGTGTGCTCACCCTGTTCGCCAGTCACGCGAGGACGTGGCAGTCGAAATTATAGGGCGAGGCCGGCCACCGCCCAGAGCCCGAGCGCCAGGCCCGCCAGCGGACCGGCAAAACCAAGAGCGGTGGCCAAGCCCAGGCGCGCCGACCCCACTACCGCGACCATCACGGCCTTGAGCGCCAGGTTGGCGCCGACGGCGATGGCGATCGCCGTCATCGCCTCCTTTCCCGCGACCGCCTGATTGGCGTAGAGCTGAAGCGCGGAGAGCGAGATCGCGTCAACGTCGGTCAGCCCCGACACCGCCGCCACGGCGTACAAGCCCGCCGTCCCCAGCTGCGCGGACACCCAGGCCGCCACCAGCAGGATGGCGGCGTAGGCCGCGCCGAACGCAAGGGCGGCGCCGAGCTGGGTCGGGTTCTTGTAGACCTGGCCGTCGCCGGCCGCCGCCTGCCCTGCCCGCCGCAGATGCCAGGCAACCGCGGGCACCGCCGCCAGCAGGGCCGCGCCGAAAACCAGGGCCGCGGCATCCGACAGGCTGGGCGCAACGATCACCACGATCAGCAGGACCCGCGCCAGCATCGTGATGTTGGCAAGCAGGATCACGCTCAGCGCCGCTTCGCCATGCGAGCTGGCGCGACTCTGTCGGGCCCAGGCCAGCGTGGTGGCGGTCGACGACACCAGGCCACCCAGCAGACCGGTCAGCACCAAGCCCTTGCGCGCGAGCGTCAAGCGCCAGGCGAAATACCCGGCCAGGCTGACGCCGGCGATCAGCACCACCATCAGCCAAATGCGGAAGGGGTTGAGCACGCCGTACGGCCCCCAGGCGCGATCGGGCAGCAGCGGCAGGACGATCGCCGACACCGCCGCAAACTGCAGGGCCGAACGCACGTCCTGGGCCGTGATCTTCTGAGAAAAGCCTTCGATCTCGGCCTTGTAGTAGAGCAGCGCGGTCGTGCCTATGCCCAAGCCCACCGCGATCAGCCGGAAGCCGAAAAAGTTGATCGCGCCCAAAGAAAAAACGACCAGGGCCGCGACGATGGTCGTGGTGCCGGAATCGGCGGCGGCGTGGTGCGGATCGCCGACGTAAGCGGCGATCAGGGCCGCGGCGACCGCCAGCAAGGCCGCGGCGATCATCCAGGGGCCACCACTCAACTCGGCAAGCTGGGCCGCCAGGGTGCCGAGCACGGCGATCAGGGTGAAGGTGCGCACCCCCGCCTTGGTGTCGGGCTTGCGCTCGCGCTCGAGCCCGACCAGCAGGCCAAGCGCGGCGCTGACCGCGTATGTGATGACAAGCGCAAGGGTCGGGTTCACTGCCTCTCCCTGGTCCAATCACCGCGACCGGTTTCACCCGGCGGCGAAGCTGCTGCGCAGACCCCACCCGGCGGCCGCACCCATTCTCTGGTTCGGCTAGATCACGCTCAGATCGTCGGTGATCTCGCCCAGGTGCGATACGTCGCCCCACTCGAGCACGGCCATCGACAAGGGCTCCGCGCCCAGTCGCAGACGGTTGATGCCGGCGTTGGGCAAAGCGTGGGTACGCCGCGCCTGCCACGGGAAACCGGTGGCGGCGCGGTAAATCGTGTCGAGCACGCCGCCGTGGGCCACCACCGCCACCCGCTCGCCGGCATGGCGGCCCGCAATCTCGGCCAGCGCTTCCAACACCCGGTCGCGGAACTGGACGATCGACTCACCGTCAGGGATGGCCCAATCGAGCTCGCGCGCTTGATGGCGGGCCCACTCGGCCGGGAAACGCTCGGCCAGGACCGCGTTGGTCTCGCCTTCGAAAATGCCGTAGCAGCGTTCGCGCAGGCGCGGCTCGAGCCGTAGCTCGAGCCCGCGCGCAGCCGCCAGCGGGGCGGCGGTTTGCGCAGCGCGAACGAGGTCGCTCGAAATCACGGCCGCGATCGGCTCGTGGCGCAGCCGGTCAGCGACCCGCTGCGCCTGCCAGAGGCCGCGCTCGGAGAGCTCGATGTCGATCGAGCCCTGCAGGCGGCCGCTGATGTTCCACGGCGTCTCGCCATGGCGGATGAGGACAAGCGAAGTATCAGTCAAGGCGGGGATTCAGAGTGTAGGTGCCGGTGATGCTGGCCTTGGCCAGAACGTGGCCCTGCATCGCCGCCAGCACTTCGGCCCCCTTGAAGGTGCCCTCCAGCGGCAGGCGGTCGATGTCGAGCGCATACAAGGTGAAGACGTAGTGGTGGACGATCGAATCGTTCCACGGCGGACACGGGCCGTCGTAACCGTAGTAGTCGCCGCTCATGTCGTGATCATCGGCGAACCAACTGGTGTAGTCGTTGACGCCCTGGCGGGTGCCGTTGGCCGAAGCCGGCCCCCCTTTGCCACGCGGGGTCACTTCCTTGGAAAAGCTGCCGGCCTCGATCACCCCAACCTTGGGCGAAATGTCGACCAGCAGCCAGTGATAGAAGTCGGCGCGCGGCAGCTCGGCCGGGACCTCGCGGCCCTCCTGGTTGACGTCATCAGGCCGGGTCGGAACGTCGCGGTCGTGGCAGACCAGCACCAGCGAACGCGTGCCTTCGGGCAGGTCGGTCCAGGCCAGGTGCGGGTTGCGATTGGCCGAGAGTTTCACGTGATGCGCAGCATCCCGAACGCAGAAAGCGAACTCGCCAGGAATGGCGGCCTCGTTCTTGAACGAATCACTCCAGAGTCTCATCGATCACTCCGCGGTTTTAGGGGTGGTTTTGGGCTTGGTCTGCAGCCAGAACGTAACCGGACCGTCGTTGACGAGCTCGACTGCCATCTCGGCTCCGAAGCGACCGGTCTGAACGTCTGGCGCCAGCTTACGCGAGCAGGCGACGAACTCGTCGAACAGGCGCCGCCCGTCTTCCGGCAACGCGGCCGGGGTGAAGCTGGGGCGGCTGCCGCTGTTGGTGTCGGCCGCCAGCGTGAACTGGGAGACAGCCAGCAGCCCGCCACCGACGTCGAGCAGGCTGCGGTTCATGCGGCCGGCCGCGTCGGCAAAAACACGATAGTTGACGAGTTTGGCGGCAAGGCGCTCGGCCTCGGCCGAGGTGTCACCACGCTCGGCGCACACTAGGGCCAGGAGACCGGGGCCGATGGCGCCGGCAGTTTCGCCGTCGATAGACACGGCGGCGCGGGTCACGCGCTGAATCAGGGCAATCATGCAGGCATTTTATGAGCGACCCGCGCCCGCCCCTGGCCTCAGGTCAAGGAGACCCGCGCCCACTTGCGTTTCCCCACCTGCACCACCACCGTGCCGACGCCGACGACCAGGCCGCGGTCCTCGACCTTCTCGCCATCGAGCTTGACCCCGCCCTGCTCGATGTTGCGGTTGGCCTCGGAACTCGAAGGCACCAGCCCCGCCTGCTTGATCAGTTGCGCGATACCCAGGCCCTGACCGCCGGTGGCAAAGCTGAACTCGGGAATGTCGTCGGGGATGGCGCCGCCGCGGAACCGCGCATCGAACTCGGCTTCGGCAGCGTCGGCCGCCGCCGCGGAATGGAAGCGGGTGACCAGTTCCTTGGCCAGCAGGACCTTGATGTCGCGCGGGTTGCGGCCATCGGCGCACTCGCGCTTGAACAAGGCGATCTCTTCGTTGCTGCGCAGCGAAAGCAGGTCGTACCAGTCCCACATCAAGCTGTCCGAGATCGACATCGCCTTGCCGAACATCTCGTTGGGCGCTTCGGTGATGCCGATGTAGTTGCCCTTGGACTTCGACATCTTCTCGACCCCGTCCAGGCCCACCAGCAGCGGCATCGTCAGGATGCACTGCGGCGCCTGGCCGTAGTGGCGCTGCAGCTCGCGGCCGACCAGCAGGTTGAAGCGCTGGGCGGTGCCGCCGAGCTCGAGGTCGGCCTTGAGCTCAACCGAGTCGTAGCCCTGCATCAGCGGGTAGAGCAGCTCGTGCATCGCGATCGGCGCCTGCTCGGCGTAACGCTTGGCGAAGTCTTCGCGCTCGAGCAGGCGAGCCAGGGTGTAATGAGCGGCCAGCTTGATCATGCCGGCGGTGCCGAGCGTGTCGCACCACTCGGAGTTGTAGCGAATCTCGGTCTTGTCGCGGTCGAGCACCAAGGACGCCTGGTCGAGGTAGGTCTGGGCGTTGACCTCGATCTGCTCTCGCGTGAGCGGCGGGCGGGTAGCGTTGCGGCCGGAAGGGTCGCCGATCGAAGCGGTGAAATCGCCGATCAGGAAAATCACGGTATGGCCGAGGTCCTGCAGCTGCCGCAGCTTGTTGAGCACCACGGTGTGGCCGATGTGGATGTCGGGCGCCGTCGGGTCGAGGCCGAGCTTGCAGCGCAGCGGTTTGCCGGTGGCGTAGGAGCGAGCCAGCTTCTGCGCAAATTCGGACTCAACCAGCAGGGTGTCGACGCCGCGCCGGACTGTGGCCAGGGCGCGTTCGACTTCGGGGGTGATAGGCAACGGCTCGGTATGCATGTTTGGCTCTCGGGATATTCCCCCCTCATCCCAGATGAGCGGGGCAGCTGCGGCACAAGCCGGTCCGTATAATTCGGGCCTGAACAAAAAGGCGCACTCGTTGCGCCTTTTGCTGACCTAGGAGCTTATGTCGCCTGCCCAGATTCTAGCCAAGCACCTCCGCCAAGTCGGAAACGACGCGCGGCGGGGTTTGCGAGTGGCCAGTGTCCTGTGGCGGCGCATGCCGGCGGCTCGCCGCAGCCGTATCGAGCTCGGTGCCGTGTTGTCGCTGCTGCCGCTGTCGGCGGCGATTGCGGCGCTGGCCGCGGTTCCGGTCGCGGTCGACCTCGACAACATTCCGCAGCAGACCATCACCGAAACCCACGAGCTGCCGCCGCTGGAAGACCAGATCGCGCGGCTCGCCGGCCGGATGGACAGTTTCCTGCGCGAAGCCCGAATCCAGCGCGGCGACACCCTCGGCTCCCTGTTCACTCGGCTCGAGATCGACGACGCCGACGCTGCCCGCTTCATCCGCAGCCAGCCCGCCGCCGCCCCCCTGCAGAAGTTTGTGCCCGGGCGTTTCGTCCAGGCGCAGGTCAGCCAGGACGGCAAGCTGCAGTTGCTCAAGCTTTTCCTCGGTACCGATCTCGAGGCCGACCACGGCAAGGGCCGGCTGCTCGAACTCGAACGGACCCCGGGTTCGGCCGCGGGTTTCCGCCTGAGCGAGCGTTCATTCGACTACGAACGCCGGGTGGAGATGCGCGCAGGTGACATCGGCTCTTCGCTGTTTGGCGCCACCGACGCCGCCGGAGTTCCGGATTCGATCGCCCAGCAGATGATCGAGGCGCTCGAAAACGAGATCGACTTCCGCCGCGATCTGCGCCGCGGCGACAGCTTCCGTGCCGTCTACGAAACCCTGCACGCCGCCGGCGAATACCTGCGCCCGGGCCGCCTGCTGGCGGTCGAGTTCGTCAACGCCGGCAAGCGCACCGAAGTGTTCTGGTTTGGCGACGGCAGCCGCAACGGCGGTTATTACGGACTCGACGGCTCGAGCATGCGGCGCAGTTTCCTGCGCACCCCGCTCGAGTTCTCGCGCATCAGCTCGGCCTTCAATCCGCGTCGCGTGCATCCGGTCACCGGCAAGGTCCGCTCGCACCAAGGCACCGACTTTGCCGCACCGTCCGGCACCCGGATCCGCTCAGCGTCCGACGGGGTGGTGGTGCGCAAGGCTTATGACCCGCGCGGCTACGGCAATTACATCGAGATCCGCCACGATGCCCGCCGCACCACGCTGTATGGCCATATGTCGGGCTTTGCCCCCAACATCAAGGTCGGGACCCGCGTCGGCCAGGGTGACGTGATCGGTTTTGTCGGTTCGACCGGCATGTCGACCGGCCCGCACCTGCATTACGAGTTCAAGCTCGACGGCGCCCAGATCAACCCGCTCACGGCCAAGCTGCCGGACTCGAAGCAGCTGGCCGCCAGTCAGGTGGCGCAGTTGCGCGCCAGCGTCGCCCCGCTGCAGCAGCGCCTGGCCTTGCTGTCGCGCGTCCAGCTCGCTCAAGCCCAAGCCGCCGCCACTCCGGCGCCGGCCGACGGCGAGCCCGAAACTCAGTCCGTCGACCTCGACTGAGCCCATGCCCAGTGCGGCCCATCCGGGCCATCTCTATATCGGTTTGATGTCGGGCACCAGCCTCGACGGCGTCGATGCCGTGCTGGCCGATTTCTCCTCTGCCCGCCCCCGGCTTCTTGGCCATTCCCATGCCGCCTTCGCACCCGAGCTGCGCGATCAACTGCTGCAGCTGACGGTATCGGGCGCAGACGAAATCGAGCGCGCCGGCGTGGCGGCGCAAAGCTTGGCACGGATCTACAGCGAGGCGGTCCACCAACTGCTGCGGGCCGCCGCGGTCGCACCGAGCGCCGTGAGCGCGATCGGCGCCCACGGCCAGACCATCCGCCACCGGCCCGAGCAGGGCTTCACGGTCCAGCTCAACGCGCCCGCCCTTATCGCCGAGCTTACCGGCATCGCCGTGGTCGCCGATTTCCGCAGTCGCGATCTCGCCGCCGGCGGCCAGGGCGCACCACTGGTCCCCGCCTTCCATGCCGCGGTGTTCAGCCACAACTCGCCGCGAGCCGTCGTCAACATCGGTGGCATCAGCAATATCAGCGCCCTGCCGGCTGCCGGCGACGGGGGTCTTGTGACCGGTTTCGACTGCGGGCCGGGCAATCTGCTGCTCGACGCCTGGGTGAACCGCCACCGCGGCCTGGCCTACGACGCCGACGGCGCCTGGGGCGCGGCCGGCGCGGTTGACCAGGGCCTGCTCGAGCGACTCTTGTCCGACGAGTTCTTCGCCGCGGCGCCACCCAAGAGCACGGGCCGCGAACGGTTCAATCTAGATTGGCTGCACGACCATCTGCAGCAGGAAGCCCCCGTCGACGTCCAGGCCACCCTGCTGGCGTTGACGGCGGCCGGCATCGCCGAGGCGATCGAACGCTGGTGCCCGGAGGCAGCCGATGTGCTTGTCTGTGGCGGCGGCGCCCACAACGGCGCGCTGATGGCCCAGTTGTCCCAACGCTGTGGCGGCCGGCCGGTTGCCAGCACCGCAAGTGCGGGCGTGGCGCCGGGCCATGTGGAAGCGTTGGCGTTTGCCTGGCTCGCCTACACCCATGTCAGCCGCGCCGCCGGCAACCTGCCGGCGGTGACCGGAGCATGCGGCGCCCGCATCCTCGGCGCGTATTACCCGGCCTGAAGCGCAAGCAAAAAAAAGGGCGCCCGCGGGCGCCCTTTTTGCGGCAGAACTTTCTTTCCAGCGAGGTTCAGGCCGAGAACGACGAACCACAACCGCAAGTGGTCGTGGCGTTCGGGTTCTTGATCACGAACTGCGCGCCTTCGAGGTCTTCCTTGTAGTCGATCTCGGCGCCAACCAGGTACTGGTAGCTCATCGAGTCGATCAGCAGGGTGACGCCGTTGCGCTCCATGGTGGCGTCGTCGTCGTTGACCACTTCGTCGAAGGTGAAGCCATATTGGAAACCGGAGCAGCCGCCACCTTGCACGAAGACGCGGAGCTTGAGATCGGCATTGCCTTCTTCGTCGATCAGCTGCTTGACCTTGGCCGCAGCGGAATCGGTGAAGATGATCGGAGTGGGCATTTCAACGGCTGCGTTCATGTGGGCCTCCAGAGGGCGCGGATTTCAGCGTTTCGATTATAGGTGGCAGGCGCCCGGAAATCAGGCGCGGGACTTCTCGCATATTGCGCCCTCGGCGCCAGGTTTCAACCACGGTGCCGACGGGGCTTTTCCGGAGCCGGCAACGCCGGCTTGGCTTCAGGGCACCAGGGCGACGTGTTGCAGGCCTTCCGTTTCGGGGCGGCCGACCATGATGTTCATCACTTGGACCGACTGACCCGCCGCACCCTTGACCAGGTTGTCTTCGACCACCAGGACAATCAGCAGATCTCCGTTGCCGGGGCGATGCAGGGCGATGCGGGCGAAGTTCGAGCCGCGCACCGAGCGGGTCTCGGGCAGGCTGCCGGCGGGCATCACGTCGACGAAGGGCTCGTTGGCAAAACGCGCCTCGAACAGCCGCTGGAAGTCGACGCCTTCGGCGTCCTTGAGTCGCACGTAGATCGTCGACAGGATGCCGCGGATCATCGGCACCAGATGCGGCACGAACGTGAAACCGACCTTGTTGCCAAGGACCGCTTCGAGCTGCTGGACGATCTCGGGATGGTGACGGTGGCCAGCCACGCCGTAGGCCTTGAAATTGTCGCCGGCTTCGGCCAGCAGACCGCCGATCTCGGCCTTGCGCCCGGCGCCGCTCACACCCGACTTGCAGTCGGCGATAAGGGTAGACACATCGATCGAGCCCGGTTTGCTGGCTTCGAGTTCGAGCAAAGGCAGCAGCCCGAGTTGGACGCTGGTCGGGTAACAGCCCGCCATGCCGACGATTCTGGCCTTGGCGATCTCGGCACGATGGGTTTCGGGCAGACCGTAGACCGCTTCGGCGAGCAGATCGGGGCAGGCGTGCGGCATCTTGTACCAGCGCTCGAAAAGCGCCGGGTCCTGCAGCCGGAAATCGGCCGCAAGGTCGATGATCTTCACCCCGGCAGCGAGCAGTTCGCGCGCCTGCGCCATCGCCACGCCGTGCGGCGTAGCAAAAAACACGATGTGACAGGTGGCGAGCGGCGCGCTGGCGGGATCCTCAAAACGCAGATCGACCCGTCCGCGCAGCGATGGAAACATCTCGGCCACGTGGGTGCCGGCGTCCTTGCGCGAGGTAATGGCGACAAGCTCGACCGCGGGGTGCTGGCTCAAGAGGCGCAGCAGTTCCACGCCCGTGTAACCAGTGCCGCCGACGATGCCGACCCGGAGTTTGTCCAACATCTGTGATCTCCAGCGCGAGAACGCTCAAAAGCAAAAAGCCGCAAAGCTGCGGCTTTTTGATGCCTGCGCGCAAGTATATACGCGCGGCCAGCGAAGTTCGTTGGCCAGACGCGCCCGATCGAGCGCGCCCGAACCCGAGAAACTTAGCGCTTCGAGAACTGCTTGGCGCGACGCGCCTTGCGCAGACCGACCTTCTTACGCTCGACCTCACGCGCATCGCGCGTGACCAGGCCAGCTTTCGAAAGCGCCGGCTTCAGGGCGGCGTCATAGTCGATCAGAGCGCGGGTGATGCCGTGACGCACCGCACCGGCCTGGCCGGATTCACCGCCGCCGTCGACGTTGACCTTGATATCGAAGGTCTCGGTGTTGCCGGTCAACTCGAGCGGCTGGCGCACGATCATGCGGCCCGTCTCGCGGTTGAAATATTGGTCCAGCGGACGACCGTTGACGATGATGACACCCGTGCCGCGCTTGATGAAAACGCGAGCCACCGAGCTCTTGCGACGGCCTGTGCCGTAATTGTAGTTACCGATCATGCCGACCTCAGATGTCCAGAGTCTTCGGTTGCTGAGCGGTGTGCGGGTGCTCGGTTTCCGCGTAGACCTTCAACTTCTTGATCATCGCGTAACCCAGCGGGCCCTTGGGCAGCATGCCCTTGACCGCCAGTTCGAGAGCGCGTCCGGGGAAGCGCTCCTGCATTTTGCCGAACGTCGTCTCAGTGACGCCGCCCGGGTAACCGCTGTGGCGGTAGTAGCGCTTGTCGTCCGCTTTGTTGCCCGTCATCTTCAGTTTCGAAGCGTTGACGACGACGATGAAATCGCCGGTATCAACGTGGGGCGTGAATTCGGGCTTGTGCTTGCCACGAAGGCGCAGCGCGATCTCGCTGGCAAGACGGCCGACCACCTTATCGCTGGCATCGACCACGAACCAGTCGCGCTTAACCTCGAGCGGCTTGGCCGAGAAGGTCTTCATTGCGTTCACCTATGGATAGACGCGGCGGCGCCGCATCGGCCGGGTTGCCAAGCACGTATGCACGCAACGTCCGGAGAAAATCAACCGCCGCAGGCTCTGGCCATCTGTGTTTCAACACAAAGCCGGGCGTAGAAAGCCAAACATTGTATCCGCAACTCGCCCTGAGGAGCAAGTAGCGAAAAAATTGGGCCCGAACCGGAGTCCGGGCCCGAATCCACACCTAAGGAGGAGGGTGGAGGAGACATCGGTCGGGCGACCAAGCACCCGTCGCGAGAAAGTATGCCCAAGCGTCTGTTGCGGCGCAAGACAGGCCAAGCCCGAAGCACTGCCCAAGCTCAAGGCATCCGCGTGATATCAACAAGTTAGCTGACCCAAGGCAAACTAGAGTCGGCGCTCCAGTCCGCTGCACCGCACGATGAGTTGTTGCCGCCGCGGCTGGACGAGTGCGCTGTTAGCCTCGAATCCCAATCATCTTGAAGACACAACGATGGACTGCACCGTAAGTTGGACCGGCTCCGCCGGCATGAGTTTTCTCGCCGAGACCGGCAGCGGCCACCTAGTCGCGATGGACGGCGCCGTGGAAGGCGGCGGCCGCAACTTGGCGCCGCGGCCGCTCGAACTGCTGCTCGCCGGCACCGGCGGCTGCACGGCCTACGACGTGGTCTTGATACTCAAGCGCGGACGGCATGACGTGCGCGGGTGCGAGGTTCAGCTCAAGGCAGAGCGAGCAAACACCGACCCCAAGGTCTTCACCCAGATCGAAATGAAGTTCATCGTCCGCGGTCGCGGCCTCAAGCCCAGCGTCGTCGAACGCGCGGTTCAGTTGTCGCACGAGAAATATTGCTCGGCCTCGGCGATGCTCGCTCTCAGCGCCAGCATTTCCCACTCGGTCGAGATCATCAACGACGACGCCCCGGCCGACCCCGCCTGAAGCGAATCAGATGCGATGCGCGGTGGTGGTCATGATTTTGGCCGCCACTCGCATGGCCGCACGCACGGGCAAGGGCAAATCGGCGCCGCCCAGGGCGACCGCCGTATTGGCGTGTTGCACTTCGTCCGCCTTCATCTGGGCGACGACGGCCCGCGACGCCCGATCCGATGGCGGCAGCCGATCCAGATGGCTGTCGAGATGGGCCTCGACCTGACGCTCGGTCTCAGCCATAAACCCGAGACTCAGGCGATCGCCGGCCCGCGCCGCCACCAAGCCGATCGCAAATGCCCCCGCGTACCAGACCGGGTTAAGCAGACTCGGGCGCCCGCCCAGCGCCTCAATCCGCTCATGGGTCCACGCGAGGTGGTCGCCCTCTTCCTGCGCAGCGCGCCGGAACATCGCCTTCAGGGCCTGGTCGCGAGTGGCGAAGGCCTGAGCGTCATACAGGGCCTGCGCGCAAACCTCGCCCACGTGGTTCACGCGCATCAAGGCCGCCGCCTCGGTCCGCTCGACCACCGAAAGCTCGGCCGGCTCCGCGATCGCCCGCGCCGGACTGGGGCGAGTCGCCACCGCGTCCGCCGCCACCGTGCGCAAAGCGCGATCAGCCGCTGCAATCAAGTCGTCCAGGAAGGTCAGTCTGCGAGTGCTCATGGTCTTGTTGCAAAAACGTTACTGAGGAGGAACGAGCTCAGGGCAAACGCTTACCGCATTGCCCCCACGACGCTATTCTCGCTCAGCTTGTAACAAAAACCTTCGATGAAGGTAGGAGACTCCATGCGCAAGACCCTGGTTGCCGTCGCCCTGACGTTTGCTTTCCCCGCCGCTTATGCCCAGTCACGCGGCCCCGAGGCCGATCTGTCGCTCGCCAGCGGATCGACTCGAGTGGAGCTGTACGGGCTCATCGACGGCGGCTACGAGTATTACAACTTCGGCGACAAGTCGACTTCGCGCCTGGCGAGCGGCATGTCTGCCGGATCTCGCTGGGGTCTGCGCGGCTCGGAGAACCTCGGTAACGGTTGGCGCGCGGTGTTCGTGCTGGAGAGCCGTTTTTCGATCGATACCGGCAGCGTCACTAATAACAACAGCGTTTATTCCTGCGGCACCGGCCAATACGTGCCGGGCGGCACCGCCGCTACGGTTGGTGTCCAGTGCCCGGGCCCGAACGGCTCGGCCTCGCTGCCGCTCGCTTCGCCCCTGCCGCCGGCCGCGGCCGTGCCGGTCCGCATCGGCGTCAACACCGCCAACGCCCTGCTGCTCGACAACATCACCACCGTCAACGGCGCCGGTGCCTTGTTCGACCGTCAGGCTTTTGTTGGCCTGGTGACCCCGGTCGGCATCGTTGCTTTCGGCCGCCAGTACACGCCGGGCTACGAAGTCCTCAACCGCTTCAACGCGTTTGCCGACCAGACCGCGGGACAGATGGGCCAGAACTTCGCCACGCTCAAGATTCGCGCCAACAACGCCGCGATGTACCGCGCCGAACTCAACGGTTTCACACTGGCGGCGATGTATGGCTTCGGCGGCTCCGAAGGTTCGGCTGCCAACCCCAACCTGCGCAACGAACGCGTCAACGCCCCCACCACGGGCGACGATTTCTACGGCGCCAACTTCCAGTACGCCAACGACTTGTTCAGCGTCGGCATCGGCTACAACCACGACAACGTCGTGCCTTGGGCCACCCCGACCACCAAGAAGACCGGTCTCGAGACCCTCAACGTCGGCGCCACCCTCAACCTGGGCCCGGCCAAGTTCTTCGCTCAATACATGAAGCGCAAGAACGACAACCCGATCGTCACCGCAGCCGATCTGCAGCAGTTGATCATCACCACCGGCGGCAACCTCCCTGTCCTGCTTGGGATCGCCAACTCGCTGCAGCTCAACCCTTACGACGTCGACACCATGCGCGGCGTGGCCGGGCAGACCGACACCAATGTCTACCACCTGGGCGTGAACTGGCGCCTCGGCCCCGGCAACCTGCTGGCTGCCTGGAACAACGCCAAGGACACGGCGCGTTCGGTCTGGCAGACCTCCGACGCCAAGGCCAACCATTACGCGGTCGCGTATTTCTACGACTTCTCCAAGCGGACCCAGCTCTACGGCGCCTATGCCTATATGGATAACAGCGGTTCGGCCCGCCTGGGCCTGAACAGCGCCGGCTATACCTCGGGCTTTGCCACCTCGGAAGGGGTGGCGGCTTACGCCGTTCAAGCCGGCTTGCGCCACTCCTTCTAAGGGTTCTCCCTTGGCTTTTTGAGGGGCGCTCCGGCGCCCCTTTTTACTCTGTTGTCGTCATACAACAGGCAGCCAACCTCGGGGCGACTACAGGGCTTACGTCATTGGAGTTGTCCCCTATCTCTGAAAGAATCAGCCCCAGCTTCTTTCGGGAAGTTTCATGAAGGGCATGGTGGCCGCGTCCCCCGCCGCCGCGCCGAAACCTTCAAACGCTAGCTAGGAGAGCACAGCATGAAGAAGAATCTGATCGCGTTGGCGATTTTCGGTGCCTTCACCGGTGCCGCTTTCGCTCAGTCGAACGTCACCCTGTACGGCATCGTCGACGGCGGCCTGCAATACAACGGCACCAATGTTCTCAACCCCGTCACCCGTGCCATCGACAGCAAGTCGCAGTTCGGCGTCGATGGCGGCTACGTGGCCGGCAACCGCTGGGGCCTGCGCGGCTCGGAAGCCCTGGGCGGCGGCACCAGCGCCATCTTCCAGCTTGAGGCCGGCTTCAACATCGACACCGGCATGTCCGGCCAGGGCGGTCGCCTGTTCGGCCGCCAGGCCTACCTGGGTCTGAGCAATACCGGCGCCGGCTCGCTGGTCTTCGGCCGCATCGCCACCTTCTCGTCGGGCACCGGCGCGTTCGATATGATCGGCGCGGTCGATCCGTTCGGCACCGGCTGGGGCCTCAACAGCATGGGCAGCACCTTCATCTCGGCAGGTGCCCTGCGCGTGGACAACACGGTCGCCTACGTCACCCCGACCTGGGGCGGCTTCGCCGGCGGCGTTGCGTATTCGTTCAACGTGGCTGGCAACGAAGTCCCGGGCTCGAGCAACAACACCACGGCCCTAGCCCTCGGCGCCAAGTACGCCAACGGCCCGTTCTACGCCGCGATCACCTACGACACGATCTCCTACGCGACCACCGCCGCCGGCAGCGGTCCGGACCAGAAGCACCTGCAAGTCGGCGCGACCTGGGACTTCAAGGTGGCCAAGATCTACGGCGCCTACGCCAAGCAGGACAATATCCGCAACGCGATCAACCCGATCGACGGCATCGTGATCCCGATCGCTGCCACCGGCCTGCCGACCTTCAGCAACGACGCCTTCATGGTCGGCGCCAGCGTTCCGCTCTTTGGCGGCAGCCTGCTGGCTTCGTACCAGTCGTCGAGCGCCGACGGCCAGAACGTCACGACCGCCGCTGGCGTGGTCAACTTCGACCCCGACTACTCGGTCTATGCGATCGGCTACCTGTACCCGGTCTCGTCGCGCACCAGCCTTTACGCCGGCTACGGCCAGCGTGACGGCAGCGGCACCCTGGCGAAGACCTTCGACAAGGAACAGTTTGCCCTGGGCGTGAACCACAAGTTCTGATCCCGCTTCACCGCAATACCAAGGCCGCCTTCGGGCGGCCTTTTTTTACGCGCTTACCCCTAGCGTGTTGCAAATCCGCCTCAGGGTTACCTCGTTGTGTGGCTCAAAACACACGCGGGATTGCCCGCGAAATGCCCCGAAAATTGACTTCCCCACTACCAAAACGGGTTGTCGAGCCGGAACAATCAGCCTCGCTTCCACGTGAAGCGTCTGGCGGCGAATGACTCCTCCTAGCTCACCGCCGCCGGGCGACGCAACCCTTTTGGAGTTATCCATGAAGAAGACTCTTGCTGCCCTGGCCGTCCTGGGCGCTTTCTCGGGCGCTGCTTTTGCGCAATCGAACGTTCAGGTCTACGGTCTCGTCGACGGCGGCCTGCAGTTCATCAACCCCTCGGTTGACGCCCTCGACTCGACCTTCGGCCTGGCCAGCGGCCAGCAGTCGGGCAGCCGTTTCGGCCTCAAGGGCTCGGAAGACCTGGGCAACGGCCTGAAGGCTGTTTTCCAACTGGAAAACGGCTTCAACATGGACGATGGCAAGCTGGGCCAGGGTGGCCGCCTGTTCGGCCGCGAAGCCAGCCTCGGCCTCGCCGGCAAGTTCGGCTCGCTGACCTGGGGCCGCTTCGGCTCGCTGGGTTCGGGCACCGGCTCGCAAGACATGCTGGGCAACATGGACCCGTTCAGCACGGGCTTCATGGACGCCGGCATCCAAGCCACCCAGGCCTTCACCTCGCTGCGCGTTGACAACTCGGTCGCCTTCAAGACCAACGTCTACTCGGGCTTCCAAGCCGGCCTGATGTATTCGTTCGCCGTCGACGGCCAAGAAGTTGCCGACGCCGACAAGAACAACCGCCTGACCGGTCTGGCCGCCACCTACACGGTTGGCAAGCTGTGGGCCGGCCTGTCGTACGAAATGGTTGAGTTCGCCGACGCGACCCCTGCCAAGGAAGACGACAAGGTCCTGAAGTTCGGCGTCAACTACGACTTCGGCATGGTCAAGCCGATGTTCTCGTACTCGCGTGCCGAAGGCGCCCAGAAGATTGGCGACTTCAGCCTGGCCGGCACCGGCGTCAAGTCGGACGCTTACATGATCGGCGCCACCGCCCCGATCATGGGCGGCAAGCTGATGGCTTCGTACCAGATGCTCGACATCGACGACCAAGGCGTGAAGGCCGGTCGCGACGTGTTCTCGGTGGGTTACGACTACCCGTTCAGCAAGCGCACCAACCTGTACGCGGTCTACTCGTACTCGAAGGGCGACGACATGCTCGACGAGAACGGCTACAAGGGCGCGAAGGCAGCTGATCCCGCCAAGCCCACCGCTATCGAAAAGGCCGCCATCGATCTGGACTCGGGCATCGCTACGGCCAACCGCAGCGTTGTTCAAATCGGCCTGCGCCACAAGTTCTAATCTTCTCCAGAAGATTTCGAGCTGAAGAAGCCGCCTTCGGGCGGCTTCTTTTTTGCTCGCAGCACCCACGACCCAGTCTGACCAGTTCGCCGCGAACCGGTCTTGCAGCGGGTTTCAGGCCCGTCCCGCACCAGGATCCGCCGACTGGCCACTGCCCACTCGCAGCACCCGCTGTCGCGCGCCGGCAACGCCCGCAGCGGCCAATCCTCCTAGGCTTGCATCAATCAGCCACTCTCCCGCAGGTGGCTCGTTCGGCCCGTTTCGACGCGTAGCGACGGATCGCTGACCTTGGTCTGCTGCGATTCGCCAGCCCGCTTTTCTAGGAGACCTCCATGAAAAAGACACTGGCTGCCATCGCCGTCTTGGGCGCCTTCTCAGGCGCAGCCCTCGCCCAATCCAACGTCCAGATCTACGGCATCGTCGACGGCGGCTTCCGCCTGATCGACCCCACCATCGGCGGGATCGATTCGACTTTCGGTGTCGCCAGCGGCCAGCAGTCGGGCAGCCGCTTCGGACTCAGGGGCGCCGAAGACCTCACTCAAGGCCTCAAGGCCGTGTTCCAGCTCGAAGGCGGTTTTGATATCGACACCGGACAGTCGGGCCAGGGCGGGCGCCTTTTCGGCCGCGAAGCCCGCATCGGACTCGACAGTTCCGGTTGGGGCGGACTCAACTTCGGCCGCTTTGGCGCCATCGGTTCGGGTACCGGCTCGCAAGACCTGCTCGATGGCGTCATGTCGGCCTTCGGCACTTCGTACGAAGACGCCGGTATGCAAGGCAGCGTGATCGGGACCAACGACCGTTACGACAACATGGTGTCGTACCAAACCCCGACCATGGCCGGCTTCAAGGCCGGCGCCATGTATTCGTTCCAGACCAATGGCAACGAGGTCCCCGGCACCGACCAGAACACGCGTTATTTCGGCGTCGGCTTCAACTACAAGATGGGCAATCTCAGCGCCGGCCTGACCTACGAGCAGCAGATGCTGGCCTTCGACTCGGGAGCGACCCCGCCAGTGCCGGAAAAAGACGACACCAAGATGCTCAAGGTCGGCGGGGCGTATGACTTCGGTTTCATCAAGCCTTACGCCTATTACGTCCGCGGCGAGGGCGGGTCGCTCGAAGGGGTGAGCCTCTACAACGGCAGTTCGGCGGTGAAGTCCGACGCTTTCGGCATCAGCGCGTCGGTACCTTTGTTCGGCGGCTCCCTGTTGGCCGGCTACCAGTGGTTCAAGAGCGACGACTTCCGGGTCGCCGGCGCCACCACCGACTCAACCTACGAACGCGAAATCTATGCGCTCGGCTACGAGTACCCGTTCAGCAAGCGCACCAACTTCTACAGCGTGGCCTCGTTCTCGATGGGTTCCAAGACCTGGGACAAGGACAACTACGCCTCGGCCACCACCGACGCCATGAAAGCCGCGTTCCAGGCGATCAATCGCAACGTCTACGAGATCGGCTTGCGCCACAAGTTCTGAGTCGCGTTGCCTCCGCTTGACGCCGGAAGCAGAAACAACAAAGCCGCCCGCGGGCGGCTTTGTTTTGGCGCTCCGGCAAACGCTTATCCGTTGGCGAACGCGGCTTTGACTCGATCGGTCAGCGCCGCGGTCACGGCCGCGTCGAGCTGGCCCAGACGCACGCGGCGATGGAGCACGTCCTCGACCGTGCGAGCGCCTTCGAAGTCGCGGGCGTAGCGGGTGAAGGACTCGATGTCGGCGGTCGCCGGGTTCTTGAGTGCGGCGGCTTCGACCTGGGCGGCATCGACCGTGGGGTCGTCGGCCAGGCGCAGATTTTCGGTAACGCACTCGCGTTGCGGCAGCAGGCCCAGACCAACCGCGGTGTTGATCGCGTCGAGCGCCATCTTGCGGTAAGTGGTCCACTTACCGCCCGTGACCGTGATCAAGTTGCCGAACTCCGGGATCACCGCGTGTTCGCGCGAGACCTTGGCGGTGCTGCCGGCGGTGCCGGTGGCGGCCGGATTGAAGAGCGGACGCAGGCCGGAGAAAGTCGCCTTGACGTCGGAGCGCTGGATCGGCTTGGCGAGGTAGCCGGCGGCGGTCTCGATCATGAAGTCGATCTCGTCTTCGGTCGCCTCGGGGTTGAAGCTGGGGTCCTTCTGCTCGACGTCGGTGGTGCCGATCAGCAGCTGTCCGTGCCAGGGGATCGCAAACAGCACGCGACCGTCGCGGGTCTTGGCAATCAGCATGCCGGCATTGGCGGGCATGAAAGACAGATCGACCAGGATGTGCGAACCGCGCGACGTGCGCACCAGGCGGCTGGCGCTGGGGTCGACCAGGCGGCGGATCTCGTCGACCCAGACGCCGCAGGCGTTGAAAATCGCCTTGCCCTTGAGGGTGTATTCGCGGCCGGTCTCGACGTCGGTGGCGGTCACGGCGGTGATGCCGTCGTTGCCGCGCGTCATGCCGCTGGCGCGCATGTAGTTGAGCGGCACGGCGCCGTGTTCGTAGGCGGTGCGCATCAGCGCGATCACCAGGCGCGCATCGTCGAACTGGCCGTCCCAGAACTGGACGCCGCCGCGCAGCCCCTCGGCCTTCACGCCGGGCAGGCGCTTCAAGGTTTCAGCTTTGCTCAGCCACTCGGTGCGGCCGATGCCGTATTGGCCGGCCAGACCGTCGTACATGCCCAGACCGATACGCATGTATTCACGCTCGACCAGGCCGTAGCAGGGCACGATGAAAGGCTTGGCCGAGACCAGCTTGGGCGCGTTTTCGATCAGGATGCGGCGCTCCTTGAGCGCCTCCCGCACCAGCGAGACATTGCCCTGAGCCAGGTAACGCACACCACCGTGGATCAGCTTGGTGCTGCGGCTCGACGTGCCGGCCGAAAAATCCTGCGCGTCGAGCAGGACCGTCGAGAGGCCGCGGCTGGCGGCGTCGACCGCAATGCCCAGGCCGGTGGCACCGCCACCGATGACGATCACGTCCCAGGTCTGTTCGGTTTCCAGTTTGGCCAGCAGATCCGCACGGACCATCGGCTTGGCGAGATCATTCTTCATTGTTCCCATCCTCTTGCGCGCCCGACGGCGCGGCTCCATTGGTTCATCAGTTCCTCGCGGCGCGCGGCTTCCATCGCGGGTTCGAAGCGGCGCTCGATGCGCCACATCGCCGCGATTTCGTCGCACCCCGCCCATAAACCCGTTGCCAGCCCGGCCAGATAAGCCGCGCCCAGCGCCGTGGTTTCGGTCACGGCCGGCCGCACCACCGGAACCCCGGAGATGTCGGCCTGAAACTGCATCAGCAAATCGTTGCGCGAAGCGCCGCCGTCGACCCGCAGCTCGGTCAGCGGGGTCGCCGCATCGCGCTGCATGGCGGCGAGTACTTCGGCGCTCTGGAACGCGATAGACTCGAGCGCGGCACGCGCCACGTGGGCACGCGTGGTCCCGCGCGTGAGCCCGATGATGAGCCCGCGCGCGTCCGGATCCCAGTAGGGAGCACCCAGCCCCACAAAGGCCGGCACCACATAAACCCCGCCGTTGTCACCCACCTGGCGCGCCAGGGTTTCGACTTCCTCGCTGCGGGTGAACATGCCCATGCCGTCGCGCAGCCACTGCACCACGGCGCCGGCCACGAACACGCTGCCTTCGAGCATGTAGGCCGCGGGATCGGCGCCGACGCGCCAGCCGACGGTCGAGAGCAGCCGGTTCTGCGACACCTGGGGCGTTCCGCCCACGTTCATCAGCATGAAGCCGCCGGTGCCGTAGGTGTTCTTCGCCATGCCGGGCGCAAAACACGCCTGGCCGAAAGTGGCGGCCTGCTGGTCGCCGGCGTTGCCGGCGATCACGATCGGAGCGCCAAACAGGCCAGCTTCGGTCTGCCCCATCACCTCGCTCGAGCTCGTCACCCGCGGCAGCAGCGCCCGCGGCACCCGCAGCAGAGCCAGCAGTTCGTCGTCCCAATCGAGGGTAGCGAGGTTGAAGAGCTGGGTGCGCGAAGCGTTCGACACATCGGTGACGTGGTCGCGGCCGCCGGTAAGGTTCCAGATCAGCCAGGTGTCGACCGTGCCGAAAGCGAGTTCGCCGCGCTCGGCGCGCCTGCGCGCGCCCGGGATATGGTCGAGCAGCCAGGCGATCTTGGTGCCCGAGAAATACGGATCGAGCAGCAGGCCGGTCTTGGCCCGCACCCCGTCTTCGGCGCCGGCCTCGCGCAGCGCAGCGCAGTCGTCCGCGGTGCGCCGATCCTGCCACACGATGGCCGGCGCGATCGGCAAGCCGCTCGCGCGGTCCCACACCAGGGTGGTCTCGCGCTGGTTGGTCACGCCGATGGCGGCCACGTCGGCCGCCTTCACCCCGGCTTCACGCAGGGCGCGGCGGGCGCAATCGAGCTGGGTGGACCAGATTTCGTGGCCGTCGTGTTCGACCCAGCCGGGCTGGGGGTAGATCTGGCGGAACTCCTGCTGCGCCACCGCCACCGGGCGGGCTTGCGCGTCGAACAGGATGGCGCGCGAACTGGTGGTGCCTTGATCCAGGGCCAGCACGTATTTCATCGTCGAATTTAACGGCTGCAAGAAAGCGCCCAAGGTTAGAGCAAAGCCCGTGCCGGCGGGGCCGTGCGGGATCAAGCCGCGGCGAGTACGGGGGGCCGCCCCCACAGTGGTTTTCACCAGCCCCGACATCGGGCCGTCATCTCGGCGCGGCAAGATTCACGTGCAGCAAAGCCGAAAGTCGACAGACCCGACCCTAGGCACAAGCTGTAATCACTCCCTCGCCCGCGGAGAACGCCATGTGTATGCAGGTCCGTCAGACGCTTGAAAACCTGGAGATCGTGCTGGCCGATGTCAGCGGACGGCAAACCGCCGTCCTTGCCATTCTGGCCAGCGTCACGCCGACCGAGCAGCGCGCCGGCGTCAGGATCCGCTCACGCGGCCGACGCCTGTGCCTGGCGCTGCCGCGGGGCCAGTCCGAACTCGACCCGACCCTGCTGGCAGCCCTGCTCGAAATCAGCCGCCCGCGCCTGGCCGCTTAACGGCGCTCTTCCATCACGGCCAGCAAGTGGCCGTCGGGGTCGCGGAAAAACGCCATCCACAACTCGTGGTCCGGCATCCGCGCCGCGAGCTGGGGTGGCCGTTCGAAATAGACGCCAAGAGAACTCAGCTGCCCCACCGCCCGGTCGATGGCTTCGACCCGGAAATAGAGACAGGTGTCCTCCCGCTTCTGCAAGACCTCGTGGCCGCCTTCGAGCAGAAGGCGGACCCCCGCCATGTCGAAAAAAGCCAGCTGGCCGAAACGAAACAGCGATCTCAGGCCGAGGACATCCCGATAAAAGACTTCGGCCCGGTCGATGTCGGACACGTGTATCGCCACCTGGGCAAGGGGCGCGTGTCCGAGCACGGAATCACTCTTCGTCGTCATCGGCAAAACGGGGCGCACCGCTTGCCTCGCCCGCCGCCGGCGCCGCGGCATCCACTTCGGCATCGACCACGGCGTCGGCCTCGACAGCAGGCGCCGCCGCCACCGGGGCCGCCGTGTCGGCGCGCGTCTCACGCACGCGCGGCGCCGGTTGAGGGCGGACGATCTGCGCCAGCTCGATCAGCTTGCGCAGGGCGTCGTTAACTGCCACCGAATCGGCAAACACCTTGGCGACATCGGGGTCGAGCGAAATCAAGGCCGAGCGGCCCGGGCGCTCGGCCCGTTCGTAGGGGTTGCCAAAGCGCTGCTCGGTGGCGGCACGGGCGCGCGGCCCGCTGCGGAAACCGCCGTCGGGGCGGTCGCTCGAGCGCTCGCTGCTCCGCTCGCCGTAAGGCTTGCGTTCGGCGTACGGCTTGCGCTCGTCGAACCCGCGCCGCTCACCGTAAGGCTTGTTCTCGCCATACGGCTTGCGGTCGCCGTAAGGACGGCTCTCTCCATAAGGCTTGCGCTCGCCGTAGGGCTTGTTTTCGCCATAGGGTTTGCGGTCGCCATAGGGTTTGTTTTCGCCGTAAGGCTTGCGATCGCCGTAAGGCCGGTTTTCACCGTAAGGCTTGCGGTCGCCATACGGCTTGGCTTCGCCGTAGGGCTTGCGATCCCCGTAGGGCTTGCTCTCGCCATAGGGTTTGCGATCGCCGTAAGGCTTGGAATCGCCGTAGGGCTTGCGATCGCCGAAGCTGCGTTTTTCGCCAAACGACTTGTTCTGGAAGGGCTTCGGGCCCCTGGGCTTGTTTTCCATCATGCTTCCTCAGCGGCCTGATGGCCGCGCAAACAAGCACTTTACCCTGCGCCAAAGAAAAGGGCGCCGGCGGAAGATCCCGCGGCGCCCAGGGTCCGACCGGCGAGGTTCAGGCGGCCTTCTGTTCAGGCGCGCTGTCGCGCAGTTCGCGGCGCAGGATCTTGCCGACGTTGGTCTTGGGCAGGTCGCTGCGGAACTCGATGTATTTGGGCTTCTTGTAACCGGTCAGGTTTTCCTTGCAATAGTCCGCCAGGTCCTTCTCAGTCAGTGCCGGATCCTTCTTCACCACGAAGAGCTTGACCGCCTCGCCCGCGTGTTCGTCCGGCACCCCGACCACGGCGCACTCGAGCACGCCAGGGTGTTCCGCCACCACGCCCTCGATTTCGTTCGGGTACACGTTGAAGCCCGAAACCAGGATCATGTCCTTCTTGCGGTCGACGATCTTGGTGTAGCCGTCCTGGTCCATGATGCCGACGTCGCCCGAGCGGAAGAAGCCGTCGGCGGTCATCACCTTGGCGGTCTCGTCGGGGCGGTTCCAGTAGCCGGCCATCACTTGCGGGCCGCGGATCGCGATTTCCCCCACGGCCGCGGGCGGCAGCTTGTTGCCGTCGTCGTCGAGAATCGCGATTTCGGTCGACGGCACCGGCAGGCCGATGGTGCCGGTGAAGCGGTCGGTGTCGACCCGGTTGGCGGTAGCCACCGGCGAGGTCTCCGACAGGCCATAACCCTCGCAGATCGGGCAGCCGGTGGCGGCGAGCCAGCGTTTGGCCACCGCCTCCTGCACCGCCATGCCGCCGCCGGCCGACAGGATCAGGCGGCTGAAGTCGAGCTTTTTGAAGTCTTCGTTATTGAGCAGCGCGTTGAACAAGGTGTTCACTGCCGGGAAGACATGGAAAGTGTGTTTCTGCAGTTCTTTGACGAAACCGGGGATGTCGCGCGGGTTCGGGATCAGGACGCAGGAGCCGCCGATTCTCATGCTCATCATCGCGCACACCGTCAGCGCGAAGATGTGATACAGCGGCAAGGCCGTGATCGTGACCGGATGTTCGCCGGGCTTGAGCTTGGCCAGCGCCGGCTGGTACCAGGCCTCGGCCTGCAGCATGTTGGCGATGATGTTCCGGTGCAGCAGGGTCGCGCCCTTGGACACGCCGGTGGTGCCGCCGGTGTATTGCAGGAAGGCGACGTCGTCGGCCGTCACGGTCACTGGCCGCCGGCTCATCTTCACCGCGTCGGCCATCATTTCGTTCCAGCGGACCGCGCCCGGCAGCGAATATTCGGGCACCAGCTTCTTCACGTGGCGCACCACGAAGTTGACCAGCAGACCCTTGGCAAAACCAAGCATGTCGCCCATCGAGGTCACGACCACGGTTTTTGTCGGCACCTTGGCCGCCACCTGCTGCAGCGTGGTCGCGAAGTTCTCGAGGATGAAAATCGCATCCGCGCCGGAGTCCTTGAGCTGGTGCTCGAGTTCGCGCGGGGTGTAGAGCGGGTTGACGTTGACCACGGTGCAGCCCGCGCGCAACACGCCGGCGAGCACCACCGGGTATTGCAGGACATTGGGCATCATGATCGCGACGCGCTGGCCGCGCTGGAAACCCTTGGCCTGAAGCCAGGCTGCCACCGCGCTCGACAACTCGTCGAGCTGGCGATAGCTGATGCTGGCGCCCATGCAGGTGTAGGCGGGCAGATCGCTGTATTTCTTGAACGCCTCTTCCAGCAACTGAATCAGCGACTGGTACTGGCTGGGATCGATCTCGGCCGGAACCCCTTTCGGATAATTCTTCAGCCAGTAGCGCTCATCCATCTGCCGTCTCCTTGTCTTGCGAGTCGTGGCGGCCCGTTGCGGGCCTCGGGTCAGTCGATATCGATCATAGCTGCGCTCACGCTGCACTCAGATCGTGCACGCGAGGAACCTGCGCTGCACCGCAACACAAACGTCTCAGCGAGGCAACGGCGACCCTCCGGCAAGTTTCATCCGGCGCAGTTCCGGCGGCAGCCGGGCGAGTTCGGCCGCCGCCGCGTAAAAACGCGGCAGCTCGCCCTGTTGCGCCGCAAGCAAGGCGGCGAAGGCGGGCACTGCGTCGAAATACGCTCCCACCGCGGCCAGATGGGCATTGCCCAGGTCGGCTTCGAAGAAGCGGTCGTAACCCGGCCAGCCCCCCCATTGCGCTTTCAGCTTCTCATAGCCGGCACGCAACTGGACCAGCACGGCCGCCTTGCGCTCCCGCATCGCCGCAGCCGGCAGCGGCAAGCCATAGAGAAGATCAAGTTCGACCCGCGCCTGCCGCAGCAAACCGACGAACTGCTCGCGGCGTTGCGAGAACTGCGCCCACGCCAGGCGCTCCGCGGCCGAGCCGTGGGCGACCAGCCAACGCGCCACCCCCTCGGTTTCGACCGCGGTGGCAAAGGCTTCGTTGAAGCCCGTGTCGTCCGGCACGTAAAGCACTTGATGCGCGAGTTCGTGGAACACCAGCGCCGCCAGCTGCGACTCGGGGCGCAGGACAAAGGTGTCGAGCAGGGGATCGGCAAACCAGCCCAGGGTCGAATACGCCGCCACCCCGGCCACGTTCACGTCCCAGCCTTCGGCCCGCAAGGCAGCGGCCTCCCGCTGCGCGGCGGCCGAATCGTAATAACCACGGTAAGCCGCGCAGCCGGCGACCGGGTAACACCAGGTCTTGAGCTCGAACGAAAATTCGGGAGCGGCGATCACGTTCCACACCGCGAACGGCCGGCCGAGCTGGGCGTAGCGGGTATAGCTGGCGTTGTCGGGCAGCCCCAGGGCCTGGCTGGCAAAGCGGCGGATCTCCTGCGCCCGCTCCAAGCGCCGAGCCAGCTCGGGCGGGGTGGCCGGATCGGAGCGCACCTCGGCCACCGGGCGCGCCGCGGCCATCAAAGCCAGATGGCCGCCCGCGGCCTGCGAGTAATACGCCAGGGTTGAACAGCCCGTCATCGCCCCGGCCGCAAGCAGCAAGCCGACATAGCGGAAAAGATGGCCCCAGGTCATGCCCGGATGGTGCCACGGGCACCGAAAGTGCCACTCGTGATCGCGGTCAACTCCGCCCCCCGCTCCATACACACAATGAACTCAACGAGAGTTTTTCCACAGAGCAGTGAGGCACGCATGAAACTGCCGCTTCAAATCAGCTTCCACGGCATCGACCGTTCCCCCGCGCTGGAAGCCGCCATCACCGAAAAAGCCCACGGCCTCAGCCGTTTCGACTCCGAACTGATCACTTGCCGCGTCACCGTCGAGCAGGAAGGACGCCACCAGCATCAGGGCCGCGAAGTCGCGGTACGGATCGACCTGACCGTTCCCGGCCAGGAAATCGTCGTCACCCGCAAACACGAAGATGCGTTTGCGGCCACCAACGCCGCCTTCGACGCGGTCCGCCGCGTGGTGAAGGAAGAAGCCGCCCAGCGCCGCGGCGAAGTCAAGCCACGCAGCGAAGCCGACGCCGCCTGATTCACGGATAAGGTGCGGCGCCAGGAGCGCCGCACGCCTCACACCGGCGCGACCTCGACCAGGCAGTCGTAAAAGGTCGGTCCGCGGCCGATGTCGGTCAGCTTCTGGCTCGTCACTTCGTTGACGTTTTTGCCGTCGCGACCGAGTTTTTTCCACCAGATCGACAAGGCCACCACCACCCCCGGCCGCGCTCGTTCGCTGACCCTTGCAATCAGTTCGAACTCGCCGCGCTGGTTGAACACCCGCACCACGTCACCGGTCTCGATCCCGCGCGCAGCCGCATCGAGCGGGTGGATCTCGAGCCGCGGCTCGCCTTCGACGGCACGCAGGCTCTCGACGTTGACGAAGCTCGAGTTGAGGAAGTTGCGCGCTGGCGGCGAGATGATCGCCAGCGGGAAACGCGCCGCCAGTTCCGGGTTGCTGGTCGGCCCCTCGTAAGGCGGGACGTAGTCCGGCACCGGGTCGAGTCCGAGCCGGCCCACGGCCGCCGACACCAGCTCGCAGCGACCCGACGGCGTGGGAAAGCCGCCCTCGGCAAACGGCGCATAGGTCTCGGGCAGAGCGAGCCGCTGCCAGCCACTCACCTTCAGGCGCTGCCAGTCGAGATCCGCGCCCGCACCTTCGCGCTTGAAAGCCTGAGCCGCAATCTGCTCGTCGGTCTCGGCAAAACAGGGCTCGTCATACGCCATGGCACGGGCCAGGCGGCGGAAGATCTCGGTATTGGGCAGCGCCTCGCCCAGCGGAGCAATCGCCGGGTTGTTGGCCAACACGTAAAGGTGGCCGTAACTGGCGTGGATGTCGACGTGTTCGAGCTGGGTGGTGGCAGGCAGGATGTAGTCGGCGTAATCGGCAGTGTCGGTCTGGAACTGCTCGATCACGACGGTGAACAAGTCCTCGCGGGCAAAACCCGCCGCCACCCGGCCCGATTCCGGCGCCACCGCCACCGGGTTGCTGTTGTAGACCACCAGCGCCTCGATCGGCGGCTCGGCGGACGCCAGCGCATCGCCGATCGAACTCATGTTCACCGTGCGCGGCGTCCGCCCCGCCAGCAGGTCGGGGCGCTGCAAGGCGATCGTGTCGCGGGGATAGGCGCCGCTGGTCGACAGCAGGACCCCGCCGGCGGCATCGCGCCAATGGCCGGTCAGCGCCGGCAAGGCCGAAATCAGCCGCACCGCATTGCCGCCGCCGTGCGCCCGCTGCATGCCGTAGTTGAGGCGGATCGCCGCCGGTCGCGTGGACCACCAGTCGCTCGCGAGCTGCTCGACCACCGCGGCCTCGATGCCGCAGATCTGCGCCACCCGCTCGGGCGGGTAGGCCTGCGCCCGCGCCGCGAGCTCGTCAAAACCCAGGGTGTGGCGTTCGATGTAATCGCGATCCAGCCAGCCCTCCCGCACCAGAACGTGAATCAGGCCCAGCGCCAGGGCACCGTCGGTGCCTGGCAGCAGGGCAATGTGCTGGTGGCATTTCTCGGCGGTCAGCGAACGGTAGGGGTCGATCGCGATCAGCCTGGCGCCATGGCGCTTGGCCTCCTGCGCAAAGCTCCACAAGTGCAGGTTGGACGCAATCGCATTGGCGCCCCAGAAGACGATCAGCTTGGCGTCGGCAAAGGACTCCATCGCCGGACCGGTGCGAGTGCCCAGCACATGGGTCATGCCCTCGGCACCGGCGGTGGCGCAGATGGTGCGGTCGAGCTGGCTCGCGCCGAGCTTGTTGAAGAAACGCCCCGCCATAGCTTCACCCTGCACCAGGCCCATGGTGCCGGCGTAGGAATACGGCAGGATGCGCTGCGGGTCGCGCGCCGCAATGGCCTTGAGCCGAGCGGCGATGTCGGCCAGCGCGGTCTCCCAGCTCACCCGTTCGAAGCCGCCCGCACCCTTCTTCCCCACGCGTTTCAGCGGGTACAGCAGGCGCTGCGGATGATAGACCCGCTCCACGTAGCGGCTGACCTTGGTGCACAAGGCGCCGGCCGTGGTCGGGTGTTCGGGATCGCCCGTGACCTTGACCGCCACGCGGCGGCCCTTGTCGTCGCGACCGACGTGGACCAGCATCGCGCAGGTGTCTGGGCAGTCGTGCGGGCAGGCGGCGCGAACAATCTCGTGGGTGTCGTCCATGTCAGAGCTCGGGCAAAGGAGCGGCGATCATGCGGGACAGGAAAGCCTCGCAGGCGGCGACCTGATCGTAGGTGATGAACTCGTCGGGCTTGTGCGCCTGCTCGATCGAGCCCGGCCCCAGCAACACGGTGGGGATGCCGGCGCGAGCGAAGAGGCTGGCTTCGGTGCCGAAACCCACTGCGCCCGCACCACGGTGGGCCGTGCGAGCGAGCTCCTGCGCCCAACGCACGATAGGCGCGTCCGGCGCAATGCCGAAGGCGGGCAACTCGGCGATCAGTTCGAAACTCACCCCCGTCCCTGCTGCAACGGCCTGCATCGCCGGCACCAGCACCTCGCGCGCATGGCCTTCGATCTCGGCCAGCAAAGCTTCCTGCTCCGTGCCCGGCAGGTTGCGCATTTCGAAGACGAACTCGGCGTCGCGTGCGACCACGTTGGTGGCGATCCCGCCTCTCATGGTACCGGTCTGGAGCGTGGAATACGGCACTCCGAAACGCGGGTCGCTTTCGCTGCGGGCGCAGCGGTCGGCCAGCTCGCGGATAAAGACAACCAGGCGGGCGGCGAACTCGATCGCATTGACCCCTTCGGGCGTGAGGGCCGAATGCGCTTCCCGCCCGCGCACGCAGCAGCGGATGTCGCGCTTGCCCTTGTGCGCGACGATGGCCTGCATGTCGGTGGGTTCGCCGATGATGCAGCCGGCGGGCTGGATGCCGCGTTCGGCCAGGTCGGCGATCAGGCCGCGCACGCCGATGCAGCCCACTTCCTCGTCGTAGGAAAACGCCAAGTGGATCGGCGCGTGGTCCTGCGCCGCCAGCAGTTGCGGCGCCATCGCCAGCGCCACCGCGATAAAACCCTTCATGTCGGCGCTGCCGCGGCCGACGATGCGGCCATCGACGTGGCGCGCGACGAAGGGGTCGCTGGTCCATTCTTGGCCGTCGACCGGCACCGTGTCGGTATGACCGGACAGGATGATGCCGCCCGCTTTCACCCGCTCGGGATCGTCGGCCAGGGTGGCGAAGAGGTTGGCCTTGCGCCGCTTTGCATCGTAAGTGAGCCGGGACTTCACGCCGAGCCCGGCAAGGTGGTCGCGCACCGACTCGATCAGCCCCAGGTTGGAGTCGCAGCTGACCGTCGGAATCGCGATCAGGCGGTCGATCATGTCGAGCGCGGCGCGCGAAGGCGCGAGGATTTCGGCAGGATGATTCATGGTGAGCCCTGAGAGTGCCAGGGCATTCTAGTGCGGGCCGGGCGCGGCTTCGCTACGATGCTGGCTCGCCCCACCGGAGTCAGGCCTATGCAAATCATCGACCGAATCGCCCAATTCCACGACGACATCCGCGCCATCCGCCGCGACCTTCACGCCCACCCCGAGCTGCGCTTCGAAGAGAAGCGCACGAGCGACATCGTCGCCGCGACACTCGAATCCTGGGGCATCGAAGTGCATCGCGGCCTGGGCGGCACCGGCGTGGTCGGAGTGATTCGTAACGGTGATAGCCCGCGTGCGATTGGCCTGCGCGCCGACATGGACGCCTTGCCGATCAACGAACTCAACCGCTTCGCCCACGCCTCGCGCCACCCGGGCAAGATGCACGCCTGCGGCCACGACGGCCACACCGCGATGCTGCTGGCGGCGGCCCGCTACCTGGCCGAGGTCCGCCCCTTCGACGGCACCGTGGTCCTGATCTTCCAGCCGGCCGAAGAAGGCGGCGCCGGCGCCCAGAAGATGATCGAAGACGGCCTGTTCGAGCGCTTCCCGGTCGATGCCGTGTTCGGCATGCACAACTGGCCCGGGATCCCGGCCGGCCACTTCGGCGTCACGCCGGGACCGATGATGGCCTCGAGCAACGAGTTCGAGATCCGCATCACCGGCAAGGGCGCCCACGCCGCCATGCCCCACCTCGGCGTCGACCCGGTCTTCGTCGCGATCCAGATCGCCCAGGCCTTGCAGGGCATCGTCACGCGGACGAAAAAGCCGATCGACGCGGCGGTGCTGTCGATCACCCAGATCCACGCCGGCGAGACCACCAACGTGATTCCCGAAACCGCGCTGCTGTCGGGCACGGTGCGCACCTTCTCCGACAGCGTGACCGCGCTGTTTGAGGAAAAGATGCGCCATATCGCCACCCTCACCGCCCAGGCCCACGGCGCCCACGCCGAACTCGAGTTCCTCTGGAACTACCCGCCCACCGTCAACCATGTCAACGAAGCCCGCTTCGCCGCCGACGTCGCCGCCAGCGTGGTCGGCGCGGACAGGGTCAACAGCGCGCAGGAACCGACCATGGGGGCGGAAGACTTCGCCTTCATGCTCAAGGCGCGCCCCGGCGCCTACCTTTTCATCGGCAACGGCGAAGGCGGCCACCGCGACGGCGGCCACGGCCTTGGGCCGTGCATGCTGCACAACCCTTCGTACGACTTCAACGACGACTTGATCCCGATCGGCGCCAGCTTCTTCTCGCGTCTGGTCGAACGTTTCCTGGCGCGCTGAGATCGTCCGGCAGCAGAAGAAACGGCGCCCGCGGGCGCCGTTTTTTTTACTTCAGGCAGTACCGCTGCCGCAGCCTGGACGCGCGGAACACCAGCGCCGACGCGGCCGTGAGCAAGGCCACCGTTCCCAGGATGGCCGCCAGCCGCAGCCAGGGCTGGTCCCAGGACATGCGTTCCGCGACCAGCATCATCAGGGTGCGAACCCACTCGATCGCCCCCAGCAGAACGGCGATCTGCACCGCCCTTGCCGCCCAGGCACGCGGCACCAGCAGCAGGAAGGCCACGGCCAGCGACAGCGCTGCCAGCGGCATCAGGCTGGCGCGATAGAAATGCGCCGCCAGGACCAGCAGGGAAAGAACCGGGGCAATCAACCAATACACGTCGAACTCCTTCAAAGGTGGCGCAGCATCGCGCCCCGGCCGCGCAGCGGAATTGATCGGCGTCAGCGCCACCCATCCGGGTTAGACGGCCTTCCGCCCGCGGGGGTAGAGGCCTTCCCCAGCCTTGAAGCCGGCCGAGCTTGACGCCGCGCTTCCAGCCCCCACCTGATCTCGCACGGGCGGTCGGCAGCGGGCGCTCGTTAGACTTTACCCGTCATTCCCGGCGCCCGCCCCGGCCGCGCCCCAACAGGTTCCCGCATGTCGAAGCAAGACTCCAAGGCGATCCGCATCCGCGGCGCCCGCCAGAACAATCTGCGCAATCTCGACCTTGACCTTCCCACCGGCGAGCTGACGGTGGTGACGGGCGTCTCGGGCTCGGGCAAAAGCTCGCTCGTCTTCGACACGCTTTACGCTGAAGGCCAGCGCCGCTACGTCGAGACCTTCAGCCCCTACGCGCGCCAGTTCCTCGACCGCATGGACCGGCCCCAGGTCGACCGCATCGACGGTGTGCCGCCGGCGATCGCGATCGATCAGACCAACCCTGTTCGCACTTCGCGTTCGACGGTCGGCACCATGACCGAGCTCAACGACCACTTGAAGCTCCTGTTCGCCCGCGCCTCGCAGCTCCATTGCTCCGGCTGCGGCAAGCGGGTGCAGCGCGACACGCCGGCGGGAATCTTCACCGCGCTGACCCAACGCGCCGCCACGGCGGGCGATCCGCGTCTGGTGCTCACCTTCGCCGTGCCAGTGCCCAAGAACTTCACCGAAGACGAGGTCCGCTCCCACCTCGAGGCGCAGGGCTATACCAAGGTTCATGGGGAGCGCACGGCCAGTGGCGAAAAGCTGCTCGACGTCGTCAGCGACCGCTTCCGGCTCGCCAGCGTCGACCAGGCGCGCGTGGTCGACGCAATCGAACGCGGCCTGCGCCTGGGCGCGGGCAAGGTCGATGCGCATGTGCTGGCCGAGAACGGCAGCGACGCGGCCGTGTGGAAGTTCAGCGAAGGCCTGCATTGCGCCGACTGCGACATCGCCTACGAAACCCCTCACCCCTCGACCTTCAGCTTCAACTCGCCCTTGGGCGCCTGCGAGACATGCCGCGGGTTCGGCCGCGTGATCGGGGTCGACTACGGCCTGGTCATCCCCGACCCGAACAAGCCCCTTGCCGACGGCGCGGTCAAGCCCTGGCAGACCAAGAGCTTCGAGGAATGCCAGGCCGACCTCGTCAAATACGCCAAGCGCGACCAGGTCGCGCTCGACGTTCCGTTCAAGGACCTGCCGCCCGAACACCAGCGCTGGGTGCTCGAAGGCGAACCCGGCTGGAAGGGCAAGTGGCAGAGCCAGTGGTACGGCGTCAGCCACTTCTTCGAGTGGCTCGAGAGCAAGGCCTACAAGATGCACATACGCGTGCTCTTGTCGCGTTACCGCAGCTATACCGAATGCCCCACCTGCGCCGGCGCCCGCCTGAAGCCCCAGGCCCTGCTGTGGCGGGTCGGGACCCGGGCCGACGCCGACGCCGCGCTCGCCCCCGGGGCGATGAAAGCAATGGGGTCGGACTCGAGTTTCGCTCAGGCCAGTGAGCCGAGTGAAGCGTCGGCTTTGCCAAATCCGAATCCGCCCCCGGCTTCCTCGGCCTGCCCCGCCCCCGGCCAGCTTGCTGCCAGCGACGACGCGCCGCGTTACCAGCGCTACCGCCCCGCCGGCGTGCGCTGGTCGCGCGAGCAGCTGGATGCCATGCCCGGCCTCGCGATCCACGACCTGATGCTCTTGCCGATCGAGCGCATCAAACTTTTCTTCGACCGAATCACCCTGCCCGCCCCGCTCGACGAAGCGAGTCAGATGCTGCTCGAAGAAATCCGCGCCCGCCTCAAGTTCCTGGTCGACGTCGGCCTCGGGTATCTGACGCTCGACCGCCAGAGCCGCACGCTCTCGGGCGGCGAGGTGCAGCGCATCAACCTCACCACGGCCCTGGGCACCTCGCTCGTCAACACCTTGTTCGTTCTCGACGAACCCAGCATCGGCCTGCATCCGCGCGACATGGACCGCGTCACTCGCGTCATGCACCGCCTGCGCGACGCCGGCAACACCCTGGTCGTGGTCGAACACGACCCGCAGGTGATGCTCGCCGCCGACCGCGTGATCGACATGGGCCCGGGCCCGGGCGAACGCGGCGGCCGCATCGTATTCAACGGCTCTCCCGCCGAGCTGAAACGCGCCGAGACGCTGACCGGCCACTACTTGGCCGGCGCGATCCGGATCGACAAGCCCTTCCGCGAACCGGTGAGCAGCAAGACCCCGAAAATCGTGGTCCAGGGCGCTCGCCAGCACAACCTGAAGAACCTCGACATCGAGCTGCCCTTGAAGCGCCTGGTGGCAATCACCGGTGTGTCGGGCTCGGGCAAGTCGACCCTGATCCAGGACGTGCTGGTGCCCGCGCTCGCCAAGGCCAAGGGCAAGGCGACCGAAGCCCCGGGCGAACACGACGCGGTGTTCGGTGCCGACTGGATCGATGACGTCGCTTTTGTCGACCAGTCGCCGATCGGCAAGACCACGCGTTCCAACCCGGCGAGCTACGTCGGCGCTTTCGATTCGATCCGCAAGCTCTTCGCCAAGGCCGAACTTTCCAAGGAGCGCGGCTACACCGCCGGCACCTTCAGCTTCAACTCGGGCGACGGCCGCTGCCCCACCTGCGGCGGCAACGGTTTCGAACACGTCGAGATGCAGTTCCTCTCCGACGTCTACCTGCGCTGCCCCGATTGCGACGGCCAGCGCTACCGTCCCGAGACCCTCGAGGTGGCGATCGGCCGCCTCGACCGCGCGCTCAACATCGCCCAAGTGCTCGAACTCACCGTCAGCGAAGCGATCGACTTCTTCAAGGCTGACCGCGAAGTGGTTCGGGCGCTGGCACCAATCGCCGAGGTTGGTTTGGAATACGTCAAGCTCGGCCAGCCCGTGCCCACGCTCTCGGGCGGCGAGGCGCAGCGCCTGAAGCTCGCCGGTTTTCTGGCCGAAGCCGCCACCGGCAAGCCGCCCACCCGCGGCACCCTGTTCCTCTTTGACGAACCCACCACCGGCCTGCATTTCGACGACGTCGCGAAACTCATGCGTGCGCTGCGCCAGCTGATCGCCACCGGCCATTCGGTGGTCGTGATCGAACACAACCTCGACGTGATCGACGGCGCCGACTGGCTGATCGACCTCGGCCCCGAAGGCGGCGACGCCGGCGGCTGTTTGGTAGGCGTGGGCACGCCCGACGACTTGATGACAAACCCCGCCTCGCACACCGGCCGCGCGCTGGCGAGCTACCGCGCTGCACTGGCAGGCGCGACCGACGAAAAATCGACGCCGACCCCGTTTTTCGTGGAAGAACCGCGGCCCGATTACGGCGTGCCGCTGCAGACCCAGATCGCGGCGCGGCGGGCGGCGGCGCGCAACTCGATCGAGGTGGTACACGCGCGCGAACACAACCTGAAAAACATCGATATCGAGATCCCGCGCGACGAGTTCACCGTGATCACCGGCGTGTCGGGCAGCGGCAAGAGCACGCTCGCCTTCGACATCATCTTCAACGAAGGCCAGCGGCGTTACCTGGAATCGCTCAACGCCTACGCGCGTTCGATCGTCCAGCCCGCCGGCCGGCCCGACGTCGACGCGATCTACGGCATTCCGCCCACGGTGGCGATTGAGCAGCGCACGTCTCGCGGCGGGCGCAAGTCGACGGTGGCGACGCTGACCGAGGTCTACCACTTCCTGCGCCTGCTCTACGTCAAGCTCGGCGTCCAGCACTGCCCCGACTGCGGCGTGCCGGTGACGCCGCAGAGCTTCGATGCCATCGTCGCCAACGTGATGAAGGAGTTGCGCGGCCAGCATGTCGGCGTCTTGGCGCCGCTGGTGGTCAACCGCAAGGGCCTCTACACCGACCTCGCCAAATGGGCGCACGGCAAGGGCCATACCCATCTGCGGGTCGACGGCGCTTTTCTGCCGACCGCCAAGTTCCCGCGCATCGAACGCTTCAAGGAACACACGATCGAACTGCCGGTGGGCGACCTCGAGGTAGCACCCGAGAACGAAGCCCGTTTGCGCGCCCTGCTGCAAGACGCGCTCGTCCACGGCCACGGCGTGGTGACACTCGCCTGGCCGCTGGGCGACCTGCAAGCGGCGATCGCCCGCGGCGAAACCGCACCCAAGCTCAGCCAGAAAAGCTGGTCGACCAAACGCGCGTGTGCGAGCTGCGGCACCAGCTTCCCCGAGCCCGACCCTCGGCTTTTCTCGTACAACTCCAAACACGGCTGGTGCGAGGCCTGCTTCGGCACCGGCCTGAAGCTCAGCGGCTTCGACGCCGAGCAGACCGGCGAAGAGATCCAGTGGAACGCCTGGTTCGAGGGCTCGACCGAGCCCTGCGATGCCTGCCACGGCCTGCGGCTCAACCCTGTCGCCCTGGCGGTGAAGTTCGCCGATCGCTCGATCGCCGAACTGGCGCAACTGCCGGTCGACGAGGCCAGAGCGTTCTTCCGCCAGATTTCGCTCTCCGGCCGCGAGGCCGAAATCGCCCGCGACGCGCTCGCTGAAATCACTTCGCGGCTCGAGTTCCTGGAAGAAGTGGGCCTGGGCTACCTCGCACTCGACCGCGCCGCGCCCACGCTTTCGGGCGGGGAAGCGCAGCGCATCCGCCTTGCGGCCCAGCTCGGCTCCAACCTGCAGGGCGTGTGTTACGTGCTCGACGAACCTACCATCGGCCTGCACCCGCGCGACAACCGCATCCTTCTCGACGCACTCGCCAAGCTCAGCGCCAAGGGCAATACCCTGGTGGTGGTCGAACACGACGAAGACACGATCCGCAAGGCCGGACACGTGATCGACATCGGCCCCGCCGCCGGCGTTCGCGGCGGCCGCGTGATCGCCCAAGGCTCGGTGGCCGACATCATGGCGGCGAAAGATTCGCTTACCGGCCGCTATCTGCGCTCGCCGCTGCAACACCCACAGGAAGCTCGCCGCGTCGTCGACGACAAGACCGAATTCGTCGAAGTGAAAGACGCGAGGCAACACAACCTCGACCAGGCGCTTGCCGCGTTCCCGCTCGAGCGCCTGTCGGTGGTGACGGGCGTATCGGGCTCGGGCAAGTCGACGCTGGCGCGCGACGTCCTGCTCGGCAACCTGCAGCGGGTACTGGGCGCCAAGGGTTTCGACGGTTCGTGGGTCGGCTGCTCGGCCATCGAGGGCTGGGCCAGGATCGACCGCGTGCTCGAAGTCGACCAGACCCCGATCGGCAAGACCCCGCGCTCCTGCCCCGCCACCTACGTCGGTTTCTGGGATTCGATCCGCAAGCTGTTTGCCGAAACGCTGGAAGCCCGCACCCGCGGCTACAGCGCCAGCCGCTTTTCATTCAACACCAAGGGCGGCCGCTGCGAGGCCTGCGAAGGCCAGGGCATACGCACGATCGAGATGAGTTTCCTGCCCGACGTGAAGGTCGGCTGCGACGTCTGCGGCGGCGCCCGCTTCAACGAAGAAACGCTGGCGGTGAAGTGGAAGGGCAAGAGCATCGGCGATGTCTTGAAGATGGAAATCGACGACGCGGTCGAGTTCTTCTCCGCTCAGAGCAATATCGCCCACCCGCTCAAGCTGCTGCAGGACGTGGGCCTGGGTTATCTGACGCTGGGCCAGCCCTCGCCCACGCTCTCGGGCGGCGAGGCGCAGCGGATCAAGTTGGTCACCGAACTGTCCAAGGTGCGCGACGACGTCACCCGCCGCGGCCAGAAGCCGCCCAAGACCTTCTACGTGCTCGACGAGCCGACCGTGGGCTTACACATGGCCGACGTGGAAAAACTGGTGAAGGTCCTGCACCGCCTGGTCGACGCCGGCAACACGGTGGTGGTGATCGAACACAACCTCGATGTGATCGCCGAAGCAGATTGGATCCTCGACCTTGGACCCGAAGGAGGATCCGGTGGGGGCAAGGTCGTGGCAGCGGGAGCACCGGCGGCGATCATGGCGGCGGGGACGCATACCGGAGTCGCCTTAAAGGAGTTCTTGAAGGGGCGTTGAGCTTCGTGGCGTGGCGATCGAGCGCATCGCGCTGCCAGTAGCGCGGGCTGCGCCCACGGCGATGGGTTCGTGCCGCTACGCGGCGAGCTGATTCGCTGCGCGAAGCGCCGAGCGGCTCAGGCCTCCGCAAGGCCCCAGAGGGTCGGTCCCGTCCGACCCTCTGGACTCCCGACGGCCCCTGTCGGTCGGCCCTTCGGGCTTCCCTTGCGCGGCATGGCACCGGCGGCGAGCGCCCGAAACTCGGGCGATCTCGCTGGCTGCGCCAGCGAGCCACGCCCTCAAACACGGACGCTCGAAGACTCCGCCGCTGCCAAGCCACGCTGCGGCGACCTCTCAAGGGGGAATTCAAAGGCACTGCGCTACGCGCAGGTAGGGCGGCGAGGCTTCGCCACGCCAGAGGGAACATTTGAGTTAAGCAGCTCCCGCAGGCGTTACGCGGAAGGCCCAGAATGAAATGAAGGCCTGAAGCGCCATGCCGGCGCGAGTCCGCTGGAGCCATGGGTTAGGCCTCTCTCATAC
>JAEZVV010000119.1 GCA_023443095.1 Pseudomonadota bacterium
CTTTCACCTACGTGAAGAAGGACTCGAACGACACCGCGCTTGCGCCTTCGCTCGACGCGTGGCAGGTCGGCGCCTCGGCGCCGCTGCGGGGCGGCCGGCTGATCGGCACTTACGCGATGCTCAAGAACGACAGCGTGGCCGACGCCGACGCGAGCGCCTGGGGTCTGCGTTACGACTACCCGCTGTCCAAGCGCACCACGCTGTATGGCGGGGTGACCGGCATCAGCAACGACGGCAAGGCCAGCTACTCGATCAGCGGCGGTGGCGGCAGCTCGGCCGGTGTGGTCGGGGTGGCAGGCGCGGACCCGCGCTCGCTCTACGCCGGGATCACGCACTCGTTCTGATCCCTCGTCTTCCTTTGTCGATGCCGCCCCGGATGGGGCGGCATTTTTTTTGGGGGCCGACGCGGCGGCCCCGCCGGCGTCAGCCTCCCGGCTGAGCGCTCAGCGCAGCATGTCGGTCAACTCGGACGGGCGCGGATGGCCGCTTGCGCTTTCTTCGGTGCGGCACAGCCAGGCGTGGGCGTCGCGCAGCAGTTCGGGGCGCAGCCAAAGCTGCTCGCCTTCGCGCAGCAACAGCTGGGACTGGCGCCAGGTGCACAGCAGCCGGTCGATCGAAATCAGGCTGGCGTAGATGACGCGGGCGATGTCGGGACGCGCCGGCGGCACCGGCATTTTCAGCCAGCGGCCGGGCAGGTCTTCGCGTTCGGCTTCCTGTCCGAAACTGCAGGCCCACGACAGGAAAAAAACTTGCAGGCGCAAGGGTACGGGCAGCAAGACCTGGGTCGCAAAACCGAGCCGGTCCGACAGCGAACACAGCTCGAAGTAGTGGACCAGCAGCAGCCCGAACTCGAGGTCGCGTTTGGCCATGGTGAGCAGCAGGGTCTGCGGACAGCTCACGATTTCACTGCGGCAAATCGCGAAATAACGTCCGGCGCAGGGGCGGGCGGAAAAGAAGTTGAGGTTGCCCGCGCCCAAGCGCCCGGGCGGGCTGATCGCCATCGCTTCCGGATGGTTGCTGGCGGGGTCGACCACCGCGCGCCCGGTCACTCCGCTGCGCACGTACACCAGGCGGTTGACTCGTTCGTGGCTGGCGAAGACGTAGTCGCCGGGTTCGAGTTGGCGCACCGTTCCCAGGCGTTCGATCATCTCGAAGATCGGCTGCGGCACATGGGGGGCGATCCACGGCAGCAGCGGCGCCTGGGGACCGCGTTCGGGCAGCCATACCGCACGCTGCGCCGTCTGCATCGCACGCAACCATGCTGCCGAAACTCCGCCCATTGCCGCCCCTCTAACCGAAGTCACGATGAAACGGAAAGCGTAGGGAAGAGGGTCCGGACGGGCTTGATCCAGCCGCGACGGAAGCTGGGTTGTGAGCGCTCTACCAGCGAAGCTTGCGCCACGTCAGCCGGATTGTTGCAAACCGTGCGCAACCGCGGATCGAGCCAGAGCCTCGGGCGCGGTCCGCGCGCTGGAAGAAGCATCGATCTGCGCGTCATCCCTGACTCAATTGCCGGGCAAAACGGTCGAAGAGCTGCCGTGGACTCCGCTCTCGCCTCTGCCATGCCGATCGCCGGGACCCCGCTCGAGCAGCTCGAGCTGGGCTGGTTGCCGATCGTTGCGCACGACCGCCGCACCGTCGGCGTTCGGCTTGCCCTGGGGGCGGCGCAGTCCGGTTCGGCGGCCGAGTTGGCGAGCGGACTGCTGGATGCGGGTGACGAGGTCGGCGGCTTGCCGCAAGGCCTGCTCGTTCTGGCGCCGCAGGGCGGCATCGACGGCGGGCTCGCCAACCTGCGCGCGCCGCGCAACTGCCTGCTCGAAGTGTCCGAGGCGGTGAGCGACGCCGACCTGCCGATCCTGATCGAGTTGCAGCGCCACGGCGTGCGCCTGGTCGCTCGTGCCGGAGGTCCGTTGCCGCGTGAGCGCGAGCCGCTGTTCAGCTACCAGGTTCAACCGGTGTCGGCCCGGCGGGAGGTCGGCCGCGCCGCGCTCGATCCGGCGCTGTGGGTGCGCGGCGCGGCCTCGCTTGCCGACGTGGATGCGGCCCGCAGCTCGGGGGCCAGTGCCGTGATCGGCTGGCCGCTCGAGTTCCATGTCCGCGAAGTCGAGGGGCTGCATCCCGAGCAGCGCGCCGTGCTCGAGCTGATACGCCTGGTCCAGCGGGATGCGGAAGTGGGTGAACTCGAAGCGGCGTTCAAGCTCGAGCCGGTGCTCGCCTACATGCTGCTGACCCTGGTCAACAGCCCCGCGTTCGCCCGGGCCGTGCCGCTCGCCTCGATCGCCAACGCAATCCAGATGCTGGGTTACCGGCGCATCGTGCGCTGGCTGGTCCTGCTGCTGGTGGTGGCGGGCAAGGACTCCCAGTCGCTGCCGCTGGTGCACCAGACCGTCACGCGCGGCTTCCTGCTCGAGAACCTGGGGCGCCTGGCCGGCTGGAGGCCGGCCGAGCGTGATGAGTTGTTCATCGTGGGGGCGTTTTCTCTGCTCGACTGCATCACTGGGCAGGGGTTCGAGCGGCTGCTGGAATCGAGCCAGCTGCCGCCGGCGGTGATGGCGGCGATTGGCCCACGCGAAGGCGATTACGGCGCCATGCTGCGGATCGCTGAGTTGCTCGAGGCCGACGTGGCGGTCGACGTCGCGCCCGCGGCCGACCGCTTCGGCCTTACCCGTGGCGACGTCAATCGAGCTTTGCTCGAGGCCTTGCTCGCGAGCGACGCTCTGCAGAGCGTTTTCTGATCCGCGACTTCAGCCGTACTCCGTTTCCGGGTTTTTGACTAAGTCCAGGCCGACCCCCTAAGAGAAAAGAGCCGATTTATCGCCGGGCGATGCTCGGCATCGGTCCGGGGTGCCAATCCCTGTTTTCTAAAAGAAAGCGCGGCTGGGGGCGGGGTTTTGCCGTGGGCGGCGGTAAGGCCCGGTTCCGGCGCAAGTCGAAGTTTGTCGTGATGCAAATCTTGCGATTCTGTTTTTCTGGAATAAACCCGGGCTGGCAGCGGATTTCCGGGAAAACATAGGCCGCAATAAAAATCAATCCAGAGAATACCCGCGATTCGGTCGCGGCCCGATTCTTGACCGCGGTCAATCCGGCCCGGCGCTGCTCCGCAAAAACGCAAGAAAAAGGTGTATCGGGCCCGTCCGGAGTCTGGCGCGGGCGTTCGCCGCCTGCGCGTCCACGATCAGATAGCGGGTGCTTACATGGTTTTCAATCCTCATCAAGTCAGGGGAACTGCCTGTGTCTGAGGCGTCGTCCAGCATGACTACAGTCCCATTCGACGGGGTCAGTGGCGACCTTCCCGGTCCACTTTTCCCGCTGTGGCCGCCTGGATACGAGCGCAATCCGCCGCAGGCGCTGGGTAACTCGTTTGAATCCTGCAAAGGTAGAAGAGATGTCGATGATGCTGCTGGCCCAGCTGCTGATGCTGGGAACCCTGATACTCATGATCACGGGGCGGACGCCCCTTTATCTGACTGCGATTCTCGGCGCGACGGTGTCGGCTCTGGTGGCGGGATTCCCGCTCACCGGAAAAGAAAACATCACCATCGCCAAACTCATCATCGGCGGCATGAACCCCGTTATCGCCGACATGACCGGGGTTTTGCTCTTTATCGGCGTGATGCATGCGACGGGTTTTCTCAACGTCATCATCCGCGACATCGTCCGCGTCGGTAACCGGCTCGGCGGCGGCCCCGGCATCTGCACCGCCGCCAGCTTGGCGGCGGGCGGCATCGGCGCTCTGACCGGCTTTACCCAGCCGGTGATCACGGGCGTGGTCGCCGGTCCGGCCGCGACCAAGATGGGGGTCTCGCCCAACGACGCGGCGGGTTCGATCGCCCACGCCGGCCACTTCGGCAACTTCGCCGGTTTCACCCACCCGACCCAGGTCGCGGTCATTGCCACTGCCGGGATCGGCTTCGGCATGATCAACGTCTACGGTGCGATCATTTCCTTGTCGATCATGGCGATCGCTTTCTGGCGCATGAAGCGTCGCCAGGCCGATGGCGCGGCCAAGCTGAGCGATGCCGAGATGCAGGCCGCTTTGGCTGATTTCGCCGGCAAGGACATGAACACGCCGTCGTGGGCGGCCTTTGCTCCCTTTGGCGTGCTGGTGGCGGGTTTCGTCTGCGGCTTGCCGGTGTTCCTGGTCGGTACGCTGGCGGCGGTGTCCACCATGTTGCTGGCCAAGGCCAAGCCCGCCGTCGCTGAAGCCGCGATGATGGAAGGCGTGCAGAAAATTGCCGTGCCGCTGGTGGCGACGATCGGCTTTCTCTACATGTCGGGCGTGATCAAGAGCATCGGCATCGTCGACGACGTCGCCAGCCTACTCGGCCCGTGGCTGAGCGTGGCACCGGTGTTCATCATGCTGCTGGTGTCGGCGCTGACCGGCCTGTTGACGCAGTCGAACGCCGCTTCGGCCGCGATCATCGTTCCCTTCCTGGCGATCGTTCTCAAGACCGGCGCCGATCCGATGGCGGCGTCGGTCGCCGCTCTCGCCGGCTCGTCGATCATGCAGTACTTCCTCACGGGGGGACCGGTGGCCGCTCTGTCGACCGTGATCCCGGTCATTCCCGGCAGCGAACTCATGGCCGCCAACAAGTTCCAACGTCCGAACCAGTTGTTCGGCCTGGCGGTGGCTTTCGTGGTCGTGACCGGCCTGGTCGTTCTCTAAGCCTGTCGAGCGGGCAGCCCCTCTGGCGGGGCTGTCCGCGGTTTACCCGGAGGAGTTCCGTGACGATTTCATTGCGACAGTTTGGCCGCCCCCGCCTGGCGATCGCCGGGCATGCGGGTTGCGGCCATGTCCACTCGCATAACGGTTTTGTTCAGGACGACAGCGCTGGCCTGGCGGTGGTCATCGACCTGTTCCGGCGTGCCACCGGCATCGATCCGGTGGTCAAAAGCGTGGCCGGCAAGGTCGGGCTGGACGGTTATTTCGAAGTGTTCACGAGCCAGGGCGGCACCGGGCGCTGCAGTGCCCGGCGCGGCATCACGCCGCAGGAGATGGAGCTGGCGCAGCGCCTGGTGGGCCGCTCCATTCTCAGTGTGCACACGCTGGCGGTCGAGGCTTTCGGCCGGCTATACGGCCAGGGGGCGCACGAACCGGCCGTGGCCCTGGAGACGGCGCTCGCCAACGCGGCGCTCGACACTTTTGCCGTGCAGCATCCGTACGCCTTCACCCGGGCCCAGGAAGACTCGCCCAACAACTGCGGCTTGATGGTCGGCACCTTGCTCGAGATCGAGGGCGAGACCGTCGCCGTGCTCGGCACCGTCAACGCGACCGAAGGCGGGATCGGCCCCAACGAGGATCTCGAGGGCAATGCCCTGGCCGGCAGCAAGCGCGAGATCATGGATACGCTCGGCATGGCGGCGCTACCGACCATCGTTCTCGAAAGCAAGACTTATTGGCCGGCGGCGTGTAACGCGCTCGACGAGCCGCAGTTCCTGATCCGCGCCCATAGCGACAGCGACAACGTCCACGTCGCCGAGGCCCTGCTGGCAGCGGCCGAGGCGATAGGCCGCCGCGCGAGCTACCTGCCCGAGCAACTGGCCCGCCAGCCCGGTGCCTTGCGTCAGCAGACGATGGCCTTCGGTCGCCGCGTCGCGGCCCTGGGCGAACGCATCCAGGTGGCCGAGGACTCGGCCGACAAGGTGGCCTTGATCGCGGAGCTGATCGAATACGCCAGCCAGGACGGCGGCGGCATCAGCTTCATGTCCAATGCCTGGCACGAGGTGGTCGGCGGCATCGGCATGATGCCCGGCACTTCGGCCGTCCTGAGTCTGCTGGTGCCGCGGCGATCGATCGAGCAGACCGTGATCCCCTGCGTCGACGCGGACGACGTCAAGCAATACTCGGCCATCGTATGCGGCGCCGTCGCCGGCCTGCGCGAACGCCTGGCCGCCGCCAACGATGTCGTCATCCGGCATCAGTTGGCACGCCAACCCAAGGAGGCTTCGAAAATGGGCAAGGTGGTAGTCATCAGCACGGGCGGCACGATCGCCATGAAGTCGTTTCCCGGGCGTGGGACGGTGCCGGCCCTGTCGGGCACCGACCTGATCGAGGCGATCCCGCAGCTGGTCGAGCTGGGCGAGGTCGAGGTGCGCGAGTTCTCGAACATCCCCAGCCCGCACATGACGCCGGCGATGATGTTCAACCTCTCGAAGACGGTTGAAAAGGTCCTGGCCGAATCGGCCGTGCAAGGAGTGGTCATCACCCACGGTACCGACACGCTCGAGGAAACCGCCTACATGCTCGACCTGCTGATCGACAGCGAAAAGCCGGTCTGCCTGGTCGGCGCGATGCGTGCCGCCTCGTGTGTCAGCCCTGACGGTCCGGTCAACATCTATTCGGCAGTGCGCACCGCCTTCTGTGCCGAGTCCCGCGGCAAGGGGGTGCTGGTGGTGATGAACGACAAGATCAACGCCGCGCGCGAAGTGACCGAAACCCACCCGGTCAACCCCGACTCGTTCTGTTCGCCGCTGTGGGGCGCGCTTGGCTACGTCGACACCGACTGCATCGTCTACCGTCGCCAGAGCCTGCCGCGCCGCCACCTCAAGCCCACGCACATCGAACCCGAGGTCTATCTGCTGCGGCTGACCTCGGGCTCCGATTCGCTGCTGATTGACTGCCTGGTCGACAAAAACGTCAAGGGCATCGTGATCGAAGCCTTCGGCCGCGGCAACGTGCCGCCGCCGGTAGTGCCGGGCATCAAACGCGCCTGCGACGCCGGCATTCCGGTGGTGATCAGCACGCGCTGCGGCACCGGCCGCGTGTACTGCGAATACGGTTACGAAGGCAGCGCCAAGCATGCGCTGTCGGTAGGGGCGATCCTTGCCGGCGACCTGCCAGGCAACAAGGCGCGGCTCAAGCTGATGCTCGCGATCAGCCTGGGGATGAGCCGCGACGAGATTGAAAAAGTGTTCGCCGAGGAAAGTGCCGGCGTCGCCTGCGCGGGCTGACGCGGCGCTCGCTCGCCGGGAACTGAGATTCTGAAAAATGAGGTTAGCAATGGCTAAAGTTGTAGTTGTCAGCACGGGGGGCACCATCGCGATGAAGGTGGTGCCGGGCCAGGGGGTGGTGCCCGCCTTGTCGGGAGCGGATCTGATTGCGGCCGTGCCGCAGCTGGCCGATCTGTGTGAGGTCGAGGTGCGCGAGTTCTCGAACGTGCCGAGTCCGCACATGACGCCGTCCATGATGTTCGAGCTGGCGTGCCGGATCGAAACCATCCTCGAAGAGGCCGATGTCGCCGGCGTGGTCGTGACCCACGGCACCGACACCCTGGAAGAAACGGCCTACATGCTCGATCTCGTGATCGATTCGTCCAAGCCGGTCTGCGTCACCGGGGCGATGCGTTCGGCCTCGGGTGTCGGCCCCGACGGGCCTGCCAATATCCTCGCCGCGGTGCGCACCGCCGCCAGCCCCCAGGCCCGCCATCAAGGCGTTCTGGTGGTGCTCAACGACGAGATCAATGCCGCGCGCGAAGTCACCAAGACCCATTCGGCCAACCCCGACACCTTCTGCGCGCCGGCCTGGGGCCCCCTGGGCTACGCCGACCGCGATCGCGTGATCTTCCGCCGTCTGCGCCCGCGCCACGGCCGTCTGCGCCCTCAGAAGCTCGAGAGCGACGTCCATCTGCTGCGGCTGGCCGCGGGTTCCGACTCGCGCTTGATTCGCCACCTGATTGCCGACGGCGTGAAAGGCATCGTGATCGAGGCCTTCGGGCGCGGCAACGTACCCCCCGCCGTGGTGCCGGGGGTGCAGGAAGCGGTGGCCGCCGGGATCCCGGTGGTGGTGACGACCCGCTGCGGCAACGGTCGCGTGTTCTGTGAATACGGCTACGAAGGCAGCACCACTCACTTGGCGCGCCTCGGCGTCCTGCTCGCCGGCGACATGCTGGGCGTCAAGGCCCGCCTCAAGCTGATGCTCGCCTTGAGCCTGGGTCTGAACGCGGCCGGCCTGGCGCAGGTGTTCGAAGAAGAAATGACCGGCGAGTGTGTACTCGCCTGAAAGTGGTGCGGACCGGCGTTTCGTGTTGGTCGGCGCCGGCCCGGGGACCCGCGCGCCAGGCAGCGGGTTTCAAACGCCCGCTTCGCTGAGGGGGAGGTCGACCATGGGGTGGCCGGCCGCGAACTCCCGTCAGCGAGGCGGGCGCACCGCGTCTCAGTATTTGGCCTTGATCGCCTCGAGCTGTTCCTTGCTCACCGCCGGCGTGTCGCCGCGTTTTTCCCAGCGGTTGGTGTTCCAGGCGCCGAGCCAGTCCTTCACCAGTTGAAGGTTCTGGGCGCGTTCGGCGTCGTTGGCTCCGAGGTAGACGTACATATTGCCCGGCTTGCCGCCGGCCTGGCCGGCGTCGAGCCGGCGCTGCATGGCACCGGTGGCGGGCCACACGACGTAGTTCATGAAGTCGCCGTAGGTGTCCATCTTCGGCCCGACCTTGGCCTGTTCTGCCTTGGGCAGCTGGCGCCATTCCCAATAAGTGGGGGCCTTGGCGCCGTGGCAGGCCGCGCATCGGGCCTCGACCAAGGGTTTTATGTTCTGGGTCCAGGTGGGGGACTCGGCCTGGGCGGTGATACTCACGGCAGCCAGGGCGACGGCAGAAACCAGGGTCTTTTTCATTGTCCTCTCTCCACAAGTGGGTAAGAGGTACACCTTAAAGAGCCGATGCCGGGGGCGACATGAGGGATCTCCCGCGTGGTTCAGGCCGGCCGGGCCGAAGCCAGCGCGTCGCGCGCGCCCTTGAGCAGCCACACGACGTCGGCTGCCAGCGCGATCAGGGTGTAGCCCCGGCTGCGATAGTCGCGCGCCTGCTGCGGATCGAGCGCAAAGATGCCGGCAGCCTTGCCCTTGGCGCGTGCGACCTGGGCGACGCGGGTGATCGCGGCCTGCACGTCGGCGTGGGCCGGCTCGCCGAGGTGGCCGAGACTGGCGGCCAGATCAGCCGGACCGACAAAAAGCGCCGCGACGCCGTCGACCGCGGCGATGGCTTCCAGCTGTTCGAGGGCGGCGGCGGTTTCGATCTGGACGATGGCGCAGGTTGCTTCGTTGGCGTGCTGAAGGTAGTCGCGGTCGAGCCCGTAGCGCGCGGCGCGGACCATGCCTGCCACGCCGCGGGTGCCGCCGTTGCCGGCCTGGGGGAAACGCATCGCCGCCACCATCGCCCGGGCTTCGGCCGCCGAATCCACGGCCGGGAACACGAGGTTGGGGCAGCCGGAGTCGAGCGCGCGTTTGACCAGGGCAGGCGAGTTTTCGGTGACCCTGACCACCGGTGCGGCGCGGCTGCCAATGGCGATGAGCATCGCCAGCAGGTCCATGCCGTCGGCCGGCGAGTGTTCGGTGTCGACCACCAGGAAATCGAAACCCGCATGAGCCAACGCTTCGGCCGCCGTGGGCGAAGCCAGGTTCAGCCAGCAGCCAAGCAGGGGTTCGCCAGCGGCGAGTCGGGTCTTGAACGCATTCATGGACGGGCTCCGTGGGTCGGTCCGGCCAGTCTAGGGCGAGCGGGGGGTGGCGTGAACAAGGGCGCAGCGACCTGCGCCCTTGTTCCTCATGCGGCCGTCGCCGGGCCGTCAGGCCGCTTTTTTTACTGCCTTCTTGGCCACTTTTTTGACCGCGGATTTGCTTGCGGTTTTAGTCGTGGCGGTCTTGCGGGCCGCGGGAGCGGCGTCGTCTTCGGCCGGCTTGGCGCCCGGCTTGGCTGCGCGCGGTTCGAACTCGAAGCCGATCTTGCCGTCCTTCTGCTTGACCAGGAAGGCGGAGAACTTGCGCCGCGTGCGGTTGGAGACGAAGTTGCGCAGGATGTCGGTGCGGCCTTCGGCGAGCAGCTTCACCATCTGTTCGCGTTCGATCGGCTGCTGCAGGATCACCTTGCCCGAGCGGAAGTCGCAGGCTTTGTCGGGGCCGACGCTCTTTTCGCACACATAGGCCATCGGCAACTCGAACACCCGCGCCGCGCACTTGGGGCAGGGCCCCAGCGGCTGCTGGCCTTCGAAGCTGACTTCCTCGACCTCGCCGTCCTCGCCCGCTTCGGATTGGCCGAAGTCGAACTCGAGCTTGAACTCGGGGGTGAGCTTGAGCACCGCTGCAAACGGCCGGCCCATCTTGCTGATGAAGCCTTGCAGCGGGCCGATCGTGCCGTTGGCGATCAGCTCTTCGACCTCGGGCACCTCGAAAGTGCGGCTGCCAGGGTGCTTGGGCAGGCTGAAGTCGCACTTGACGCAGCCGTAGCGACGGTAGTTCTCGACCACTTCGCCGCCGCACTTGGGGCAGGGCGTCTTCAGATGGGCGGGGTCGTCGATCGGCACCGTGTCCGAGCCGTAGGTCTTGGCGCGCTCGACGATGTTCTCGGTCATCGCCGCGATCTCGCGCATGAAGGCGTCGCGATCGAGCTGGCCACGCTCCATTTGCGAAAGCTTGTATTCCCAGTTGCCGGTGAGCTCGGGCTGGGTGAGCTCCTCCACCCCCAGGCCCTTCAAGAGCGCCATCAGCTGGAAGGCCTTGGCGGTGGGCCGGATCTCGCGGCCGTCGCGGATCAGGTAGCGCTGGTCGATCAGGCCTTCGATGATCGCGGCGCGTGTGGCCGGCGTGCCCAGGCCCTTGCCGGCCATGGCGCCGCGCAGTTCCTCGTCGTCGACCAGCTTGCCCGCGCCCTCCATCGAAGACAGCAGGGTCGCTTCGTTGTAACGCGCCGGCGGCCGGGTGGCGAGCGCCACGGCGTCGATGGATTCAGTCGACACCTTTTCGTTGGGGCTGACCGCGACCAGCATGGCGTCCTTGCTGCCGGCGGGGGCGTCGGCCTCGGTCGCACTCTTGCCGTAGACCGCGAGCCAGCCGGGATTGACCAGAACCTTGCCTTCGGTCTTGAAGTGCTCGCCTTCGACCTGGGTGATGCGGGTCGTGACCTGATATTCGGCGGCCGGGTGGAAGATCGCGAGGAAACGCTTGACCACCAGGTCGTACAGCTTGGCTTCCGGCTCGGAGAGCGAGCGCGGCGCCTGCTGGGTCGGGATGATGGCGAAGTGGTCGCTGATCTTGCTGTTGTCGAAGATGCGCTTGTTGGGCTTGACCCAGCCGCCCTTCTGGATTGCCTTGACGTGCGGCGCGTAGTGCGAGTCGCCGGCGATCACCTCGAGCGTGCTCTTGACCGTGGCGATGTAGTCCTCGGGCAGGGCGCGCGCATCGGTACGCGGGTAGGTCAGGACCTTGTGTTTTTCATAGAGCGCCTGCGCCAGCCCGAGCGTGGTCTTGGCTGAGAAGCCGAAACGGCCGTTGGCCTCCCGCTGCAGGCTGGTGAGGTCGAAGAGCTGCGGCGGAGCCGAGGCGCTGGGCTTGGACTCCTCGCTCACCACGCCCGGCTTGCCGGCGCAGGTCGCGACGATCGCCTCGGCGCGAGCCTTGTCCCACAGGCGTTCGGCGCGGGAATCGGGGTCGGTCTCGCTCTTCTTGAACTTGGGGTCGAACCAGCGGCCCTCGTAGTGGCCGGCGGCAGCGGCAAAGCTGGCGCGCACTTCCCAGTAGTCGCGCGAGACAAACTTGCGGATCTTGTCCTCGCGTTCGACCACCACCGCCAGGGTCGGGGTCTGGACCCGGCCGACCGTGGTGAGGAAGAAGCCGCCGTCCTTGCTGTTGAAGGCGGTCATCGCGCGGGTGCCGTTGATGCCGACCAGCCAGTCGGCCTCGGAGCGGCTGCGCGCGGCGTCGGCGAGCGGCAGCATGTCGGCGTCGCTGCGCAGGTTGGCGAAGGCCTCGCGGATCGCGGCGGGCGTCATCGACTGCAGCCACAGGCGCTGGATCGGCTGCTTGGCCTTGGCCGCCTGCACGATGTAGCGGAAGATCAGTTCGCCCTCGCGCCCCGCGTCGCAGGCGTTGATCAGCGAGCTGATGTCCTTGCGGCGGATGAGCTTGGCCAGGACCTTGAGCCGCGCCTCGCTCTTGGCGACCGGCTTCAGGTCGAAATGCGGCGGAATCACGGGCAGGTGGGCGAAGCTCCACTTGCCGCGCTTGACTTCGTATTGCTCGGGAGCCTGGAGCTCCAGCAAATGGCCGACCGCCGACGAGATGACCATGTCGTCACTCTCGTAATAGTCAGCTTCCTTTTTGAAGCCGCCGAGGGCGCGGGCGATGTCGCCGGCGACCGAGGGCTTCTCGGCGATGATCAGGGCCTTGCTCATAGTCTTGTGGTTTCACAAACGAAAGCCGCCTTATCCGGCGGCTTTTTCAGGATAACAACGAAAGGCCCTTTCCGCGCAAGCCCGGCTTGATCAAGCCGGGTCAATGCAGCAGATGGATGCCCCCGTGGTCGAGCAATTCCTCGAGGACCAGGATGTCGATGTCGGCCTGCTGACTCCACAAGACCATCAGGACCACGACCTTCAGGGTTTCGAGCGGAATCGGGCGCTCGTCCGAGGCGAGCGCGCGTTCGATCACGATCTCGCGCTGGGTCGGGGTGAGCTGGCCGGCGGCTTCGAGAAAGGCGAGAAAGCCGCGCGCTGCGAGGTCGAGGCACAGGGTTTCCGATTCGGCGTAGATGCGGAAGCTCGAATCGCTGGCGGGAGCCAGGGCAACGGAATCTTCGGTGATCCGCTTCAAACCCTGCAGCCAACTCAGGGCGTCGGAGATTTCGTCGTCTTCGAAGCCGGCGCTTGCCAGGGTTTTAGCGAGGGAATCCGGGTCCGGGCACGCTTGGGGCGCGCCGTAGTGCTGGTAGAGGTAGACGAGGACATTGAACATTGCGGATCACTCTACGCGGCGCTTCCGCCGAAGTAAAGTCGGTCGCCGACCCTAGCCCAAGCGCTGGTAGCGGTTGCCGGGCAGACGCTCAATATCTTGGGCCAGCTCGAGTTCGAGCAGCGCTGCCGAGAGCTGGCCGGCTTCGAGGTTCAGACGCAGCGCGAGGGTGTCAAGGTCGACCGGGTCGTGCCCGATCGCGGCCAGGACCGGGGCGAGGCGTTCGTCGCGCGCCGAGCGCGGCGCCGGCGCCGGCTCCGCGGAAGCGGTGCCGAAACGCAATTCCTCAAGGATGTCGCGGCCGGCTTCGACTAGCTTGGCGCCGTCCTTGATCAGGCGGTGGCAGCCCTTGGCCAGCGGCGAGTGGATCGAGCCGGGAATCGCAAACACCTCGCGCCCGGCTTCGGCGGCCAGGCGCGCCGTGATCAGGCTGCCCGAGCGCAGCGCGGCCTCGACCACCAGCACGCCGCGTGCCAGGCCCGCGATGATGCGGTTGCGGCGTGGGAAGTTGTGAGCGATCGCGGGCGTGCCGAGCGGAAACTCGGAGAGCATCAGCCCGTCGCTGCAGATGCGTTCGGCCAGTTCGCGGTTGGAGGCGGGGTAGATGCGGTCGGCGCCGGTGCCAAGCACGGCGATGGTCGAGGCCGGACCGCCTGCCAGCGCGCCGCGGTGAGCGGCCGCATCGATCCCAAGCGCCATGCCGCTGACGATGGTGAGGCCTCCGCGCGCCAGGGTCTGGGCAAAGGCGGTTGCGTTGTCGGCGCCTTGGGTGCTGCAGTTGCGGCTGCCGACGATGGCGAGCGCGGGGCGCGCCAGCAATTCGAGCCGGCCGCGGGCGAACAGCAGGGGGGGCGGGTCGGTGATGTCGAGCAGGGCCGCAGGATAGCCGGGGTCGGCTAAGCTCAGCAGAGCCGCGCCGGGAGTGTCGGCCAGCCAGCGTTCGGTGCGGGTGATCGCCTGTTCGATCTCGGGGGAAGCTGGCGCTGTCAGTTCGCGGGCGAGGGCTTCCGGCAGGTGCTGGGCGAGCTGGAAATACGAGGCCGTCAGGACTTCCTGCGGCAGACCGAAACCGGCGAGCAGCTGGCGCAGGGCCGCCGGGCCGAGGCCCGGGGTCATGGCCAGCCGCATCCAGGCAGCGCGTTCGGCCGCCTGCACGCGTCTAACGCCGGCGCGGCGTCGCGCCGATGTCCTCGATCGCGAGTTCGGGGGAGATCAGGCGATCGCCGACTTCGACGTCGCGCTGGCCGCGAACGATCAGCGCATACGAAATCTTGTCGAAAACGCGGAAGACGAAGACGTAGCCGAGAGACTCGTCGGGCAGCTTGACCCGTTCGCCCTTGGCGGTGCGATCGCGGATGGTGGCGCCGGTACGCTGCACTTCCAGGACGTTGCCTACCCGCAGGCCGGCGTCGGCACCAGCGTTGAGCGTGACGATGTCGCCGCCGCCAGCGTAACGCACGCCGTTGTAGATCGAGATCACGTTGGCGTCGATAGGCTGCGCCGGGGTGCTCGGCACGTAGGACGCGAGCGCTTGGCGCTCGATCGGGACCAGGCGGTCACCGACGCCGATCTCTTGTTTGGCGTTGTCGATCGCCAGGGTGCTGACCTCGCCGCCTTGGGTGGTATGGGCCGACCCCAGGAAGAAGGCCTCGTACGCGATCGGCTTACGGCGGTCCGTGTCCTTCGGGCCGTAGAGCGGGCGCAGCGGACGGTAGAGGTTGTAGTTGGTCTGGGCGGTGTCGGCCGGGATGCCGCGGGCATAGGCCTTTTCGCCGCGGCCGAGGTAGACCCGGCCTTCCTGGGTGGCGACGATGCGCGGCGCCGAATCCAGGGCGTTGGCCTCGAGCACCAGCGGTTGCGACAGGAAGGGCTCGATCAGGTGATTGGGAATCGGCGGCAGGGCCTGGCCGGCCGCGTCGAACTCGCGCATGCGCGGCGAGAGTTTCTCGATGCCGCCGGGTGCGGCGGAGTCGCCGAAGCCGAGCAAGGCGCGGCCGTCGCGTTTGGTCAGGACCAGAACCTGGCCGGGGTAGATCAGGTGCGGATTTTTCACCTGGTCCTTGTTCATGCCCCACAACTCGGGCCAGCGCCAGGGCGACGTCAAATACATCGACGCCAAGCCCCACAGCGTATCGCCAGACTTGATGGTGTAGCGCTCTGGCGCGTTGGGGGCGAGGTCGGCCAGCGGAACGCCGGCGTGGGCGACCTGGTCGGCGGTGCGACGCTGCTGATCAGTGACCGGATAGCGAGACGTGGCGGACTCGGCTGCGGTAGCGATCCGAGTGGTGACGGCAGCCAAAACAGCGGCCGAGCACGCGGCGGCCAGAAGCAGCCCTGTGCTAGTCTTTCCCATGAATACTCCCTGTCGCCGCTGCTATGCAACGGTTGCCTGCCGTGGCGCTACGCCAGACAAGCACGTGGCAACACGGAGGCGCTAAAGCTAAGAATCGTCGTCAAATTCTGCCCCTAGCGCCTTGATATCGCAATGGATCTTAACCTGCGAGCATCACGGACTTAGGCGATGGGCAGTGACGGGTCCCCGTCGCCACGTTGCGCTGGGACAACGATGCCTCGGTTGGCGGCCTTGAAGGTCCCGCCGAGTCCGCCGGAGATTTCCCGTGGCACTCCTTCCCATCCTCGAATATCCCGATCCCCGCCTGCATACCGTTGCCAAGCCCGTCACCGTGTTTGACGAGGCCTTGCGCAAGCTGGCGGCCGACATGGCCGAAACCATGTACGAAGCGCCCGGCGTCGGCCTGGCAGCGACCCAGGTCGACCAGCACATCCGCATGGTGGTGATCGACGTGTCCGAGACCAAGGACCAGCTCAAGGTCCTGATCAATCCGGAAATTTTGTGGGCGTCCGACGAGCGGGTCGAATGCGAAGAAGGCTGCTTGTCGGTGCCCGGCATCTACGACGCCGTCACCCGGCCGGCCGCGGTCAAGGTGCGCGCCTTCGATCTCGGCGGACAAGCCTTCGAGTTCGAATGCGAAGGCCTGCTCGCCGTCTGTGTCCAGCACGAGATGGACCACCTCGACGGCAAGGTCTTCGTTGAATACCTCAGCCGGCTCAAGCAGGAGCGGGTCCGAACCAAGCTCAAGAAGCGCAAGGCGCGCGCCGCGTAAAGCCGCCCACACGGCGGGTCGAAGCGCAAGCGGTCAATCCGCGCAGTTCGCCCGTCATTTCGTCGCATGGGAAGCGCCGCCCGCGGGCGGATCGTGGCAGTCTTGTTCTGCCTGAACCGCGGAGCTTGCCATGGCCGATGCCGACTTCGAATCCAGCGAACAGCAGACTCGCAGCAGCTACCTGAAGTCGCTGCGCGAGTTCCGTTGGCTGTTGGCGGCGGCGCTGGCTGCGGTCGCCCTGGCCGTGGCGGTTAACTTGCTGACCCTGCCGGCGCGGTGGTGGTTTGTCTGGGTCGTCTTCGCCGTCGGCGCGGTGCTTGCCTTCAAGGTGGTCCGCCTGTTCACCCTGCGCGCTTTTCTGGGGCTTGAATGGGATGAGCACGGGCAGCGCGAGTACCTCGATCCGCAATGACTTGAGGCGGCCGAGGGCGCGGTTACAAGCCAGCGGCGTGGCAATGCGCGCCGATTTCCTCGGCCAGCCGCGGCAGCAGGGGGCCGGGCAGGTCGTGCCCCATGCCGGCGATCATCAACAGGCGTGCACCGCGGATGCAGCGGGCGGTCTCGCGGCCGGCGGCCGGTGGCAGAAGCGGGTCGTCGGCGCCGTGGATCACCAGGGTCGGGGCCGAGATCCGGCCGAGCATGGCCCGCCGGTCGCCCGAGGCGAGGATGGCGAGCAGCTGCCGCGCCGTTCCGGCGGCGTCGTAGCCGCGTGCTGCGATGCGGTCGAGGTGCTGGCGCAAGGCGGTTTCGTCCTGCTCGAAGCCGGGGCTGCCGATCACGCCATAAATCTTCAGGTAGTGCGCGGCGACTTTGCCGGCGTCGTTCGGGTCTTCGGGCTTGGACAACAAGGCATGCAGGGCGCGGGTCTTGCCCAGGCCTGAGCGCGGATTGCCGGTTCCCGACATGATCGAGGCGAGGCTGGCTACGCGGTGCGGGAAACGCGCCGCCAGCACCTGGCCGATCATGCCGCCCATCGACACCCCCACCACGTGGGCCCGCCGGATGCCAAGCGCGTCCAGCAGCCCTTCGGCGTCGAACGCCATGTCGTCGAGCGTATAGGGAGCGGTCACCGGCAGGCGCAGCAGCGCGCGGGCGATCGCCATCGGCAGCGGCGTGCTGCGTTCGGTCGGGTGGATGCGGCTCGATCCGCCGCAGTCGCGGTTGTCGAAACGGATCACGCGAAAGCCCTGGCGCACGAGCAGGGCGACCAATCCCTCAGGCCAGGCGGCAGCCGGCATGCCCAGTCCCATGATCAGCAGGACGGGGGGTGCAGAAGGGTCGCCTGCCACCTCGTATTCGAGGTTCAGGCCGTTGACGGCAAGGCTGGGCATAGCTTGTTGGCTAACGGTGGAAGGCTGGTGCGGCTCGGGCCCGCGATTTACCAGAGAGTTTTGCGCGAAGGGTCGCGGTAAAACCAGCCGCGCAAACCACTACCTCGTTCGAAAGGGCTCCAGTTGCCCTCCGGTTGGGCCAGACGGTCGGCGATCGCCCACCACGCCAGGGCATTGAGGCCGAGACCGAAATGGCTGGCTTCGACCTCGATGTTTTCGGTGTGCGGACTCGGCTTCTCGACGGCGCAGGCCCAGTTGACGATGCCGTCGCTGCGCGACCAGATCGAGGTGGTCGGCACCGGGGGCGGCGCCCGCAGCGGTTCGTGGATCTCGGGCGAGCCGATCTTGTGGCCGGTGACCAGTTCGTACAGCCGCCAGGCGTTGGTTGCCTTGGGGTGACCGGTGAACGGAGTCCCCAGCGTGATCACCAGCCGCACCGACTCCGGGAGTTCCTTGGCGAGTTCGCGGGCGTAGATCCCGCCCAGGCTCCAGCCGATCAGCGACAGCGGGCGACCATGGTGGCGGCGGATCGCGCGCAGATGCCGGCGGCAGTGTTCGAGCACGCCTGTGCGCGGCCCGAAGTTGGAGCCGTTGTCCCAGCCGTAGGTGGCGTAGCCGAGGCGGTCGAGGTAGCGCCGCAGCGGTGCGGTGGAGGCGTCTGAGGCCATCAGCCCAGGAAACACCAGCACCGGGTGGCCGTCGCCTGCGGTCGCCTGGACCAGCCAGGGCTGGGCCAACAGAGTGGCCGCGAACTCGGCCGGCGCGCGCCATTCGAGCGCCATGCGCACCACGCCGGGCGCCTTCATCTGGGCGAACTCGTACCAGTGGTGAGGGTTGTACATGCCGGAAGACGGCATGGGGCCTGGGTTCATCGTGTCTCCTGCGGCTCTAGGGCCGCTAGTTCTGCGCTTGCTTTTTTCATGGCCCGCGCCAGCCGCGCCGGATCGGACAGGGCATTCTTGGCCGAAACCAGCCCGAAGTCGACCGCGCCGGCATAACTCAGGACCGTGATGTTGAGGCCCAGCCCGTGTTCGACGATCGACAGCGGCCACCAGCTCGACAGGCGGGCGCCGGCAAGCCAGAGCGGTTCGGGCGGCCCCGGCACGTTCGACACCACGAGGTTGGCGAGCGGCCGCAAGCGTTCCCCCAGTTTGCTGGCGGCGTACAGGCGGGCGCTGGCCGACAGCAGCCAGGGCAGGCCGAACGAGGGCAGGTCCTCCGGCAGCAGTCCGCGCAGCGGCGCCGTCCGGCCCTTGGCGAGCACCGCCGAGGCATGGATGGCTTGCAGCCGCTCGAGCGGATCGTCGATGTCGGTGGCCAGGCTCGCCAGTGCCAGGGTCGCCCGTGTTCCGAAGGCGCGGTCGCTGGCGGCGCGCAGCGAGACCGGCAGCGCTGCCACCAACGCCGCATCCGGCAAGCCGGGGTCCAGGTAGGTCCGCAGCCCGCCCGCGACGATCGCTAGCACCACGTCGTTGAGGCTGACGCCGTGGCGGCGCGCGGTCGCTTTGAGTTCGGCCAGCGGCAGCGACAAGGTTGCGACCCGGCGCGGGGCTTCGATCGCCACATTGAGCGCCGTGTGCGGGGCCAGGCCGAACCGGGTGCGGAGGCGACGGTCGGTCAGGGCAGCGGCCGAGCGGCCAAGCGTCGTCAGCCACCGCGGAGTCTGGCGCAGCAGGCGGACGGTCTTGCGCGAGTTGCTCGCCAGGCCGGCGCGGGTCAGTTCCCATGCGCTGGGCACGGGTTGGGCCGATCGCGGCGGTGGCGGCGGCGGGCGGCGCGGCCGCGGGCCGGGGTCGAGCAGGGTCAGGCCGAGCATCACGCCGGCGGCGCCGTCGAGAGCGGCGTGGTGGAACTGGGTGTAGAGGGCGAGCTGACCCGAGGCCAGGCCTTCGATCAGCGTCATCCGCCACAGCGGCCGATTCCGGTCCAGGTTTTGCGCGTGCAGGCGGGCGGTCGCGACTTCGAGCTGGGCCTGGCTGCCGGGAGCGGGAAGCCGCACCCGGCGCACATGCCAGTCGAGGTCGATCTCGCCGCTTTCGATCCAGACCGGGTCGGCAAACTGCAGCGGCAGGGGCGCGAGCCGGCGCGTGAACGGGGCGGCCAGGTGCAGCCGTGCCGCTACGTGGCGGCGCAGCCGCTCGAGGAAGTCGTCGCCCGTGCGCGGTGGCTGCAGCAAGTGCAGGGCGCCGACATGCATCGGCGTGGCCGGCGTTTCAAGGTGCAAGAACAAGGCGTCGAGCGGACTCAAAGGCGTCATGGTTTCCCCCGTGGTTCCGATCGTACGCGGCGCGAAGCCTAGAATCGGGCGCATGAGAATCCTCTTTGCCGGCACGCCGGACTTTGCTGCTGCGGCGCTGGCCGCCCTGATCGAGGCGGGCTACGAGATCCCGCTGGTCTTGTCGCAGCCTGATCGCCCGGCCGGGCGCGGCATGAAGCTGAATGCGAGCCCGGTCAAGCAGCTCGCGCTGCAACATGGCCTGCCGGTGGCAACACCGCTTTCGCTCAGCCTCAAGAAAGGCGGCGCCGACGCCGCGGCGGCGCACGAGCTGCTGCGCTCGGTCGACGCCGACGTGATGGTGGTGGCGGCCTACGGCCTGATCCTGCCGCAGGCCGTACTCGATATTCCGCGCGGCATCGGCGGCGCGGGCGCGCCGAACCTCAAGGCCATCAATATCCACGCCAGTCTGCTGCCGCGCTGGCGCGGCGCGGCGCCGATCACACGCGCGATCGAGGCGGGCGACACCGAGACCGGCATCACCCTGATGCAGATGGACGCCGGGCTCGATACCGGGCCGATGCTGCTCGAGTCCCGCACCCCTATCCTGGCGAGCGACACCAGCGCCAGCCTGACCGGGCGCTTGGCTGCCTTGGGCGCCGAACTCCTGCTCGCGGGCTTGCGCCAGGCCGACCGCCTGGTGGCGCGGCCGCAGCCCGAAGCCGGCGTGAGCTACGCGCACAAGATCGCCAAGAGCGAAGCTGCGATCGACTGGGCGCGTCCGGCGCTCGAAATCGAGCGCCGGATCCGCGCTTTCGACCCCTTTCCGGCTGCCACCTCCAGCCTGCGTTCGACCCCGCTCAAGCTGTGGCGGGCGCGTGTGATCGAGCCGGAGACCCGGGCGACGCCCGGCACCGTGCTGGAGGTCGGAGCGGCCGGCGTGAACGTCGCTACCGGGGCGGGCGTGCTGCAGCTCACCGAACTTCAGCGCCCCGGCGCCAAGCGTCTGCCGGCGCGCGAGTTCCTGGCCGGTTTCCCGGTCGCCGCCGGGGAGGTGTTCGAATGAAGGAAACCTCGGCCCGGCTCGCCGACGCGCTGACCCTCGCTGCCCGCGGCTGGGAAGGGATCCAGACCGGCCATTCGCTGGAGAAGTCGCTCGAACAAGCTACGCGCGGGGTCGATCCGCGCTTGCGCGCCGCAACCCAGGACTTGCTCTACGGCGCGATGCGCCGTCGGGCCCTGGTCGAGGCGCTGATCGCCCGCCTCGCGCAGCGGCCGCCAGCGCCGCCGGTGGCCGCCCTGGTGGCGATCGCCTTGTCGCAACTGGTGGCGCGCGCCGCCGCCGATTACGCGATCGTCGACCAGGCGGTGGTGGCGGCCAAGGAAGAACCGATCCTGACGCCGGCGGCAGGTTTCATCAATGCCGTGTTGCGGCGCTACACCCGCGAGCGGGAAGGGCTCGAAGCCGAGTTGGGCGAGCAACCGACGATCCGCTACAACGCGCCCGCGTGGTGGATCGCCCAGGTCCGGGCAGCGCGGCCGGACGACTGGCAAACCGTGCTCGAATTGCAGCAAACCCGGCCGCCGATGATCCTGCGGGTGAATGAGCGGCGTGCGACAGTCGAGTCGACGCTGGCCGAGTTTGCGGCGGCGGGGCTGGCGGCCAGCCAAGTAGGCGCTTCTGCGATCTGGCTGCACGAACCGCGCCCGGTGCATTTGATTCCGGGTTTCGACACCGGCCGGGTCTCGGTGCAGGACGCCGGCAGCCAGCTCGCAGCTCCTTTCCTTCAGGTCAGACCCGGCATGAGGGTGCTCGACGCCTGCGCCGCGCCCGGGGGAAAGACCGCCCACCTGGCCGAAATTGCCGATCTCGAGCTGCAGGCGCTCGAAGTCGACTCGAGCCGCTCGCGCCGCATCGGCGAAAACCTCGAGCGCCTCGGTCTGGCGGCCAAGGTGACGATCGCCGATGCCGGCGAACCGCGCCGCTGGTGGGACGGCCGGCCCTTCGACCGCATCCTGCTCGACGCGCCGTGCACCGCCTCGGGCATCGTGCGCCGCCATCCGGATATCCCGTGGTCGCGCCGGATCGACGATGTTGCGCAATTGGCACGCGAGCAAAAGCGCTTGATGGAGGCGCTTTGGCCGCTCCTGGCCCCGGCTGGTAGATTGCTTTACGTCGTGTGTTCGCTCTTTCCCGAGGAAGGCCCGCAGCGCATCGATGAGTTCCTGGCCCGCCACCCCGATGCGCGCGCGGTCCCCCTGGCTTCCGGTCTGCCGCCTCGCCTGTCGCTGGTGCCGGCGGAATCGGTCGCGGTCGCCGGCGGTGTTTTGCCCAGCGTGCACGATGGTTTCTTCTACGCCTTGATCGAAAAGACTCCATGAGTCCTGTCGCTTGCTGCCTGCGCCGGTGGTTCATCGGAATGGCCCTCGCCCTGGCGCTGGGCGTGGCTGCCAATGCGAGTGCAGCGGCGGACGAACGGATCGGCCTGATGTCGGCGGTGCTTGAGCCGGCGGCCGCCGGCCAGGCGCCGGGGATTTATCTGGACGCCACCTTCGAGTTCGAACTGGCGCCAACCTTGGACGAGGCCTTGCACAAGGGCATCGCGCTGTATTTCGCGATCGAGTTCGAACTCTCGCGTGAGCGCTGGTGGTGGCTCAACCGCAAGCTGGTGTCGACCCAGCTGGTGTACCGGCTTTCGTACAGCCCGCTGACGCGGCAGTACCGGCTGGCGCGCGGCGGCCTGTCGCAGCCGTTCGAGACGCTCGACGAGGCGCTGGCGCTAATGAAAAGCGTGCGTAACTGGAAAGTGATGGATCGCGGTCTGCTCAAGCCCGGCGAAGACTATGTCGCCGAGCTGCGCATGCGGCTGGATACCTCGCAACTGCCCAAGCCTTTCCAGGTCAACGCGATCGCCAGCCGAGAGTGGACGCTCGCTTCCGAATGGCAGCCGGTACGCGTGCCGCCCGAGCTCGCGCGCCCATGACGCGGCGGCCGTGATGTCGCAATACCTGCGTTACGGACTGTTTGCCGGTCTGGCCCTCGGCGGCGTGCTGCTGTTCCTGCTCGCCTCGGCCAGCAGCAACACCGTTTTCTTCGAGCGCCACTACCCGCTGCTGCTGCAGATCAACGCGATGATCGCGGGCGGCCTGGCGCTCCTGGTCGCCTTTCTGCTCGCGCGCCTGGTGCGGCGCTGGCGCCAGGGGCGTTTCGGCATTCGCATGATGGCGCGCTTCGCGCTGGCCTTCACCCTGCTCGGGGTCCTGCCGGGCACGCTGATCTACGTGGTGTCGGTGCAGTTCCTCGGGCGTTCGATCGAGTCGTGGTTCGATGTGCGGGTTGAGCGCGCGCTCGATTCCGGCCTGACCCTGGGCCGCGCCGTGCTCGACAATCTCAAGTCCGACGTCACCGCCAAGGCGCGTTCGATGGCGATCGAGCTGGCCGATGCGCCGGCCTCGACCCAGCTGGCCGTGCTCAACCGCTTGCGCGAACAGTCCGGCATCTCGGAGGCGCTGCTGGTCACTGCGAGCGGCCAGCTGATCGGTGCCAGCGGAATCCGTTTGTCGGAACTGGTGCCCGACCTGCCTTCAGCGGCCCAATTGAGGGCGGCGCGCAGCCAGCGGGTCTACGCCACGATCGAAGGCGAGGCCGCCGGTCCCGAGGCGGAAGGTCGCTTGCGGGTGCGAGTCCTGGTGCCCCTGCCGGCGCCGGCCCCGGCCCCGACACCGCCGCAGACCACCCCCGGTCTGTTCCAGTTCGAACCCTTTTTGGGCGGTCTGCGTGATCGCAGCGGGAGCGGCCTGCGCGATTCGACCCTGCAACGCGATCCCACGGAAGCCGGGCCGCCGCCGGGGGCGATGCGCCGCACCGGCGACGCCTTGCTGCTGCAGCTGCTGCAGCCGGTGCCGGCGTCGATCGCGGCCAATGCCGAGGCGCTCACCAACGGCTACCGCGAGTACCAGGAGCTGTCGCTGGCCCGGTCGGGATTGACCAAGATTTACACCGTCACGCTCACGCTGACCCTGCTGCTGACGATTTTCGGCGCGATTGCCGCCGCGGTCCTGCTTTCGGGTTCGATGACCGCGCCCTTGCTGCAGCTGGCCGAAGGCACGAAAAAGGTGTCGGAAGGCGATTACCGGCCGGTCAAGGAGTTCCCGGGCAACGACGAACTCAACCTGCTGACCCATTCGTTCAACGCGATGACGCGCCAGCTCACCGACGCCCGCGATGCGGTCGAACTGCGCAGCCGCGAACTCGAACACGCCAAGGCCTACCTGGAGCGGGTGCTCGGCAATCTGTCGGCCGGGGTCCTGGTGCTCAACCGCGATTTCCGGCTGGTGACCGCCAATTACGGCGCGACCCGCATCCTTGGCGCCGGCATCGCCGAGCGCCACGGCGAGCCGCTGGCGGCGATCGAGCCGCAGCTGGCCGCGGCGGTCGAGCCGGTGCTGAGCGAGGCGCAGGCGGCAGGCGCGGTGGCCGATACCATCAAGCAGCAGGTCGAACTGCAGCGCGAAGGCAGCCCCGAGCCGTTGATGCTGTTCGTGCGCGGCTCGCACCTGCCGCTCGACGACGGCCCGGGCTACGTCCTGGTTTTTGACGACATCACCCAGGTGATTTCGGCCCAGCGCGCGGTTGCCTGGGGCGAGGTGGCGCGGCGCCTCGCGCACGAGATCAAGAACCCGCTGACGCCGATCCAGCTGGCGGCCGAGCGCCTGCAGATGAAATTGGTCGACCGCCTGCCGCCGCCCGACGCCGAGGTCCTGCGCCGCGGCACCACCACCATCGTCAACCAAGTCGCGGCCATGAAACGCATGGTCGACGATTTCCGCGATTACGCCCGGGTGCCGCCGGCACGGCTGGTTCCGCTCGATCTCAACGCCTTGATAGAGGAAGTGGCCTTGCTCTACCGCCACGGCGGTGCACCGCTCGAACTGGACCTGGGGGCCGACGTGCCGAAGATCGAGGGCGACCCGACCCAGCTGCGCCAGGTGATCCACAATCTGCTTGCCAACGCCGTCGATTCGCTGGCGGGGCGGCCGGAAGGGCGGATTACGGTGCGCACGCTCAGGCTTGGACGGTCGGAGGATGAATCTTCTACGCGCGCCGTCAAACTTCTGGTGGAAGACAACGGTCCGGGCTTTGCCACGAATATACTTAGGCGCGCATTCGAGCCCTACGTGACGACGAAATCGAGCGGCACAGGTCTCGGGCTCGCGATGGTGAAGAAAATCATCGACGAACATGGCGCCCGCATCGAGCTGAGCAACCGATCGCCGGAACACGGGGTCGGCGGTATCGGTGGGGCTCTGGTGACGATCGTGTTCCGGCAGATCGCGCAGGCCTGACGCCGGGATGGGACGGGAACTTGAACAAAGCGAGGAGTGCGCTGGCAGCGGTCTGATCGCTGCGGCGGGCAAAGATGGCGAATATTCTGGTCGTTGACGACGAAGTCGGCATTCGCGAGCTGCTTTCAGAAATCCTGTCCGACGAAGGCCACGCGGTCTTCACGGCGGAGAACGCGGCGGCAGCGCGATCTGCCCGCTTGGCCGAGGAACTGGATCTGATCCTCCTCGATATCTGGATGCCGGACACCGACGGCGTCACCCTGCTCAAGGAGTGGGCCAGCAACGGCCAGCTCAACCTGCCGGTGATCATGATGTCGGGCCACGCCACCATCGACACGGCGGTGGAGGCGACCCGTTTCGGCGCGCTCGATTTCCTGGAAAAGCCGATCGCCCTGGCGCGCCTGCTGGGCGCGGTCAAGCAAGGCCTGGAGCGCGGCCGCCTGGCGCGCAACCTGCGCGCGGCGGGGGCGGTTCCGCCGCCGCCGGCCTCGGTCGTGTCGACCCCGCTGGTGCCTCTGCGCACCGCGCCCGAGCGCCTGATCGAGCCGGTCCACAGCCAGCCCGAAGCGCACGGCCTGCTCGCCAAGGTCAGCCTCGACCTGCCGCTGCGAGAGGCGCGCGACCAGTTCGAACGCGCGTATTTCACTTACCACCTGGCGCGTGAGCATCACAGCATGACCCGCGTTGCCGACCGGGCCGGGCTCGAGCGTACCCACCTCTATCGCAAGCTCAAGCAGCTCGGCATCGACCTCGGCCGCGGCAGTCGGCGGCCCGAGCGGGTGGTCGACGGCACGTTCACCGAACCCGTGGCCGACAGCAGCTTCTGAGCGCTCGGCGCGCTACATGAAAATCATCATCATCGGCGCCGGGCGCGTAGGCTCCTCGGTCGCCGAGAGCCTCGTTTCCGAAGCCAACGACATCACGGTGGTCGACACCGACGGTGCGCGCGTGAGCGACCTCCAGGACCGCTTCGACTTGCGCGGCCTGGTGGGCAATGCGGCGATGCCGTCGACCCTGGCCGAGGCGGGGGCCGAAGACGCCGACATGTTGATCGCGGTGACGGCTAGCGACGAAACCAACCTCGTCGCCTGCCTGATCGCGGCCGAGCTGTTCAACGTGCCGACCCGCATCGCGCGGGTGCGCAACGTCGAGCTGCGCGAGTACCCGCGCATCCTCGGCGAGGAAGGGTTCCACGCCACCAACATCATCTGGCCCGAGCAGGCGGTCACCGACTACCTGCTCAAGCTGATCGAGTTTCCCGAAGCCCTGCAGGTGCTCGAGTTCGCCGACGGCCGAGCCAGCCTGTTCGTGGTGCGGGCGGGAGCGGGCAGTCCGCTGGTGGGGCGTCCGATCCGCGACCTGCGCAGTCATATCCCCGACGCCAGCGCACGCATCGTTTCGATCTTCCGCAAGAACCGGCGGGTCGAATGCGGTGGCGATACCCTGGTCGAGGCGGACGACGAAGTCTTCGTGCTGGCCGCGACACGCGACGCCCGCACGGTGATGAACGAGCTGCGCCGGCGCGGCAAGCCGGTGCGCCGGGTGATCCTGGCGGGCGGCGGCAACATCGGCCTGCGCCTGGCACGTTCGCTCGACACCGGAGAAGGTCTGGGCCAGCGCGAGGACTACAACGTCCGCATCATCGAGGCCGACAAGAAGCGCTGCGCCGATCTGGCGCACCAGCTCTCGTCCAATACCCTGGTGCTAAACGGCGACGCCACCGACGAGGACCTGCTCGAGGAAGAAGGCATCGCCGAGACCGACCTCTTCGTGGCGCTGACCAACGACGACGAAAACAACATCATGAGCGCTCTGCTCGCCAAGCGCCTGGGCGCGCGGCGGGTGATCGCTCTGATCAACCGCAAGAGCTACGGCGATCTGATGCAGGGAACCCAGATCGACATTGCGATCTCGCCCTCGCACGCGACGCTCTCCGAGCTGTTGCGCCACGTCCGCCGCGGCGACGTGGTGGCGGCGCACAGCCTGCGCCGCGGCGCGGCCGAAGCGCTCGAGGTGGTCGCCCACGGCGACCGCAAGAGTTCACGCGTGGTCGGACGCGCGATCGAAGACATCAAGCTGCCGCCGGGGGCGACCATCGGTGCCGTGGTGCGCGGCGAAGGCGAAGACGCGGCGGTCCTGATGGCCACCCACGAGCTGGTGATCGAAGCCGAGGACCACGTGATCCTGTTCGTGGCCAACAAACGCCAGATCCCGAAAGTCGAGAAACTGTTCACGGTCGACGCCGGGTTCTTCTGAACCCGGGCCGGCCCGCTTCCGACCTGGCTTGCCGCGCGCGCATAATCCGCCGCGCACTCTGATACCGCCATGCCTGCCTACCGGCGCACCCTCCTTCCTGTCCTCAACGTTCTCGGCCTGATCATCGTGATCTTCGCATTCACGATGCTGATCCCGCTCGCGGTCTCCGAACTGATCGACGACGGCGCGGCGCGCAGCTTCGAGATCGCTTTCGGGGTGGCACTGGCGACCGGGATCCTGATGTCGATCGCCACCCGCAGCCAAAGGCGCGAGCTGCTGTCGCGCGACGGTTTCCTGCTCGTGACCCTGGTGTGGACCGTGCTGCCGGCGCTCGCCACCGTGCCGCTGCTGCTCAGCATCCCGGACCTGTCTTTTACCGACGCGTATTTCGAAACCATGTCGGGCCTGACCACCACCGGTTCGACGGTGCTGTCGGGGCTCGACGACTTGCCGATGTCGCTCAACCTGTGGCGCTGCCTGCTGGTATGGATGGGCGGCATGGGCATCCTGGTGCTGGCGGTGGCGATCCTGCCTTTGCTGGGGGTGGGCGGAGCCCAGTGTTTCAAGGCCGAATCGACCGGCCCGATGAAAGAAGCCAAGCTCACGCCGCGCATAGCTGAAACCGCCAAGGGCTTGTACACGGTGTACCTGTCGATCTCGGCGCTGTGTTTCATCGCTTTTGCCTGGGCCGGAATGAGCTGGGCCGACGCCTTCATGCACATGTGTTCGACCATGGGGCTGGGCGGATTCTCGTCGCACGACTCGAGTTTCGCGTACTGGAACTCGCCGCTGATCGACACCGTGGCGGTCGTTTTTATGCTGCTTGCGGGTTTCAACTTCTCGCTGCACTTCGTGGCGTGGCGGCGGCTTTCGCTGAGCGCATACTGGCGCGACCCCGAGGCCAAGGCCTACCTCGGCACCATGATCGCGGCGATATTGATCGTCACCGTTTTCCTGTTCGTGCGCGGGGTCTACCCCGACTTTTTCTCCGCGTTGCGCTTCGCTGCGTTCAACGTGGTGTCGATCGCCAGCACCACCGGATTTGCCAGCACCGACTACAACCAGTGGCCGATCTTTGCTCCGATCTTCATGATCTTCCTCTCGGGCTTCGTGACGTCGGCGGGTTCGACCGGGGGCGGAATCAAGATGATCCGCGCCGTCATCCTCTTCAAGCAGGCGCGGCGCGAGTTCACCCGGATTCTTCACCCGCGGGCGGTGAGCCCGGTGAATGTCGGCGGGCAGGTGATCGAGAACAACGTGATCTTCGCCGTGCTGGCTTTCATGCTGATCTACGGCGCGGTGATCATCCTCTGCACCTTCCTGCTGCTGGTATCGGGGCTGGACGTGGTCAGTTCGTTCACCGCGGTGGTGGCGAGCGTCAACAACATGGGGCCGGGCCTCAACCAAGTGGGACCGGCGACCAACTACGCCGGCCTGACCGATTTCGAGACCTGGGTCTGCACCTTTGCCATGCTGGTCGGCCGGATCGAGATGATGGCGGTGCTGGTGCTTTTCACCCGCGGCTTCTGGCGCGCCTGATGGCGGCCGTCGAGATCGCTGGCGGCGACCATGCTGCGGCGGCGAAGGAATGGCTGGAACGTCATCTTGACGGCCGGCGGGCCGTGATTGCCGAGGGCTTGTTCGCGCCGATCGAACTGCCGCCGGCGGTCCCGCTGGTGCGGCTGGCGCCGGGTTGCGTCTGTTGCATCGGACAGTTGCCGCTGCGTGTTGCGCTCACCCGCCTGGTGCGGCAGCATCGGCCGGATCATCTGCTGGTGCTGCTGGCCGATGATGCGCACCGCGACCGCGTGCGCCAACTGCTGGCTGACCCGCAACTCGGCCTGGTGCCGCGTTCCGCTCCATGAACACCGTCTGCATCAACGGCGTAGAAATCGCTTACGAGATCGACGGCACGCTCGATCCATCCCGTCCCTGGGTCGTATTCATTCATTCGCTGGCGTCCGACCTCAGCCAGTGGGACGAGCAGATCAACGCCCTGGCGGACGAATACCGCATCCTGCGTTACGACATTCGCGGCCACGGCGGCTCGTCGGTGCCGGCCGGGCCATATTCGCTCGAGTCGCTCGCCGACGAGCTCAAGCTCCTGCTCGACGAGCTCCTGATCGCCCAGGTTCACCTTGTCGGCCTCTCGCTTGGCGGCATGATTGCCCAGCAGTTCGCCCTGCGCCATCCGATCCGGCTGCGCAGCCTGGTGCTTGCGAGCACCACCAGTCGAGCGAGTCCGGATGCGGTGGCCGTGTGGCAGGCGCGGCTGGCCGAGGTCGAGCGCCGCGGCATGGACGCCGTGGTCGAGTCCACGCTCGAGCGCTGGTTCACGCCGGCATTCCGCCAGCGCGAGCCCGGCCTCTGCAAATGGATAGGCCGCCAGATCCAGGCCACGTCGGCGGCCGGCTACGCGGCTTGCGCCCACGCGGTGGCGCGCGTCGCCCTGAGTTCGCGGCTGGGGGTGATCACCTGCCCGGTGCTGGTGATTGCCGCCAGCGAGGACCGCAGCACCCCGCTTGCCCAGGCGGAAGAAATCGTCCGCGCCATTCCGCAGTCGCGCCTGCAGGTGATCCGCGACGCTGCCCACCTCTGTCAGGTCGAGCAGCCCGCCGCCTTCAATGCCGCGCTCGAGCGCTTCCTGCGGGAGAACCGGTAGCCCCTCAGCTTGCAGGCTTGAAATGTCCGCCGCGACACCGATATCGCAGGCGTCGGTCGGCGTTGCGCCGGCGGGTATGCAGGAGGGTGTATGCAACTCATCTACAACAGTCCTTATTACTACGTGCTCGAGTTCCCGGAGGGGGCTGAAGGCAAGGCGAGCGCCACCGGCGGCTACGAAATCGTCGACAAGGGGCTGCGGCGCGAGATCTTCCTGCGCGGCGCCGACGCCGAGGCCTTCCGCCAGTCGGTCCAGGCTCTGATCGCCACCGGGCCGTCGAGCGACGAAGTCGACGAGTTCCTGGGGGCTTACCGCGGACTGATGAACCAGCCGGTGGCCCTGCACTGAGCGCCTTTCGGCCCCGGCGCTGATTGGAGCAAGCCTTCTAGCTTGGGCGGGGTTCGGGATATCCCTTGTGCGCTGCGTTTTGACGACAATGGACCGATAAGCCGGCGGCCAAGCACCGCCGACGCTGAGGCCACGGTTGGCCAAACGGCGAAGGGAGGCACGGTGGACTTCGACTATGTGATCGTTGGCGGTGGATCGGCTGGTTGCGTGATGGCGGCCCGCCTTTCGGAAGACGCGCAGGTGCGGGTGGCGCTGGTGGAGGCAGGCGACGACAACGCCCGTATCCTCAACCGGGTGCCGACCGGGGCCGCGGTCCACATTGTCAATCGCAACCGCTGTAACTGGGCCTTCGAGAGCGCGCCGCAGGCGGGCCTCAACGGCCGCCGCAGCTACCAGCCGCGCGGCCGGGGGCTGGGCGGTTCGTCGGTGATCAACGCCATGATCTACCTGCGCGGCCAGCCCCAGGACTACGACGCCTGGGCTGCCGACGGCGCGCCCGGCTGGGCCTGGAACGACGTCCTGCCCTGGTTCAAACACAGCGAAAACAACGAACGCGGCGCGAGTGAGCTGCGCGGTACCGGCGGTCCGCTCAACGTGATGGACCTGCGCTCGCCCAACCCCTTCGGCGAGGTCTTCGTCCGCGCCGCCCAGGAGGCGGGCTTCCCCTTCAACCCCGACTTCAACGGACCGAGCCAGGAAGGATTCGGCCCCTACCAGGTCACGCAGAAGGCGGGCGAACGCTGGACCGCTGCCCGCGCCTACCTCGGGTTGGCGCGCGGCCGGCAGAACCTGGTGGTGTTCACCGACACGCTGGCGCGGCGCATCGTGTTCGAAGGCCAGCGCGCGGTCGGAATCGAAGCCGAACGCGGCGGCGAGCCGCTGATGCTGCGCGCGTCGCGCGAAGTGATCGTCAGCGCCGGCGCGCTGCAGTCGCCGCAGCTGCTGATGGCCTCGGGCATAGGCCCGGCGGCGCACCTGGCCGAACACGGCATCGCCATGGTGGCCGACCTGCCGGTGGGGCAGAACCTGCAGGACCATTGCGACATCATCATCAACCGCCGTGCCGACTCGAACGAGCTGCTGGGCTTGTCGCTGCCGGGTGGCTTGAAGCTTGCCCGCGGCATTGGCCAATGGCATCAACACCGCACCGGTGTGCTGACCTCGAACTTCGCGGAAGCGGGGGGCTTCCTGAAGAGCCGCCCCGAGCTCGAGCGGCCCGACCTGCAGATGCACTTCGTGATCGGCATGGTCGACAACCACAACCGCACCTGGCACTGGGGCAACGGCATGAGCTGCCATACCTGCGCGCTGCGGCCATTTTCGCGCGGCAGCGTGAGGCTCGCTTCGAGCGACACGCGCGATGCGCCGGTGATCGACCCCCGTTTCCTGAGCGACGAACGCGACCTCGAGCTCCTGGTCCAGGGCTTCAAGCTCGCGCGCCGGATCTTCGCCCAGCCCGCTTTCGCTCCGGTCGCTGGCGCCGACCGCTCGCGCGAGATCTATTTCTCGCAAGTCAACACCGACGACGAGATCCGCGCCGCGATCCGCGCCCACGCCGACACGATCTACCACCCGGTGGGCACCTGCCGCATGGGGTCGGACGAACGCGCCGTGGTCGACCCGCAGCTGCGGGTGCGGGGAGTCAACGGCCTGCGGGTGGCCGATTGTTCGGTCATGCCGACCCTGGTCTCCGGCAATACCAATGCGCCGGCGATGATGATCGGCGAGCGTGCGGCCGATTTCATCCGCAGCGCCCGCGCCCTGGAGCGCCGCGCCGCGTGAGGATCTAGAGGCCGAGGCGGAAGGGATCGAAGGGCGAAAGCATCAGCCCGGCGGTGGCGAGGCCGACGTAGATGAAGTTCTGCGCGGCGTTGGGGTATTGGCCAGCGACCGCCATGCCGAAGGCGAGCGAGACACACCACAGCCCGGTGAAGCACCAGGCCAGCGGCAAGGCGAAGCCGGTGGCAAGCCAGATCACGATCAGGATCTCGACCGGACCCGAGACCCGGGCGATCAGGGCGACGGCCCATCGGGGCATCCAGGTGTTGGCGAACTGGCTTTCGAAGGTCTGGACCACGCCTGCCGTGCCACCGCTGAGTTTGGGGATGGCGGTGGCGAGGAAAAGGGCGACAAAGGCCACCCTCAGGAGCAGCGAGGCGAGTGTGGGAACGAGGGCGTCGACCATGGACCTCTCCCGGGATTGGGCGTTGCGAGCCTAACGGCTAGGTCGGCGTCGTGCCGCGGGAGCGGACCTGATGCGGGGCGAGCGTCATGCCTCTCGGTGCGCTGCCGGAAGACAGGCCCCCAAGCCCTACAATGACCGCCTTCCCAGACTAGCCCTGTCTACCGATGAGCTTCCGTCAACCTGCCCTCAGCCCCGTCGATGCCCAACTGCGCGAGCTCATGTCGCGCCGGATCCTGATCCTCGATGGCGCGATGGGCACGATGATCCAGCGCTACAAGCTCACCGAGGAGCAGTACCGAGGTCTCGAACACACGCGAGAGTTCGATGCTCACCCGGTCGACCTCAAGGGCAACAACGAACTGCTGCTGCTCACCCGACCGCACGTGATCCAGGAGATCCACGAGGCCTACTTGGCCGCGGGCGCCGACCTGGTCGAGACCAATACCTTCGGTGCCACCAGCGTGGCGCAGGAGGACTACCAGCTCGCCCACCTGGCCTACGAGATGAACGTGGCGGCGGCTCGTATCGCCCGCGCCGCTTGCGACAAATATTCGACCCCTGAGAAGCCGCGTTTTGTCGCGGGCGCGGTGGGCCCTACGCCCAAAACCGCGTCGATCTCGCCCGACGTCAACGACCCGGGCGCGCGCAACGTGAGTTTCGACGTGCTCGCCGAATCGTACGGCGAGCAGATCCGGGGCCTGATCGACGGCGGTGCCGACCTGCTGCTGATCGAGACGATTTTCGACACCTTGAACGCCAAGGCCGCGATCTACGCGGCCGAAGCCGAGTTCGAGCGGCGCGGATTGCGGTTGCCTGTGATCATTTCCGGCACTGTGACCGACGCCTCGGGCCGGATTCTCTCGGGGCAGACGGTCGAGGCGTTCTGGAATTCGGTGCGTCATGCCAGGCCGCTCGCGATCGGCCTTAACTGTGCTCTCGGCGCGGCGCTGATGCGGCCGTATATCGAGGAGCTGGCGGCCAAGGCCGACACCTTCGTGAGCGTCTACCCCAACGCCGGCCTGCCCAACCCGATGAGCGAGACCGGATTCGACGAGACTCCGGACATCACCGGCAGCCTGCTGCAGGAGTTTGCCCAGGCCGGCTTCGTCAATATCGCCGGCGGCTGCTGCGGCACCACGCCCGGACACATCGCCGCGATCGCGCGCGCAGTCGAGGGGCTGGCGCCGCGTGCCGTGCCCAGCATCGCTCCCGAGCTGCGCCTGGCCGGCCTCGAGCCCTTGAACGTCAATGAAGAGAGTCTCTTCGTCAACGTGGGCGAGCGCACCAACGTTACCGGCTCGAAGGCCTTCGCCCGCCTGATCCTTAACGAACAGTTCGAGGAAGCGGTGGCGGTGGCGCGCCAGCAGGTCGAAAACGGCGCCCAGGTCATCGACATCAACATGGACGAAGCCATGTTGGACTCGCAGGCGGCGATGACGCGCTTTCTGAACCTGATCGCGAGCGAGCCCGACATCTCGCGCGTGCCGATCATGATCGACAGCTCGAAGTGGAGTGTGATCGAGGCTGGCCTGAAGTGTGTGCAGGGCAAGGCGGTGGTCAACTCGATTTCGATGAAGGAAGGCGAGGCCGAGTTCCTGCGCCACGCGCGGCTTGCTCAGCGCTATGGCGCAGCGGTGATCGTGATGGCCTTCGACGAGCAGGGCCAGGCCGACACCTTCGAGCGCAAGATCGCGATCTGCAAACGCAGCTACGACCTGCTCACCCAGGCGGTCGGCTTTGCGCCCGAAGACATCATCTTCGATCCCAACATCTTCGCCATCGCCACCGGGATCGAGGAACACAACAATTACGCGGTCGACTTCATCGAAGCCGTCCGCTGGATCCGGCGTCACCTGCCGTACGCAAAGATCAGCGGCGGCGTCTCCAACGTGAGTTTCAGCTTCCGCGGCAACGACCATGTGCGGGAAGCGATCCACACCGTCTTCCTGTACCACGCGATCAAGGCGGGAATGACGATGGGCATCGTCAACGCCGGCCAACTCGGCGTGTACGAGGAGATCGAGCCCGAGCTGCGCGAGCGGGTCGAGGACGTGGTGCTCAATCGCCGCGCCGACGCCAGCGAGCGCCTGGTGGCGTTTGCCGAGCAGGTCAAGGCAGGCGGCAAGAAGAAAGAAGAAGACCTTGCCTGGCGCGCCCTTCCGGTCGGTCAGCGGCTGGCGCATGCGATGGTCCACGGCATCACCCAGTTCATCACCGAAGACACCGAGGAATGCCGTGCCGAGATCGCCGCCCGCGGCGGTCGCCCGATCGAAGTGATCGAAGGCCCGCTGATGGACGGCATGAACCACGTCGGCGATCTGTTTGGCGCCGGCAAGATGTTCCTGCCGCAAGTGGTCAAGAGCGCGCGCGTGATGAAGCAGGCGGTGGCTCACCTGATCCCCTTCATCGAGCAGGAAAAGGCTTTGCTCGGCACCGCGATGAAGGCCAAGGGCAAGGTCGTGATTGCCACCGTCAAGGGCGACGTGCACGACATTGGCAAGAACATCGTCGCGGTCGTCCTCCAGTGCAACAACTTCGAAGTCGTCAACATGGGGGTGATGGTCCCGGCCGAGAAGATCCTCAGCACCGCGCGTGAGGAAGGCGCCGACATGATCGGTTTGTCGGGCCTGATCACGCCCTCGCTCGAGGAGATGGCGCACGTGGCCAAGGAGATGCAGCGCCAGGGCTTCTCGATCCCGCTCCTGATCGGCGGCGCCACCACCTCGCGGGTTCACACCGCGGTCAAGATTGCGCCGCATTATCAAGGTCCGGTGATCTATGTGTCGGACGCGAGCCGCTCGGTCGGCGTGTGCCAGAACCTGGTGAGCGACGAGTCCGCCACCCGTTTCACCGACGAGCTCAAGCTTGAATACGAGCGGGTCCGTCAGCAGCACGCGGGCAAGAAGGGTCCCGAGCTGATCCCGCTCGCCGAGGCACGCGCCAACGCCACCCGCATAACCTGGGACGGTTACGTCCCGCCCAAGCCGAAGTTCATCGGCCACCGCGAGTTCCGCAATCACGACCTGGCCGCGATCGCCCGCTACATCGATTGGGGGCCGTTCTTCCAGACCTGGGACCTGGCAGGTTCCTTCCCGGCGATCCTGCAGGACGCCACCGTCGGCGCCCACGCGCGCGAGGTCTACGCCGAAGGGCGGGCCATGCTCGAGCGCTTGATCGCCGAACATTGGCTGACCGCCAACGCCAGCGTCGGTTTCTACCCTGCCAATTCGGTCGGCGAAGACATCGAGGTCTACGCCGACGAATCGCGCGACAAGCTTCTTTTTACCTGGCGCGGCCTGCGCCAGCAGAACCGCAAGCCGGTGGTCGATGGCGTAGCGGTGCCGAACCGGGCGCTCGCCGACTTCGTCGCCCCCAAGGCTAGCGGCATCGCCGATTACATCGGCCTGTTCGCAGTGACCGCCGGCATCGGGATCGAGGCGCGCGAAGCGGTTTTCGCCCAGACCCACGACGATTATTCGGCGATCATGTTGAAGAGCCTGGCCGACCGCCTAGCCGAGGCTTATGCCGAACTGATGCACGAGCGCGTGCGCAAGGATCTGTGGGGTTACGCGCCGCACGAGTCGCTTGCCAACGACGAGCTGATCGCCGAGGCCTACCGTGGTATCCGCCCCGCGCCCGGCTATCCGGCCTGTCCCGACCATCGCGTCAAACGCGCCCTGTTCGACATCCTGCCGACGCAGGCGATTGGCATGGAGCTGACCGAAAGTTTCGCCATGACGCCGGCGGCGGCGGTGTCGGGCTTCTACTTCTCGCACCCGGCCTCGACCTATTTCAGCGTCGGCCGCATCGGCCGGGATCAGCTCGAGGACCTTGCCGCGCGCGAGGGCGCGGAAGCAAGCGAACTCGAACGCTGGCTTGCGTCCAGCCTGGGGTGACAACCATGCATATCGGAATCGCGGCCAGCCGCATCTATCGCGAAGCGCCGGCGGGCGAACTGTTCGGGCTCGCGCGCGAGATTTTCCCCAGCCTGCTCGGACCGCTCGGCGCTCGCATCTCTATCGTCGGCCAGACCTACGACGCGCTGGCGGCGCAAGGCCTGATCCCGGCCGGTGCGGCGATCACCCGCCTGCCTTCGCGGCGCAAGGGCGGCGTGATCCACCTGGTGGCGGGAGTGGTCGAACGCGACGTGCCGAGCGCGATCGACGCCGCCTTTTTCCTGCTCGACCCCGACGATCCGACCTCGATCTTCCCGGAAGGCCTGGCCCTGAAGCGAGAGTGCGTGATCCACTCCCGCCCCTTTGTGTCGACGCTGGCGCATGCCCGCGAGTGGGTCGAGCTGGCGCGGATCCGCCAGGGCCTGGCGCCCCAGGCCGAACTCGATGACTGGTTCGATTTTTCCCGGCAATGTATCGCTCTGGTGGCGCACGACGCCCGCAAGTCGGACATGCTGGCCTTTGTCGAGCGTCACTTCGAGATGCTCGACGGTTTCTCCCGGCGCGTGGCCACCGGCACCACCGGTCGCCTGCTCAACGAGCTGGCGGTTGCGCGCGGCCGCAAGGATTGGGTCGAGCCCTACCAGAGCGGTCCGCGCGGCGGCGATGCCCAGATCGCACGCGAAGTCCTGGAAGGCCGCTGCCAGCGCATCCTGTTTTTCGAGGACGCCCACGTGGCGCGCGAACACGAGGCCGACATCCAGCTGCTCGAGCGCTCGGCCCGGATCCGCTCCGAACAGACGATGTGTTTGTCGGATCCGCTCACTGCCGAGCGCTGGGCGGCAACGATCGAGCGGCGGCAAGCCGCCGCCCGCGGCTGGGCTTAACGGTTGGCGACTTCGCCGCCGACGATGCCACCAACCACGGCGCCGGCACCGATGGCAATCGCTTTGCCGGTGCCGCCGCCCACCAGCGAACCGAGCGCGGCGCCAGTGACGCCGCCCACCACTTGCCCGGTCATGCGGCGCTTGTCGGCCTCGCTCATGTTGTCGTAACTGGCGCAGCCTGAGAGCGTGGGCAGGGCGGCGACCAGGACCGTCGAAGCGACGAGGGTGCGAAGCTTCATGGCGTTCTCCTTATTGGCGCGGACGGTTGGCGTAGGCGGTGACTTCCTCAAAGCTGAGCACGCCGTCGCGGTTGGTGTCGGCCTCGAAGAACTCCCAGACCTTGTCGCTGGCGACTTCGGACAGAGACAGCTTGCCGTCGCCGTCGCGGTCGGCGCGCTTGAAGCGGGCCGGGTCGTGGCGCGGCAGCTCCTCGATCACGAGAAAGCCGTCGCGGTTCTTGTCGTAGGCCGCAAACACCAGGATCGCGTCGCCGACGATTTCGTCGACGTCGACGACGCCGTTCTTGTCGGCGTCGGCGCGGTCGAACGCAGCGCGCAGATTGGCCGAGCGGCTTGTGTCCGGTTGCGCCGTGGCAGAACCGGTCACGATCGCCACGGCCGCGGCGCAAGCGACCAGCGCGGTCGCCAAAACAGGACGGGTCTTCATCGAGCCTCCTTGTGAGCCTGGGCAGAAGTGCCACCTGCCAAGTCTAGGAGCGGGGTGGGGCAGCGGTCGGCCCGCCTTGGGCAATCCGCTCAGCCCGCGGCGCGCAGCGGGGCGGGCGAGTCGGCCGTGATGCTGCAGTTGCGGCCGGCACGTTTGGCCCGCAACAAGGCCGCGTCGGCACGCGCCAGCAGGGCGGCGGCTGATTCGATGCCGTCCCAGGCGGCGATTCCGGCCGAGAAGGTCTGCCGTTCGGGCATCAGCGGTCGCAACCTTTCGATCATCGCGGCAGCGTCGAGCGCCGAGGAGCCGGGCAGTACCAGGGTGAACTCCTCGCCGCCGTAACGTGCGAACAGGTCGCCGCCCCGGAGCTCGGGTTGCCAAGCCAGTGCCATGTCGCGCAGCAAGGCGTCGCCGGCGGCGTGCCCGCGCAAGTCGTTGAAGAGTTTGAAGTGGTCGAGGTCGATCATGACCAGGCTCAGCGGTTCGCGTTCGCGCCCGGCCCGCACCAGTTCGCGCGGCAGCCGGTGGTCGAGGCCGCGCCGGTTGGTGATGCCGGTCAGCGCGTCCTGCTCAACCAGCTCCCCGAGGCGGGCCAGCAGACGCTCGTTCTGGCGCCGGGTGCGGACCGCCATCCACGCGGCCGAGCCCGCCAGGACGAGCGCCAGAGTGCTGAATGCCGCCAGCAGCGCCTGCGCGAACTGGTTGGTCTGTTGCGCTTCCCGTACATGGCCGCGGGTCTGCTCCGACAAGGCCTGCACCAGTTCGCCAAGCTCCTGGTCGAAGGCATCGAAAAGCGGGGCGCTGCGTTCGATCAACCGGCGGCTTGCGGTGTGAGCGGACTGCTGACCGCGGGCGATCGCTTCGAGCGTGGTCAGAGTGGTCGTTCCCAGCTCGGTCAAGGAGCTTCGAAGGCTCTCGAGCTCACTGCGCTCGGGGGCGAGTTCGGCCAGCTGGTCGAGCCGGCTCTCGATGGCGGCGAGCGAATGCCTGAGCCCGTTGAAATCGAGGTGTTCGGTTAAGGGTTCGGTGTCGGCGTGGTTCAGGACCTCGAGCAGGAGGCCGGCCTCCCAGGCGCGCAGTTCGGTGGCGAGCTGCTGGATCTCGAGCGTCAGCTGGCCGATCTGATTCGAGCGGTTGAAGCGGAGGTACGAATCGCTGTCGATCGACAGCGCGCGCAAGGCCAGGGCCACGCCGGCCGCCATGAAGGCGAGCGCCACTCCGCCTGCCAGCAGCTGGCGCAGGGCAGCACCACGAACGAACCGCGCGAATGCCATCGCCGGACGCTCAGATCCCCCAGGTGACCTCGACTGACTTCTTGCGGGCAGCACGCAGCATTTCCACCAGCGGCCAGGTGCGCTGCGCGAGGGTGATGGCGCGCGGCGGCGCCGCGCCGTCGCCCGCGCGGTCGGCGAGCTCGGCCTGGTCGTCGGCGGCCTTGTCGCGCTCTCGTTCGGCCTCGACCGCCGCTTCGATGGCGGCCAAGGCCGCAGGAACATCGTCGGCGACGATCACACCGCGCGGCGCTTCCGCGCGGCCCAGAATTTCGAAAACCCGGCGGGCAGTTTCGGCGAACATGAAAATCTCGCCGGCCGCTTTGGAGCGGAAAACGACCAGTGCCATGACAAGCACCTCCTGTGGCCATTGTAAAAGGGCTGGTGAATATACTGATGCGGACCGTCAAGCCGGCGGCAAAACTCATGGAGGCAGGCATGGGCAAGGGCGATTCGCGCACCCGGCGCGGCAAGATCTATCAGGGCAGCTTCGGCAAGACGCGTCCGCATCGACCGCCCAAGAAGGCCGAGCCGGCGCCCGCACCGGCTGCACCCGTTCGCGGGCGGCCACGCTGATCGAGAATTGAGCGTCAACCGGTTGGGCGGCGGCGGGAGCCGTCGTGGGGTGGTGTTCCTGCTGGCGCTGCTGCTGGCGGGCTGCAACCCGTGGAACTGGCGCGAGATCCGCGCCGCCGACGGCAGCTGGACCGCCGCTTTGCCGGACCGGCCGCGGCTTGAGAGCCGCGACATCGATGCAGCCGGCACCCGCCTCCGCCTGAGCATGAGTTCGACCGGCGTGGGCGGCACCTTGTTTGCCATCGGCGAAGCCGAGCTGCCGCCGGCGCTGGCGGCCGATCCGCAAGCCCGCGAGCGCCTGCTGGCGTGGCTGAGTGCCCAGCTCTTGAGCAATGTCGCCGCCACCGATGTCGCGCACGAAGCCGCGACCCTGCTGCTGCCGTCGGGTCGCGAGCTGCTCTTGGGGCGGGCGGTGCAGGCGCAGGCCAGGCTGGGGCCGCAGCATCGAGTCGGCCGCGTCTACGCGCGCTGGTTCATCGTCGATCGCCACCTGTACCAGCTGGTAGTGCTGGGCGCCGACGGCGAACTGCCCCCGGAGGTCGTCGACAACTTCTTCCTGTCTTTCCGCCTTTCGCCGCCTTGAGTGGGCGGCCACGGCCGGCAAAACGGGAAAATCCGGCGCATATGCGGTATTTGCCGGATCCGGGCGGAGAACTCTCTTCCTTCGGGGCCGGGCTGCAACCGATACTGGTTCGACGAAGCCTTTCCTGCAGGAGGGCCGTCATGGGCGGGATCTTCGTTAGCTACCGGCGCCGCGACAGCGGCGAACGCGCGATGCGTCTGGCGCAGGCCCTGGTTCGCGCTTTTGGCCGCGAGCAAGTCCTGTTCGACGTCGAGGCCCTTCGCGCCGACGAGAATTTCGCCGCGGCCATTGCCGCTGCTGCCGATGCCAGCACCCTGTCGCTGGTGCTGATAGGTCCGGGCTGGCTCGCGGCGAGCGACCGGTCCGGTCGTCGCTGCCTGGACCGCGACGATGACCTGGTGCGCCTTGAAGTGGCCGCGGCTTTGGCCCGGCCGGCTCCGGTCCTGCTGGTGCTGGTGGGCGGCGCGGCGCGGCCGGCGGCCGAAGACTTGCCCGCCGACTTGTCAGGGCTGGCTCAGATCGAGGCGGTGGTGCTGTCGGATGCGCGCTGGGGGGCGGATCTCGAGCGCCTGCTGCTTGCGATCGAGGCGGCGGGCGGGCCACCGCGCCTAAAACCCGGCGGGACGCCCGCGGTGCGGCTGAGTTTCCACTGGGTGGCGCTGGCCGCGGCGCTGCTGCTGATCGCCCTGGTGTGGCTGGGGCTGGGGACAGCCTGGGAGGCCGATGGAGCGGTAACCGCACTCGCGCCGGTGAGTGTCCACACCCCTTAGTCGCGGCGGCCCAGGGCGCGCCGGGCCTGGATCGCCTCGGCCACGTGGGCGGTGTTGAGTTTGTCTTCGCCGGCGAGGTCGGCAATGCTGCGCGCGAGCTTGAGCACGCGGTGGTAGGACCGTGCCGACCACCCCAGACGCTGGCTGGCGGCGTGCAGCAACTGTTTGACCACGCCTTCGGGGCGGCAGGCGCGTTCGATCTCGATGCCGGCGAGTGCCTCGTTGGGCTTGCCCTGGCGGGCCAGCGCCCGGTTGCGCGCGCGCTCGACCCGCTCGGCGACGACGGAGCTGGGTTCGCCGTCGGGCAGAGCCGTGAGTTCGTCGCCGCTGAGGGCCGGCACGTCGACCCGCATGTCGATGCGGTCGAGCAGAGGGCCGGAGATCCGCTCCTGGTAGCGGGCGACCTGGTCCGGCGTGCAGCGGCAGGCCTGGCGGAGGTCGCCGCGCCAGCCGCAGGGACAGGGGTTCATCGCCGCCACCAGCTGGAAGCGCGCCGGGAACTCGACGTGACGGCCGGCGCGGGCGATTGCGATGCGGCCGGACTCGAGCGGCTCGCGCATGGCTTCCAGGACGCGACGGTCGAACTCCGGCAGTTCATCGAGGAAAAGCACCCCGCGATCGGCGAGCGAGATCTCGCCCGGCTGCGGTGGGTTGCCGCCGCCGACCAGGGCGACCGGGCTGGCGCTGTGGTGCGGCGCCCGGAACGGCCGCTCGGCCCAGTGTTGCGGCGAGAACTGGCCGGCCAGCGACAGGACCGCGGCCGATTCGAGCGCCTCGTCGGTGCTCATCGGCGGCAGGATGCCGGGCAGGCGCTGTGCCAGCATGGTCTTCCCGGTGCCGGGCGGGCCCGACAGCAGCAGGCTGTGGCCACCGGTGGCGGCGATCTCCAGCGCCCGCTTGGCAGTGGCCTGGCCCTTGACGTCGGCGAGGTCGGCGTAAGCCGGGCGGCCGATGCGGGCGGTGGCGTCGTGCCGTTGCAGCGGAGCGGCGTGTTCGTCGCCGGCTTCGTGTGCGAGGTGCGCCACCACCTCGGCCAGGCTTGCGGCCGGGAAAATCGGAATCGTTCCGACCAGGGCTGCCTCGTCGGCGTTGGCGGCGGGCAGGATGAAGGCGCGCGGGAGATTGTTCTGCGCCGCCTTGGCCAGCGCGTAGGTCATCGCCAGCACTCCCCGCACCGGGCGCAGTTCGCCCGACAGCGACAGCTCGCCCGCGAACTCGTAGCGTGACAGGTGGCGGGTCGGAATCTGGCCGCTGGCGGCCAAGATGCCGATCGCGATCGGCAGGTCGAAGCGCCCCGATTCCTTGGGCAGGTCGGCTGGAGCAAGGTTGACCGTGATCCGCCGCGACGGGAACTCGAAACGGTTGTTCTGGATCGCGGCGCGCACCCGCTCGCGGGCTTCCTTGACCTCGGTTTCGGGCAGGCCGACCAGGGTGAACGACGGCAGGCCGTTGGCCAGGTGCACCTCGACCGTCACTTCCGGGGCGAACATCCCGGCCAGACTGCGGGACCTGACGATCGCGAGACTCATCGCGGCAACTCCCGGTCGGGGTTCATGCGCCCCTCTGCAACATGAAGGTGCGGTACTCGAGCTTCTCGAACTCGTGATCCAGCAGCAGGGCGCCGACCACGCAGGTGATCAGCAGGGCGCCGGCGTAGCCGTAGCCATAGAACTCCGGGCCGAGCCGCAGCGAGATCGCGGTGCCGATCGCGTTGAGGACCAGGAACAATACCGTGAGCGCGAGCGCCTGGCGGCGGCGGTCGAGATAGAAAAGCACGTTGAGCAGGCCGAGCAGCACCACCTGCATGCCGGCTCCCACCACCATGACGTTGAGCAGCGGCGCGTACAGGGTCGAGATGCCGAGCCAGTTCAGGATAGCGCTGCCGGCGATGATCACGACCAGCGCCGTGATCGCCTGGATCTTGATGATTTCCTGCAAGCCCATGCGGGCCGATTCGACCATGCCGTTGCGCAGGCGTTCGATCATCGCCAGCGAACCGCCGCCGCGCACCGAGTCGTAGAACGAGTCGTACCAGTCGACGAAATCGGTCTCGAGCCGCAGCAGGAAAACCGCCATGCCCGGAATGATCGACAGGTAAGCGAGGAAGATCGGCAGGTCGTAGATCAGCGAGGCGCGCAAGGGGCCGATGATTTCCTGGCTGGTGGGCGGCCACAGCCAGAAGATGAACTTGTCGATCCAGATGCCGAGGTTGTAGGCGAGCCCGATCAGCATCAGGGTGCGGAAATGCTGGTCGCGCCGGAAGAACCCGAAACTCATGAAACGGGTGGCAGGGAAGGCGCGCACCACCAGCGCGATCATTCCCGCCAACAACACCGCCTGCCCGATCACGAAGCCGCCGAGCAGCCCGGCCAGGCCCAGCTTGGCGAGCACCAGCGCGGCGATCACCGACACCCCGTAACCCACGCCGTAGAGCGCAAGGATCGCCTGATGCTGCTTGAGGCCGGAGAGGAAGATCGTGGCGATCCAGATGTCGGCCAGCAGGACGAAACCCGCCACCATCAGCAGGCGGTAGACCACCGGCTCGCCGTCGAAAAATAAGATCGCCACGGGCAGGCCAATCAGCCCCGCGACCCAGGTCGTCACCAGCAGCACCCCGTTGAAGTTAGGCAGGACGACCGCGTCGGACTTCTCGAACATGCGGTCCGACACGAAGCGGGTGAAGGCAAGCTGGAGCGGCCCGGTGAGGATCAGGCTGAAGGCGATCAGGTAGGTGACCGAGACCTGGAACTGAGCCACCGCCGTGTTCGGGCCCTGGGTCGAGATCGACACCAGGCCCACCAGCAGCACTCCCAGGATGGACAGGACCCAGGGCCCCGAACCGATGATGCCGGCGTAGCCATACGCCGACAGCAGGCTGACCAGGGTGCCGCGGTTGAGGATGCGGCGCAGCTCGTAGCCGATGCCTGCCATCAGTTCTTCTCCCGGGCGCTGGCGGTCATGGCGTCGAGGTAAAGCGCGCGGTAGGCGTCGAACATCTGGGCGTCGGTGTAGAAGGTCTCGACCCGCTCGATGGCGGCGCGGCTTGCCGTCTGCCAGCGTTCGGGTTCGGCGAGCAGGCGGGTGATCGCCGACCCCAGCCCGTCGGGATCGGCGATACGCACCACTTCGCCCGCGGCGCCGATCGCGGTGTCGTCGGGCGCCAGGCCATAGACCAGCTGGCGGCACGAGCCGACGTCGGTGGTCACGCACGGCGTGCCGGCGGCGTAGCCCTCGAGGACCACCAGCGGCAAGCCTTCGGAGATCGAGCTCAGCACCACCAGGCCGACCTGGGGCAGCAGTTCGGCGACGTTCTGGAACCCGAGGAACTTCACGTTGCCGGTCAGTTCCAGGCTCTCCACCAGCAGCCGGCATTCGCGTGCGTATTCGGGGTCCTCTTCCTCGGGGCCGGCAATCCAGGCCTGGGCCTCGGGCAGGCGCGAAACCACGGTCCGCATTGCCCGGATGAAGGTCTTCACGTCCTTGATCGGCACCACCCGGCCGATCAAGCAAGCGACCAGCGGCGGCCTGCCGTCGGCGTCGAAGCGGCGCTGCTCGCGCAGCGGGGCGAAGCGCGTCAGCGCCACCCCATTGGGAATGCTGCGCGTGCGTTCCGCCGGCGCGCCGTCGGCAACCTGGCGCAGGCGGTTGGCCTCGAACAGGGCGACGATGTTGTGCGCCGAGTCGTAACACAGGCGGCCGACCGCCTCGAAGAAGCGGATCCAAAGGCCGCGGAAATACGCCAGTTCGCCGCCGCGTTCGAACTCGCTGCGGTTGTCGTGCAGCCAATCGCTCTGGAACAGGTCGATCTTGCGTTCCTTGGTGTAGATGCCGTGTTCGCTCACCAGCAGCGGCGCGCCCTGGATCTGGTTGAGCAGGGTGCCGAGGAAGCCGGCGTAACCGGTCGAAATCGTGTGCAGCACCTGCGCCCGCGGCGCGCGGTGGGCGGCGCCGAGCAGGCGCCAGATCGGCGCGTGCATGGTGCGGATGGTCCAGAAATAGTCGACAAACGAGGGGTCGGTGCAGCGCGCCTCGTATTCGCGGGTGATGGTGGCCCAGGCTTGGTGAGAATGCAGGAAGGCTGGCGCGTCGAGCGCACCGCCCGGCGCCATCAGCGGCAGGAGCCGCTGCAGCAGCGAATTGGCTTCGGTTGCCCGTTCGGGCATGCGCAGGTTGTCGTGCAGCCGGGTCGCGCGTTCGAAAGCGGCTGCGTCGCCCGGCATCGCGCGCGGTTCGGCGAGCACCGCGTCCGGTTCATGGATGTAGAAACACTCGAGGTGGACCAGGTTGTCCGGCAGTTCGTAACGAGGAGGACCGTAGTCCTTGCGCTGGCTGCCGAGGAAGATGCCGCCGAACTTCAGCTCGGGGAAGCCGCGGATGATCTGGTCGACCCAGCTCGAAACGCCGCCCCGGATGAAGGGGAAAGTGCCTTCGAGCAGGAGCAGGACGTCGACTTCGTCGGCGGTCCGCAAAACGTCGCGGTCGGATTTCATGTCAGGCGGCCCAATATTCTTGCAGCGCGGCCAGAGGGCCGGTCGCGGGTTGGGTTCCGAGTTCGTACATCAGGCCGCTGATCTCTTTCATGCGTCCCTGGCGAAAGCGCAGCTCGGCCAGGTAGGGAATGGCGGCGCGTCGCGCCAGCCCGGTTTCCAATGCGCGTTGCAGCGCCTGGTCGGCGGCGTCGAGCTGCACGCGGCGCAGTTCGATGCGGGCGATCAGCAACCATACGGCGCCGTCGGCGGCGCTGCCCTCGAGCGCCCGCTCGGCGTGGGAGAGGGCTTCCGTGAGAGCGAAGTTGGCCATGTCGCCCTGCGCCAGGTTCTGGTAGACCAGTTCCCAATACAGGTGGGCGATTGCGCGGCACGCCTGGTTCTGCGCCGGGAGGTCGCCCGCAAGCTGGGCCGTCGCCAGGCGCCGGCGCGCCGCGGCCAAACGCTCGCTGATTTCCTTTTCGCGCTTGTCGAGCATGCCGTAGGCGAGCAGGCGCATGTCCTCGAGCGGGTCGGCGAGGATCTCGTGCAGGAGCGGGGCGGCCGACTGCGGCGCGGTTTCGCCCAGCAGGATCAGGGCCTGCAGGCGGCGTTCGGGGGCGGCGGTGCGGTCGCGCAGCTGGGCGCGGATCGCGCTGCCGCGCAGCGGGCCGGCGGCCAGTTCGCGCTCGGACGAATATTCGGGCGTGGCGACAAAAGGGAAACGTGCGCGCGGGCCGATCGACGGGAAAAGCCAGCCGGCGTAGACCCCGGCCAGCACACACAGCAGCCCGAATACCGGGACGAAAAACGACAGCCCGAACAGAAGCGCCAGCAGGCCGCGCCGGGGCTGCCGCAGGGAGGGCGGAAACAGCAGCGCACCGGCGAGCGCCACACACAGCGAAGCGCCCGCGTGCAGGGAAAAAAAGCCCAGCAACGCCCAGCCGTCGGCGAGGCCGGCGCCAAGAACGCCCAGAGCCCCCGATTCCAGGCCGAAGGCCGAGAGCCAGAGCTTAAGCATTGAGCCGCTCGAGGAAGGCGTGCAGCTGAGTGACGGGCGGCCGCGAGTCGAGCAGGCTGGTGTGCACCGTCAGGCCGCCGGCGCCCATGTCCATGCCGTATTGCTCGCGCAAGGCGGACGCGACGCGTTCGAGGTAACCGCTTACGCCACCTTCGCCGGTGAGCGGCAGCAGCACCACCAGCGCGCGCCGCGGTGCGCGGCTGACTTCCCAGTCGAGGTCGGTGGCGCGGCGCAGGCGGCGGATGCGGGCGAACCACTCGGCGGCCGGAATCTGCGTGTCCTCTCGCACAACGAAAGCGACCAGGGCCGAACGCATGCCGGTGATGGCTTCGATCCGCGCCAGCCGCGCCAGTTCGGTGGCGAAGGGCTGCGGACAACGCGGATCGGCGAGCACGATCGGGCGCGCCACCGCGGCCGCGTCGACACCGTCGGCGTAATAACCGAGCGCCACCGTCATGAACTGCAAGGTCTCGAGCGACAGTGCGGTGAAGGCCATGCGCCGTACCACCAGGACGCCGAGCAGGCGGCCGCCCGAGGCGAGCAAGGGCGCGCAGATCAAATATTGGCTGGGCTGTTCGGCCAGCGTGATCTGTTCGCTCTGGACATGGGTGAGCTGGCCGTCGGCGAGTGCGGCGACCAGCATCGCGTCGCCGGTGGCGAGCGGCCCCGGGGAGCCGATTTCGGCGACCGGCTCGAGCGCGAGTTTTTCGCCGTCCCAGGCGTGCAGGGCGGCCGATTCGATGCGGGCGCTCTGCACCAGGAACTGCAGCAGCCAGGCTGCGGCCGGCAGGGCGGTGGTGGTGTCGGCCAGGATCAGGCCACGCAGGGTCACCATCATTTCGCGCAAGGTATAGGGGCGCGAAATCAGTTCCTGCTCCAGCCGTTCGTGCGAGACGCCCAGCAGGAAATGGTTGCGGGTGAGCGACTGCAGGCGCTCGTCGAGGTAGGCGCTGACCGCATGCGCCTGGTTCAGGCGCGAGGTCCAGACATCCGAGAACTCGCCGGCCACCAGGGCGAGCACCAGGCCGCCGAGGAACTCGACCCGCGGAAAGGCCAGCGGCATGGCGCCGAAGCGAACCAGGGCGAGCCAGGCGAGCGCGGCCGTGACGATCGCCACCAGGCCCTGGAGCGAACCGTAACGCAGGGCGACCACGGTCGATAGCAGCCACAGCCAGGGAAAGCTCGCTTCGCTCCAGAAGGGGTCTTGCGGCCGCAGCCAGACGCTGAACGCGATCCCCAGCAGCATCAGCGCCACCGACTCGGCCGTGGCGACGCGCCAGTCGGAGGCCGTGCGCCAGAGCGTGACGGTGCGTGGCAGCAGCTTGCGCCCCGCGGCGTCGGCAGGGCTGAGATGGGTCTCGCTCATCAGGAGCGGGCGGCGGCGGCGAGCGGACGGGCGAGGTCTTCGATCAGCTGCTGCGCCGTTCCCGACAGCGACTGCCGGCTCCAGCCGGCGCGGCTGCCGGTGGCCGACCACACGACCGTGCCCTGGGGCACGTCGATCAGCTGCAGGGTCAGGCCGACCGCAGGTTCGCCGTCGACTCCGACCTTGTAGCGCCACTCGGTGACGCTGCCGGTGAGCGCGTAACGCACGCCCTTGGCCCGCGCCCAGTCGAGCGACTGCGTCAGCGATACCGCGGTTGCGGGATCGAACAAGGCGTCGGCGGTGTCGGACTGCGGCGCGCGTTCGAGCCGATCGACGCCGTTGGCGCGCAGGACCGCTTCGACGATCGCAGCGGCGCGGTTGCCAGCGAGCGGCGTTTCGGTGTCGTTGCTCATCGGCAGAACGGCCCAGCGGGCGCCGGCTTCGAGGGCTGGCAAGGGTGCGCGCGCGATGGTCGAACAAGCGCCCAGGGCGAACAGAAGCGTGCTCAGGCACGCAGCGCGAAGAAAAGTGCGAAGGTTCACGATGCTTCCTTTTTCATGGGGCCAATTGAATCACGGGCCGGCCCGGATTGGCTCGCGCCGAATCAAGGCGATGCGGCGCGGCAGCGCTCAGTGGAACCACTGCCAGCTCAGCCCGACTCGGCGATACGGCACCGGGTTCGAACTGGTGGCGGTGCCGCCGGACCAGACCAGGGCCAGGCGGTCGGACCCGGCCAGCGATCCGGCCACGCCCAGGGTCCAGTTGGTGTTCATCCCACTCAGCGAGTCGCGGTAGGCCGACAGCTCGCCCCAGGGGCGCCAGGCGCGGGAGTAGCCCTCGGCGGCGCTGCTGCCCGCGCTCAGGGTCAGGCCGATCTGCTGCGAGTTGGGGGGCAGGAGGAAACGCGAGCCCAGGTAGCGCAGGTCGGCCGGCACCAGGGGCGCGATCGAAGGGTCGATCGCACCGCTGCCGCTGTAGCTCTGGTCGAGCCACCACAGGCGTGCACCGACCTGGGGGTAGCCCATGTTGATCGAGCTACCGGCCTCGATCCGCAGCGAATGGCCGTTGCCGATCGCAGCTCCGGTCTGGGTGAGGTAGCGACTGGCGTCGAGGGTGAGGGAGACGAACTCGCGCGGCGTGGCCTGCCACAACAGCTGGCCGGCCAGGCGGTCGCGCGCGGCGCCGAGCGTGAGGTAGGCGTTTTCGTCGGTGGGTTGGCGCCATTCGGCGCTGCCCTTCAGCTGCAGCCGGCCCGGGGCGGGCTGCTCGAGTTCGAGCGCCGCGCCGGCCTGGGTGTGGAGGGCGGAACGGACATTGAAGCGGGCCCTGAGCGTGCTGTCGCCCGCGCCGGGCCAGGTCAGGACCGCGGCAGCTTCGCGGTCGCGCGCCGGTACGCTGGCGAGCACCGCGGCGTCGCGGGAGGCATGGTGCTGCAGTTTGGCCTCCAGCTGGAGGGTGCTGCGCGGCGTCGGCCGCAGGCCGGTGCCAAGCCGGGTCGTCTGGGTGGAAAGCGGCCATTGGCGCTGCTGCTCGAACGACAGGCCGCTGCTCACCGGGCGCTCGAGCAGAGTTTCGGTGAGCTGGGCGTGGGCTTCGTCGCTGTCGGGAGCACGCTCGGCGCCAGCGAAGGCGAGGTCCTGCGCTTGGCCGCTGCGGCGCAGCCGAGACGCGCCGGTGATGCGGTCCTGCGCCGGCAGCCAGTCGGCGACCGAGTCGAGCAACTGGGCGACGTGGGTGCGGTCGTCCTGAGCCAGGGCCAGCGACAGCTCGGCCCAGGCGGGTCGCGCCAGGTTGTTTGAATATCGAGCCAGCATCCAGGCCCGGGCCAGTTCGTCGAGTTCGCGGCTGAGGAACCACGACAGGGCGGCTTCGCGGTGGCCGGACTGGCTGGAGTCGGCCAGAAGGTGGCGCAGCCGCGCCCGGCCGGCATCGCCGCTTTCAAAGAGCGGGGCGAGGTTGAGCAGGCGGGCGGGCAGTTCGGGTGCGGCCGCTGGCAGCCGGTTGCCGCGCAGCGCCAGCCAGGCATGGCGTCGGGCCCGCCAGGCGAGGTCGCCCTGGCCGAGCTGGTCGAGCGCATCGGCGTAGGTGAGCCAGGTCAGCGGGTCGGACGCGCTGCGCAGCAGACGCTGCAGCCAGGGCAGGGCGCGGCGCGGCTCGTTGAGCGCGAGCCAGCCCGCCGCCCAGGCCGGCCAGAGCGCCGCCTGCTGCAGGGCCAGCGCCTCCTGCCCGGCCAGCGTGGTGCGAGTGATGGCAGCGTCGCCCGCGGCGACCGCCGACCACAACACCAGCGCGACGAGGTCGGGTTGGCCCGGCTGTCCGCGCAGACCGCGGCGCGCGTCTTCGAGCGCGGCCTTGGCTTCGCCCTGGCTCAGGCGGAAGTTGGCCCGGGCGGCCAGAAAGCTGGGGTTGAGTTCGAGGCGCTTGCGTTCGTCGGGCGAGAGCCGCGCCAGGAACCGGCGTGCGGCTTCGGGCTTGCCGCCGCGCTCGTACAAGGCGAGCACCTGCGTCGCCAGGTAGGGCGTGTGCCAGCGCTGCCAGCCGGCTGCGGCGATTGCGGCTGCGCCCACCGGGTCCTGGGGGCCAAGCAGGTTGACCGCGCCGAGGTAGGTGCTTTCGTCGGCGTTGCCGCTGGCTATCAGCTGCCGGAGTGCCAGCACGGCCTCGTCGCGCTCTCCCAGCAGCTGGGCGAGTTGGGCGTAAGTGTTCCAGTAGTCGGGGTCGGCCCCGGCGACGGCCCGGGCCAGCCGCAGCGCGTCCCAGGCGGCGCGCGGATTGCCGCGAGCGAACTCGGCGTTGGCGAGCTCGCTCGCGCGTGACGCGGTGGGACCGAAGTCGGCGATCAGGCGGCGCAGCGTGTGTGCGCGTTCGGCTTCGCGCCCGAGGTTGGCCTCGAGCATGGCGCGGGTCTCGAGCGCCCACTCGCGCTGGTTAGGGAGCTTCAGGGCGGCGAGAAAGTCGATCGCCGCTTCGGCGTTGCCCAGCAGTTCGTGCGCGGTGACGATCGCTCGGGCCCGTTCCTGCGAAGCGTCGCGGCGATGAAGCTCGAGCAGGGCTTCGAGCCAGGCGGCGTGGTCCAGGACTTGCGGCGCGCGCCGCTCGACTTCGAGCCAGGCCTCCTGGCTGCGGGTGCTGCGCGCGATCTGTCGCCATTGCTCGAGCGCGAGCGGAGCGTTGCCGCTCCAGTCGCCGACCTGGGCGAGCCGGCGCCGCCAGTCGAGCGAGCCGGGCGCGCGGCGGAGGGCCGCCTGCGCCAGCG
>JAEZVV010000168.1 GCA_023443095.1 Pseudomonadota bacterium
CACCCGCGCCCTCTGAACCGTCGGCCCCGCGCCTGCGTCCGCCCGGATGCAGGCGCCCCGCCCTGGCCGGCACGCCGTGCCGGCCAGGCGTTCTTCCCAAGCTGCGTGGACCCGCTGTCGGTCCTTGCGCCACCGGCATTAGCATCCAAGAGACCGACGCCCGCCATCGTTGAGATGGACCCTGGCGTCACCCCGCCGGCCTCGGGTTCCGGCTCTTGCGTGGGAGGAATGGACTTGAGCGCCATTGTTTCCTCGACCCACCCGTCGCCCCCCGAGCTTCCGGTGCCCACCGTGCTCGCCGAACTGCTCGCCCGCGCCGGACTGAGCATCAATACCCCCGGCGCCGCCAATCCCCAGATCCACGACGAACGCGTGTTTCGCGACGTGCTTGCGCACTGGTCGTTGGGACTGGGCGAAACCTATATGGACGGCCTGTGGGATTGCGAACGGCTCGACGAGTTTTTCACCGCCGTGTTGCGCGCCGATCTCGACACCCAGGCCCGCGGCATCGCGCGCCTGCGGCTGGCGGGCGATGCGCTGCGGGCACGCCTCTTTAACCGGCAGTCACGCGCCCGCGCCTTCGAAGTCGGCCGCCGCCACTACGACATCGGCAACGACGTCTTTGCCGCCATGCTCGACGCCCGGATGATCTATTCCTGCGCCTGGTGGGCACACGCCGACAACCTCGACCAGGCGCAGGAAGCCAAGCTCGACCTGATCTGCCGCAAGCTCGAACTCGCGCCCGGAGAATCGCTGCTCGACATCGGCTGCGGCTGGGGCGGCCTGGCACGGTATGCGGCCGAAAAGTTCGGCGCGAGAGTCACCGGCATCACGGTGTCGCAGGAACAGGCCGTGCTCGCTCGCGAGCGCTGCCGCGGCCTGCCGATTGCCATCGAGGTCCAGGACTACCGCGCCCTCGTCGGCCGCTACGACAAGATCGCCTCGGTCGGCATGTTCGAACACGTCGGGCGCAAGAACTACCGCACCTTCTTCGACACGGTACGGAGGCTGCTGAACCCGGACGGCCTCTTCCTTCTGCACACGATCGGCACCCACGCACCGACGGCCGCGGTCGACCCCTGGACCGACAAATACATCTTTCCCAACGGCCAGCTCCCCGCTCCCGGCGAACTCGCGCAGGCGATCGCGGGTCGCTTCCTGATCGAGGACTGGCACAACTTCGGCCCCGACTACGACCGCACGCTGATGGCGTGGTGGGAGCGTTTCGACGCCGCCTGGCCGCAGCTGAGCTCGCGCTACGACACCTGCTTCTACCGCATGTTCAAGTACTACCTGCTCTCGTGCGCCGGACTCTTCCGTTCGCGCCAGGGCCAGCTGTGGCAGCTGGTGCTGAGCCAGCGCAGCCGCAGCGGTCTCTATCGCTCGGTGCGCTAGCCCCCCGCCCGTCGCAGGCAAGGCGTGGCCCGCCAGCTACGATAGCGGCCCGACCACCGAATCCGGCCCCGCGCCGGCTGCCCGCCATGCCACCCGCCAATCGACGCGCCGTCATCGTCATCGATGTCCAACGGGGCCTGTGCGAAGGGATCCACCAGACCTTCGAGTCGGCCCAGGTGATAGAGCGAATCAACCTCGTCACCTCGCGCGCGCGGGCGGCAGGGGCGCTGGTGGTGTTGGTCCAGCACGAATCGAAGTCGGGTCTGCTCGAGCGCGGCAGCGCTTCGTGGCAGCTCGCGCCGGCCCTACTCACGGCAGCGAGCGACACCGTGCTCCGCAAGACCGCGGCCGACGCCTTCCATCACACCGAACTCGATTCGATCCTCAGGCAGAACGGCGTCACCGAACTGGTCATCTGCGGCATGCAGAGCGATTTCTGCGTCGACACCACGACGCGGCGCGCGCTGGCTCTGGGCTACCCGGTCGTGCTCGTGGCCGACGGCCACACCACCCTAGCCAACCCGCATCTGTCGGCGCGACAAATCATCGACCACCACAACGCCACGCTGTCGAACATCAGCAGCTTCGGTCCGGTCGTTCGCCTCGAAGCCGCGCAAGCGCTGGCCTTCGCCGCCTGAACGCGCCGGCTCACGCCGGCTGCGGCGGAGTCAGGGTGACGGGCGCGATCGAACGCACGTTGACGTCGTAGGCCGGTCCCGGCATGACGATGCCGTTCTTGGCGCAGGCCTCGTTGATCGCGGCCAGGTACGCCGCCGTCACACGGTACGGCTCCATCAGCGCGTCGAGCCGCACCCAGACCACCAGTTCGACGCTCAGGGCGAACTCGCCGAAACCGCTCAGGCCCACCTCGATGCCGTAATCCTCGTCTTCGGGCAGGGTGTAGGGAACCGAACGCGCGGCCTCGGTCACGACCTGGACCACCTTGTCCATGTCGACCCCGTAGGCCACGCCGAAGGCGAAGCGCTGGCGATGGCCGCGCGTATCGAGCGTGAGGTTCTTTACGGTGCCGTCGATCAACGACGAGTTGGGCACCAGAACGTAAACGCCGTCGGGCGTGATGATGCGGGTGCTGCGCATGCTGATCGCCCGCACCACGCCGCGGTCGCCAGCCGCCAGCTGGACGAAATCGCCCACGCGCACGCTGCGTTCGGTCAGCAGGATGATGCCGGCAACCAGGTTGTTGACGATGGTCTGCAGGCCGAAGCCGATGCCCACCGACAGGGCGCTCACCATGATCGCCAGGTGGGTGATCGGCACGCCGATCAGGCTTAGCCCCAGCAGTCCGCCCAGCGCCAAGATCATCCAGCGCAGCAGCCGCGCCACCGTGCCGACCGAGCTGAGGTTGATCGAACCGTGGCGGCCGGCCAGCTTTTTCAGGTCGCGCTCGACGATCTGCCCGAGCCAGACCGAAACCGCCAGGACGATCAGGAACTCGATGATGCTGAAAGCCGACACCGGCGTGCCGCCTATCGAAAACAAGGTCAGCCGCAAGGGTTCGAGCAGGTGGGTCAGCAGATCGACGATCTCGTTCATTGCGGACAGCTCCTTCAAGGCGTTCGGCCGATGAACGCGAAAGATAGCGCCGCCGCGGCGACGGCGCAGCCTCGTCCTGGGCTCAGCCGGCCGCCGCCGGAACCTGGGTTCCGACCCGCTCGCCGGTGCGGCGCGGCATGATGTGAATGCCGTCGGCGTCGAGCTGCAGCCACAAGCCCATGCCTTCGGCGGCGCGATGCAAGCGCAGCTGCCGGGTCGACACCGTGACGCTGACCCGCGCCCGCGGCGCCTGGTCGATCTCGACCTGGCACTGGGTCACCTCTCCCAGCGGCACCATGCGCACCATCCGGCAGGGCAGGCCCGCCGCGCTCGGCTCGAAAGCGAGCGAAACGCAGTCGCCCGGCACCACCCAGCTCACCCTCGAGCCGTCGGCGATCCGGTGCTTGTCCTTGACCCGCAGCTGTACCGCCTCGGCGGCCGTGCCGTCACCCCAGACAAGGCGCCCCCAGCTCTCGCCCGCTGGTGCGGCATGGAACACACCCGCGAAGTGGTTGTGCAGGCCCAGCAAGCGCGCCACCCGCGCATTGCGAGGACGGGTCTGGACCTGCAGCGGAGTGCCCGACTGCAGCGTGGTGCCGGCGTCGAGGATCACGATCCGGTCGGCCAGGCGCTGCGCCTCGAGCAGGTCATGGGTCACCAGAACGATGGGCACCGAAACCGACTGCCGCAGCGCCGCGATCTCCACGTACAAATCCTGGCGCGTCACTTGGTCGATCGCCGAAAACGGCTCGTCGAGCAAGAGCACCGCCGGCTCCCGCGCCAGCGCGCGCGCCAGCGCCACCCGCTGCTGCTGGCCGCCGGACAGGGCCGCCGGATAACGTTGACCCAGGCCATCGAGGCGGACCTTGGCCAGCAGCTCGTCGGCGTGGGTGAGCGGAGCGGGCCGCGAACTGGCGGCCGCCACGTTCTCGCGCGCTGACAGATGCGGAAACAGCGCGTAATCCTGGAACACCAGGCCCACTCGCCGCTGCTGCGGCTTCAGGCAAAGCCCCCGGGCCGAGTCCAACCAGGCTTCGCCGTCGACGCTCACGCTGCCGCTTGCGCATGAAGCCAGGCCGGCGATCACTCGCAGCAGGGTCGACTTGCCGCTGCCCGACGGCCCCACCAGGGCGATCAGTTCGCCCGGCGCGCAGCCGAACTCGGCGTCGAGCGGGATCGGCCCGCTCTGCCTGACGCTGACGGCGAGCCCGCTCATCGCCGCTCCTGCAAGGCGCGGCGGGTGCGCTGGCCGGTGGCAAACGCGATCGACAGCGCCACCAACGACAAAACCACCAGCGCCAGCGACATCACGCCGGCGGCGGCATTGTCGAAGGCCTGCACCCGATCGTAGATCGCGATCGACAGGGTGCGAGTCTCGCCCGCAATGCTGCCGCCCACCATCAGCACCACGCCGAACTCTCCCAGCGTGTGGGCAAAGGTCAGCGCCACGCCGCCGACGATGCCCGGCCAGGCGAGCGGCAGCTCGATCCGCCACAAGGTCTTCCAACGCGACAGGCCCGAGACCCAGGCCGCTTCCCTCAGGCTGTCGGGAATCGCGGCGAAGGCGCGCTGGATCGGCTGGACCATAAACGGCAGGTTGACGATCAGGCTGGCGAGAAGCAGGCCTTCGAACGTGAAGACGAGCGACAGGTCCAGGCTACGCTGCAGCCAAGCGCCGACCGGCGAAGCGCCGCCGAAAACCAGCAAAAAGTAGAAACCGATCACCGTCGGCGGCAACAGCAGCGGCAGCATCAGCACCGCCTCGACCAGCGCACGGCCGCGCCAACGCCCGATCGCCAGGGTCCGGCCCAGCCACACGCAGACCGGCAGCAGCAGCAGCACCGTGCCCGCCGCCAGCCAGAACGAGACTCGCGCCGCGCTCCAGTCCATCAGCGCGCCGGCAAGGTGAAACCGTAGCGCTCGAGCACGGCGCGCGCCTTGGGGGTCTGCAGGTAGCGGTAGAAGGCCTCGGCCGTCGCTCCCGCCTTGTGGGTGAGCACCATGCGCTGGCGCAGCGGCGCGTGCAGCGATTCCGGCAGCAAGACGTATTGCCCCTGGCGCGAGAGTTCGGGTGCGAGCGCCAGCGACAGCGCGATGATGCCGGCGTCGGCCGAGCCGGTCGCCACAAACTGCGCCGCCTGCGAGATGTTTTCTCCCAGCACCAGCTTGGGCTTGAGCAGCGGCCACAGGCCGAGTTTCTCGAGCGCCTGCTGCGCGGCCCGGCCGTAGGGTGCGTGTTCGGGGTTGGCGATCGCGAACTTGCGCAGGCTGCCGGCCTGCGCGCGCACCCCCGCCAGGTCGGCGTCGAGCGGAATGCGGCTGGCGCGCGGCGCATACAGGGCCAGGCGCCCGATCGCGTAGAGCGAGCCGCCGTCGCGGGTCAGACCGTCCCGCGCCAGTTCGTTGACGAACTGTTCGTCGGCGGAGAGGAAAAGTTCGAACGGAGCGCCCTGGCGGATCTGCCGCGCGAAGTTGCCCGAGGAGCCGAAGTTCAGCAGGAGTTTGCGGCCGCTTTCCTTTTCGAAGTCGGCAGCGATGGCCTCGAGCGCGAACTTGAGGTCGGACGCCGCCGCCACCACCGGCGGGCGCTCCTGCGCCCAGCCGGCCGGGGCCAGCGCCAGCCCGGCAATCAGCAAAAAGGTTCGACGCAGCATCGGCCAGTCCCGTGTGTGGAATCGGCTCCAGTTTATTCGGCCGCCCCGCGCCGAGGGCAGGACCTGAGGCTGCGGGTTTGCGAGAGCCCGGCCTCGCCATCCCGGCCCAACCGGGCTTTGAGTATCCTCGCGCTTCGGTTCCGTCCCGGCGCTGCACCCGCAGGCCGCGCAGCGCGGCGGATCCCTGTAACTCGACAGCACTGAAGACCGCCTGCGGCCGTCGGCGCACCCCGCGGCGGCACCGCGGCAGCAGCCTGGGAGGGCAAAACCATGATCGGATCCATCGGCGTCTGGGTGTCGGAGCGCTGGCGCGGCCTGCTCGCCGCCGTCACCATCGGCGCCGCCTCGCTCTTCGTGGCCGAACATTACGGCGGCCCCTCGGTGCTCTACGCGCTGCTGCTGGGCATGGCCTTCAACTTCCTCTCGGAAGACCCCAGAGTCGTTCCCGGCATGAGCTTCGCCTCGACCACCCTGCTGCGCATCGGCGTCGGCCTGCTGGGCGCGCGGATCGCCGCCGAACAGCTGGCGCTGCTGTCTCCCGGCATCCTGGTGCTGATCGTCGGCGCCACCTTCGCCACCGTGTTCGTGAGCCTGGCCCTCAACCGCTTGGTCAAATGGCCGCGCGCCGAAGCCGCCCTGGTCGGCGGCGCCGTGGCGATCTGCGGCGCCTCGGCCTCGATCGCGCTGGCCACCGTCATTCCCAAGAAGGACTTGCGCGAGCAGTCCCTGCTGGCGGTGGTGGTGGCGGTGACCGCGATGTCGACCCTGGCGATGATCATCTATCCCTTCATCGCGAGCGCACTCGACCTGTCCAAGTCCGAAGCCGGAATCTTCCTTGGCGGCACCATCCACGACGTCGCCCAGGTGGTGGGTGCGGGCGCCATGATCGGCGGCGACGCGACCGAAACCGCCACCATGGCCAAGATGCTGCGAGTCGCCATGCTGGTGCCGATGCTGATTCTGTTCAGCCTGATGTTCCGCGACCGCTCGGCCTCGGCCGGAAGCCAGGTGCATTGGATCCGCAACATCCCGCTGTTTCTGATCGGCTTCATCGCACTGGCCGCGGCCAACGTCGCCGGTTTCATCCCCAAGAGCATTTCCAGCGTCCTGGGCGAGACCTCGCGCCTGCTGATCCTGATCGCCATCGCCGGCCTCGGCATCAAGACCTCGCTCGGCAAGCTGCGAGAAGTCGGCTGGGCGCCGCTAATCCTGATGGCGGTCGACTCGGTCTTCCTGGTGCTGCTCGTGCTCGGCGGCCTCCTGCTCCTGCGCTAAGCCTTTCCGCGTAATCCCCGAGTGCCGACACGGTACTCGGGGCCTCATCATCGATTTCTTTGATCTGGCCCGGAACGCTGCAATCTTTGCTTGCAGTTGCGGGAGAAGTCTTACCGCTTTCGCGCGCTCGCCGCGTTAGTTTCTGGCCTCGCCCATGCGCACCCGCATGGCTCGTCATCCGAGCGCGCCCCGGCGTCGCTTGTTGCCCTGCTGTCCACGATGTCGCCCCGCCACGCACTCGCCCCGCTCGCCCTGGCCTGCCTGTTCGGACTGGCCGCCTGCCAACCCGCCGCCGAGACTTCACGCCGCACCGCCCCCGCCTTAAGCGTCAACACCCGGGTCGTCACACCCAGCACCGAAGCGCTGGTGGTCGAGGCCATCGGACAGACCGAAGGCGCGCAGGAAGTCGAGCTCAGGCCCCAGGTCAGCGGCACCGTGGTGGCGCGCCATTACACCGAAGGCGAGGCGGTCAAACGCGGCC
>JAEZVV010000195.1 GCA_023443095.1 Pseudomonadota bacterium
AATACCACCCGGCCCCAACCGGGGGGGGGCCCCCCGGGCCGCGACCTGGGGGCCGACCGTGATTGTGGGCAGTGCATCGGCCTTGGTGGCGCGGCGGAAGGCGTCGGCATCGGCCTGGGTCTTGACGATGCGTTCGGCAAACGGCACGCCGCGGCCGCGCAGGTAGGTGCGCGCCTCTGCACATGGGGCGCCGCAGTTCTCGCCGGTGTAGAGCGTGACCGGGTTGCGTTCGGTCGCGCGGCGCAGCTCGAAGGGCAGCTCGGGCCCGCCCGCGCTCGGCGCCGCGCCGGCCTTAATCGGCACTACGTTGCGTGCGTTGGCGGGCGGTGCGTCGCCGTAGTTGACCACGCCGTCGGCGCCGACCCAGCGGTATTGGGCGCTCGCCGCGCCGGCGGCGAACAGGGCGATCCAGGCCAGGCGGCGCATCACGCGGCTATCCCGCTGTGGCGCAGCAGGGCGTCGATCTCGGGCTTGCGGCCGCGGAAGGCGATGAAGCTCTCCATTGCCGGACGGCTGCCGCCGACCGCGAGGATCTCGTCCAGGAAGCGCCGGCCGGTGGCCGGGTCGAGCACGCCGTTTTCCTCGAACAGCGAGAAGGCGTCGGCCGAGAGCACCTCGGCCCACTTGTAGCTGTAATAGCCGGCCGCGTAACCGCCGCCGAAGATGTGCGAGAAGCTGTTGGCAAAGCGGTTGTAGTCGGGCGGGAAGATCACCGCGACCTCGCGCCTAACCTCGGCCAGCAGCTCCGTCAGCGACTGGCTCTTGGGGTCGAAGTCGGCGTGCATCAACATGTCGAACAAGGCGAACTCGATCTGGCGGACCATCTGCATTCCGCTCTGGAAGTTCTTGGCGGCGATCATCTTGTCGAAGAGTTCGCGCGGCAGCGTCGCGCCGGTCTCGACGTGGCGGGTGAGCGACTGCAACACGTCCCATTCCCAGGCGAAGTTCTCCATGAACTGGCTGGGCAGCTCGACCGCGTCCCACTCGACGCCGCGGATTCCCGCCACGCCCAGCTCGCCGACGCGGGTGAGCATGTGGTGCAGGCCGTGACCGAACTCGTGGAACAGGGTGAGCACTTCGTCGTGGGTGAACAACGCGGGTTTGCCGCCCACCGGGCGCGAGAAGTTGCAGGTCAGGAAGGCGATCGGGGTCTGGCTGCGGGTGGTGGTGCTGCGGCGGGCACGTTCGTCGTCCATCCAGGCACCGCCGCGCTTGTGGTCGCGCGCGTAGAGGTCGAGGTAGAACTGGGCGACCAGCTCGCCCGCCGGGTTCTCGATCCGGAAGAACTTGACCTCGGGGTGCCAGACCGGCGCCTCCTGCGGGCGGATGGATACTGAAAACAACGATTCGACCAGCTTGAAGAAACCGGCGAGCACGGTCGGCTCGGTGAAATACTGCTTCACCTCTTGCTCGGAATACGCGTAACGCTTCTCGCGCAGCTTCTCCGAGACAAACGCGATGTCCCACGGCATCAGCTCGGGCAGGCCGAGTTCGGCCCGCGCAAACTGGCGCAGCTCGGCCATGTCGCGCTCGGCGTGCGGGCGCGAGCGACGCGCCAGGTCGCGCAGGAAGCCCAGCACTTCGGCGGGCGACTCGGCCATCTTGGCCACCAGCGACACTTCGGCGAAGTTCCCGTAGCCGAGCAGCTGCGCCTCTTCGGCCCGCAGCTCGAGCAGTTCGGTCATCAGTGCCGAGTTGTCCCACTCGGGCTTGCCGAACTCGGAGGCGCGAGTGACGTAGGCCCGGTAGAGCTCTTCGCGCAGGGCACGGTCGGTGGCGTATTGCAGCACCGGCATGTAGCTCGGGATATGCAGTGTCAGCTTGTAGCACGGGGTCTCGCCCGCCGCTTCGCGAAACATCTGGATCACGTCGGCCGGGACTCCGGCCAGGCGCGAGTCGTCAGGCAGGACCAGGGCGAAATCGTTGGTGGCGTCGAGCACGTTTTCGGAGAAACGCTGCGCCGCCTGGGCCGACTTCTCGTTGAGTTCCTTCAGGCGCGCCTTCGGTCCCGGGGGAAGGTCGGCGCCGCCGAGGCGGAAGTCGCGCAGCTCGTTTTCTATCACCTTGCGGCGCGCGGCCGGCCAGGCCGGAAAGTCGGGCAGGGCAGCGATCGCCTTGAACTTGGCAAACAAGACTTCGTTCTGCGAGAGCTCGGTCCAGAACTCGGTGATCAGCGGCAGCTGGGCGTTGTAGGCCTCGCGCAGCTCGGGAGTGTCGACCACGGCATTGAGGTGCGAGACCGCACCCCAGGCCCGCGCAAGGCGTTCGGTCGCGTCGTCGAGCGGCTCGACGATGCTCTGCCAGCCGGCGGGTGTGGCAGGGTCGGTGGCGCGCGCCACGGCGGCGCGGGCGGCGGCGAGCAAGGTCTCGATCGCGGGCGCCACGTGAGCGGGGCGGATGGCGGCAAAGTCCAGCAGGCCATCAAACTGGAGCAGCGGATTGGAGTTGTCGCTCGTCACGGAAGGTCTCGCAGTCTTGTCTGGGCAGGGGAAACGGGAAACCGGCGCTCGTGGCGCCGGCTGTAGTCGGAATTTACCGGCGAAGCCCGGCGCAACGCTCGGCCGACTCGACGGTATTGACGAGCAGCATGGCGATGGTCATCGGGCCTACACCACCGGGAACCGGGGTGATCCAGCCCGCGACCTCGGCCACGCCGGCGGTGTCGACGTCGCCGCACAGTTTGCCGGCATCGTCCTTGTTCATGCCGACGTCGATCACCACTGCACCCGGTTTGACCATGTCGGCAGTGACCAGATTGCGGCGGCCGACGGCAGCGACGATCACGTCGGCCTGGCGAGTCATGGCCGCCAGATCGGCCGTGCGGCTGTGGGCGATGGTGACGGTTGCATTTTCGCCGAGCAGCAGCATCGCCATCGGCTTGCCGACGATGTTCGAGCGGCCGATCACGACGGCGTGTTTGCCGGCGAGCGAATACCCGATAGCCTCGAACATCTTCATCACGCCGTAGGGCGTGCAGGGACGGAAATGCGGCGTACCGGTCATGAGCAGGCCGGCATTGCTGACGTGAAAGCCGTCGACGTCCTTTTCGGGGGCGATGGTCTCGATCACCTTGTGTTCGTCGATCTGCTTGGGCAGCGGCAGCTGGACCAGGATGCCATGGATGCTGGCGTCGGCGTTGAGCGTCCGGATCAGCGCCAGCAGTTCGGCCTCGGTGGTCGAGGCGGGCAGGCGCTCGAGGATCGAACGGATGCCGGCGTCCTCGCAGGCCTTGACCTTGTTGCGGACGTAGACCGCGGAGGCGGGGTTGTCGCCGACCAGGATGACGGCGAGGCCGGGGCGGTGGCCGAGCCCGGCCAGTTGTTCGATGCGGGGCTTGAGGCTCTCACGCACGGACGCGGCAAGGGCCTTGCCGTCGATGATCTTCGCGCTCATAAGAAAAGGGGCTTTCCGACGGAAAGCCCCGATTCTACCGAGCGCTGCGGATGAAGCTTAGAGCGGCGGGTTCGAAGTGCCCATCACCACGCGCATCAGGTCGGCGACCGTGCCGGAGTTGGTCTTGTCCATGATGGAAGCGCGGTGCGCCTCGACCGTCTTGATCGAGATGCCGAGGTCGTCGGCGATCTGCTTGTTCAGGCGGCCGGCGACGATCCGTTCCAAGACCTGCTGCTCGCGCGGGGTGAGCTTGCCGAGCAGGGCTTCGTTGAGCGACTGGCGCTCGGCTTCCGAGCGGCGGTTGCGGGCCTCGCCCAGCATGCGTTCGACCTGGGCCTTGAGGGCGGCCTGGTCGAAGGGCTTCTCGACGAAGTCGACCGCACCCTTCTTCAGCGTGTTCACCGCCATCGGCACGTCGCCGTGGCCGGTGATGAAGATGATAGGCAGGTCCGACTTGCGGGCGATCAGGTGCTCCTGGACTTCGAGCCCGCTCATGCCGGGCATGCGGACGTCCAGAACCAACACGGCGATGGCGTTGGGGTCGTATTTCGAGAGGAAGTTCTCGCCGCTGTCGTACAGCTCGACGCGGTAGCTCGAAGCTTCGAGCAGCCACTTGAGCGAATCGCGAACGGCTTCGTCGTCATCGACGACGTAGACGACGCCAAGGGACTCGGGGGTGTCTTGGTTGAAATCCGAGAGGTTCTGGTTCATGGGGCCTCCTTAGAGAGTTAATCAATTCTGGACAGTCGTTGCCTGCGCGGCAAGCGGCAGGCTGAAGCGGAAGATCGTTCCGCCACCGACGTTGTCCTCAGCGGTGAGCCGGCCGTTGTGAAACTCCACAATCGAGCGGCAGATGTTCAGACCCATTCCCATACCCTCGGCCTTGGTCGAGAAAAAGGGTTGGAACAGGTTGGCCTTCATTTCGGCCGGGATGCCGGTGCCGTGATCCGCCACGACAAACTCGGCCACGTCGCCATGACGGCGAACCGTGAGCTTGACCTCGCGGTTCGAGGCGTTCTCCATCGCCTCGGCCGCGTTCTTCAAGAGGTTGAGCAAGAGCTGTTCGATCAGCACCGGGTCGCATTCGAGCGGTGGCAGGTCCGGATCGACCTCGGTCGCGATATGCACCGCGCGTTTGCGCGCCTCGATCTCGGCAAAGCCGATCGCTTCTTCGAGCACGCGCGCCACCGGGGTCGGGCGCATGCGTGGTTCGGAGCGTTTCACGAACTCGCGGATGCGGCGGATGATGTTGCCGGCGCGCTGCGCCTGGGCGCTGACCTTTTCGAGGGCGGCGATCAGGTCTTCCTTGGGCAGCGAGCCCGCCTTCATGCGGGTGATGACGCCGATGCTGTAGTTGCTGATCGCGGTAAGCGGCTGGTTGAGCTCGTGCGCGAGCGAACTCGCCATCTCGCCCATCGTAATCAGGCGCGAGGTGAGCTGCACCTTCTCCTGCTGCTGGCGAACGATGTCTTCGGTCAGCTTGCGGTCGGTGATGTCGCTTGCGATCTGCAGCCGCACCAGGCGGCCGTCGACCCAGCGCACTTCGCGCACCCGCACGTCGAACCAGCGATTGCCCTCGATGTCCTGGACTTCGCCCGCCAGGGTGCCCGGCGCGGCCGGCGGCGGCGCCGGCAACAAGTCGCGCGCGAGCAGGTCGTGCCCGACCGGCAGGTCGCCGAAGAGGTCGAGATAGCCGCGGTTGGCAAACAGCAGCTCTTCGGCGCCGTTAGTGTTGGCGACCACCGAGACAGCGGCTTCGATCGACTCCAGCACCGTGGTGAAGCGGTCGTGGGCGGCGGCGAGCTGTTCGCGGTTGCGCTTGGATTCCGAGATGTCGGACATCGAGGTCATCCAGCCCAGCTGCTCGCCGTCGTCGGCGAGCAGCGGCGAGACAAACATCTGCGCCGCGAAATACGAGCCGTCCTTGCGCTTGATGTTGACTTCGTAACCGCCGATCGACGTGCCCTCGGCCATCTTGGCGAACAGATCGATCAGGTTGGCACGTTCGGCACCGTCGGGCCAATAGGGGTAGGGCGGCAGCAGTCCAATCAGCTCGGCGGCCGAAAACCCGGTCATGCGGGCGAAGGCCCGGTTCACATAGAGGATGCGGCCTTCGAAGTCCACCACGCGCAGGCCGGTGGCGAGCGAATCCTCCATGGCCCGCCGCACCGCGGTTTCGGCGCGCAGCTGGCGGTCGACCCGGGTCTGGCGGGCGTCGTGGCGGGCCAGAGCGATCAGGGTCACCAATAAGACTAGGGCCAGGCCGCCGATCACCCAGATCAAGGCATTGCGGGCCAGCACCGACCCCAGGTGGTAAGGCGTGGCCTGCAGCCGGATCGAATCGGGCAGCGGTGGCACCGGCAACTCGTAATGCGGAGCGTCGCTGGGCGCCGGCGCGCCCGAGGTCGAGGCCAGAACCTCCATGCCATCGACCAGGCTGATGCGGTAGCGGCGTGCGGTCTCAGGGGGAACGGTCTCTCGCAGCAGTCCGTAGAGCGAAATGCGGGCGACCAGGGCTCCCACCGAGCGGTTGTCGAAGTTGACGGGAACGACCAAGTCGACGAAGGGGCTGCCTTCGATAGGCTCGGCGTAAGTCGAGGAATAAATCGAGGACTCGGAGCGGTCGGCCCGTTGCAGCGCACTCAGCGTGGCGCTCTGGGTGAGTTGGGCGCCTACCGGCGGCGAGACCTCGCCCAGCGGGCCGGGCGAAGCGACGGCCCAGCGCACCCGCATGGTTTCGTCGACGTACGAGATCTGCAACACGTCAGGGCGGCGCGTCATCAGCAGGCGGGCGAGCGAACGCAGGGTCGAGGCGTCGTCCTTGTTGGTGACCAGGGCTTGCGCCAGGCGCGAGGCGCTTTCATTGGTCGCCTGGAGGCGGACGTCGATGGCTTCGGCGAGAACGTCGGTCGACTGATGCAGCCGGTCGCGCTGCATCTGCCGGTCTTCCGCGACGATGATGTAGGTCAGGCCTGCCAGGATCAGGACCAGCAGGCCGAGAGCCAACCAGGTCGTATACAGGCCGTACCGCTCCGGGCGCTTGGCAGGCACGTGGGCCAGCGCCTCGAAGGTCTGCTGCATCGACGTGGGAGGAGTGTTCATGGATCAGGGAAAGAACGGAGCAGGCTACACGGAGCCAAATTAGCCGGGGATGATAGGGCTCCGATGGGGTTCACGACATTGTGGTTGGCCCGCGTTCGCAACGTGATTGTCTCAAATTTTTTATGGTTTTCCGCATTAAGAAATCAATGGTCGTGATTTGAAAAAGAAACAAGGGCTGTTATCGTCGCCGCCACTGGCGCGTTGCACGCTCGGCTGCGCCTGTCCGATACCTAGAGGAAGGAGACTCCCATGTCCGCACTGCCCCAGCATCTGGCCGCTACCGACCCCGATGCGCTTGAAACGGCCGAGTGGCTCGATGCCCTGGATTCGGTGCTCGAACGCGAAGGCCCGGAGCGTGCCCACTATCTGTTGGAGCGGCTGATCGACCAGGCGCGGCATTCCGGTGCCTATATTCCTTATTCGCCCAATACCGCCTACGTCAATACGATCCCGCCGCAGCTCGAGGCCAAGTCGCCCGGCGACCCGGCGATCGAAGAGCGTCTGCGCGCCTACATGCGCTGGAACGCGATGGCGATGGTGGTGCGCGCCAACCGCGGCGACGGCGACCTGGGTGGCCACATCGCCAGCTACGCCTCGGTCGGCACCCTGATGGAAGTCGGCTTCAACCATTTCTGGCGGGCGCCGACGGCCGATTTCGGCGGCGACCTGGTTTATTTTCAGGGTCATTGTTCGCCCGGGGTTTACGCCCGCGCCTTCCTTGAGGGCCGCTTGAGCGAGGACCAGCTGGTCAACTTCCGCCGCGATGTCGGCGGCAAGGGCGTGACCAGTTATCCGCACCCCAAGCTGATGCCGGATTTCTGGCAGTTTCCCACGGTTTCGATGGGCCTGGGGCCGCTGCAAGCGATCTACCAGGCGCGTTTCCTCAAATACCTGCATGCGCGCGGGATCGCCGATACCTCGAACCGCAAGGTCTGGTGCTTCTGCGGCGACGGCGAGATGGACGAGCCCGAGTCGCTGGGCGCGATCGGCATGGCCGCGCGCGAGAAGCTCGACAACCTGATCTTCGTGATCAACTGCAACCTGCAGCGGCTCGACGGCCCGGTGCGCGGCAACGGCAAGATCATCCAGGAGCTCGAAGGGGACTTCCGCGGCGCCGGCTGGAACGTGATCAAGCTGGTCTGGGGTTCGTACTGGGATCCGCTGCTGGCCAAGGACAAGGATGGCTGGCTACTGCGCCTGATGGAAGAAACCATCGACGGCGAATACCAGAACTACAAGGCCAACGACGGCGCCTTTGTGCGCAAGCACTTCTTCGGCAAGTACCCGCAGACCCTGGAAATGGTCTCGCGCATGACCGATGACGACATCTGGCACCTGAACCGCGGCGGTCACGACCCGCACAAGATCTACGCGGCCTACACCGCGGCGGCCAAACACCAGGGACAGCCGACCGTGATCCTAGCCAAGACGGTCAAGGGTTACGGCATGGGCAAGATCGGCCAGGGCAAGAACCCGACCCACCAGCTGAAGAAACTCGATACCGAGGCCGTGCGCGAATACCGCGACCGCTTCGCGATCCCGATTCCCGACGACAAGCTCGACCAGATCCCGTTCTACCGCCCGGCCGAGAACTCGCCCGAGATGGTCTACCTGCACGAGCGTCGCCGCGAACTCGGCGGCTACCTGCCGGCGCGCCGCAAGCGCGCCGACGAGAAGATCCAGGTGCCCGGGCTCGAGACTTTCGCCGCCGTGCTCGAGCCCACGGCCGAAGGGCGCGAGATCAGCACCACCCAGGCCTTCGTGCGTTTCCTCACCCAGCTGGTGCGCGACAAGACGATCGGCCCGCGCGTCGTTCCCATCGTTCCGGACGAGGCCCGCACCTTCGGCATGGAAGGCATGTTCCGCCAGCTCGGCATCTTCAGCCAGACCGGCCAGCTGTACGAGCCGGTCGACCGCGACCAGGTCATGTATTACCGCGAGGACAAGGCCGGCCAGATCCTCGAAGAGGGCATCAACGAAGCGGGCGCGATGAGTTCGTGGATCGCGGCGGCGACGAGCTACAGCTCGAACAACCGCACCATGCTGCCCTTCTATATCTTCTATTCGATGTTCGGCTTCCAGCGCATCGGCGACCTCGCCTGGGCGGCGGGCGACATGCAGTCGCGCGGCTTCCTCCTGGGGGGCACGGCCGGCCGCACCACCTTGAACGGCGAGGGCCTGCAGCACCAGGACGGCCATTCGCACCTGATGAGCGCGACCATCCCCAACTGCGTCAGCTACGACCCGACTTTCGCCCACGAAGTGGCGGTGATCCTGCAGCGCGGCATGAAACGCATGTTCGAGGATCAGGAAAACGTCTGGTACTACGTGACGCTGATGAACGAGAACTACCCCCAGCCCGGCCTCAAGAAGGGCCAGGAAGAGGGCATCCTCAAAGGCATGTACCGGTTGCGCGAAGGCCCGGCCGGCGCCGGCAGCGGCATGTCGATCCCGCGCGTCCAGCTTCTGGGTTCGGGCACGATCCTGCGCGAGGTGATTGCCGCGGCCGAGCTGCTCGAGGCCGACTGGGGCGTGGCGGGCGACGTCTGGAGCTGCACCAGCTTCACCGAGCTGCGCCGCGACGGTATCGAGATCGAACGCTGGAATCTGCTACACCCGACCGCGCCGCAGAAGAAGGCTTACGTCACCCAGGAGCTTGAACGCACCGCTGGCCCGATCGTGGCCTCGACCGACTACATGCGTTCGTTTGCCGACCAGATCCGCGCCTTCATTCCGCGCGGCCGCGACTACAAGGTCCTGGGCACCGACGGTTTCGGCCGATCCGACACCCGCGAGGCGCTGCGCGAGTTCTTCGAGGTTGACCGCTACTACGTGGTGGTTGCCGCCTTGAAGTCGCTCGCCGAAGAAGGTTCGATCCCCGCGGCCAAGGTGGCCGAGGCGATCAAGAAATATGGCATCGACGCCGACCGTCCCAACCCGGCAGCGGCGTAAGGCCCGGAGTTCCCATGAGCCAAATGATCGAAGTGAAAGTCCCGGACATCGGCGACTTCAAGGAAGTGGAAGTGATCGAGGTGCTGGTCCAGCCCGGCGATACCGTCGCGCTCGAGCAGTCTCTGGTCACGGTCGAAAGCGACAAGGCCTCGATGGAGATTCCGTCGAACGCCGCCGGCGTGGTCAAGGAAGTGCGGGTCAAGCTCGGCGACAAGGTCGCCGAGGGTTCGCTGCTGCTGCTCCTCGAGCCCGTGGCTGCGACGCCCGTGGCCGATGCCGTGGCGGCGCCGGCCGCCGAGGCCGCCCCCGCCGAAGCGGCGCCGCCCGCTGCCGCTGAGCCGACCTCGCCGCCCTCGAAGGCCTTTGCCACCGAGATGGCCGAACGTCCGGCCGAGACCATCGTTCCGGCGCCGCACGCCGCCGCCCACGCCTCGCCCTCGGTGCGCAAGTTCGCGCGCGAGCTGGGCGTCGATCTCCGCGGGGTCGAGGGCTCCGGCCCCAGGAACCGGATCCTGCGCGACGATGTCCAGCGCTTGGTCAAGGAGACGATGAG
>JAEZVV010000006.1 GCA_023443095.1 Pseudomonadota bacterium
GGTCAAGCCCTTCCTGGCCTATGCCAAGGGTTCCGACTGGCAGCTCGGCAACAACTACCAGGGCGGTGACCTGGGCACGGTCGGCTTCGACACCGATTCCTACCTGGTCGGTTTCACGGCTCCGCTGTTCAACGGCCTGTTGCGCGGTTCTTACCAGCTGCTCGACGGCAAGGCAGCCAACAACGCCGCCGGCGAGAAGCTCGAGGCCGAACGCGAAGTCTGGTCGCTGGGCTACACCTACGATCTGAGCAAGCGCACCACCGTCTACGGCGTGGTGTCGGTGTCGATGGGCGACAAGTCCTTCGACAAGGACAACCAGGCCGGCTACCAGATGGCCAACGACGAAGGCCGCAGCCTTTACAACCGCACCATGACCACGGTCGGTCTGAAGCACACCTTCTAAGTAACACCAGCATTACCAGGCAAGGCCGCCCGCACGAGGCGGCCTTGCGTTTTTCAGCGGCTCAGAAAACCTGCTGGCGCGCCGCCATCTGCCGCAGCAGCGGCGGCGGCGAGAAACGTTCGCCGTAGCGGGCGGCGAGCTGTTCGGTGCGTTCGATAAACGCGTCCAGGCCGGTGCTATTGATGAACTGCAGCGTGCCGCCGGTCCAGGGCGGAAAGCCGATCCCGAGGACGGCGCCGACGTTGGCGTCGCGCGCGTGGTCGATCACCCCTTCCTCGAGGCAGCGCACCGAGTCGATCGCCTGCACGTAGAGCAGACGGTCGCCGACCTCGCGCACCAGCGCTTCGGCGTCGGCGGGCGGGGCGTCGGCGGGCAGTGGTGAAGCCGCTTGCGCGAGCGCGGCGAGCCCGTGCCACAGGTGTTTCGGTCCGTCCGCCGGATAGTCGTAGAAGCCGGCTCCCGCGGCGCGCCCGGCGCGGCCCTGAGCGACCAGGGCGCGCAGGACCCGCTCGGCTCCGGTCTCGGCCAGGCCTTCGGCGAGGCGGGTCTCGTCGATCACGTGTAGGGCGAGCTTGAGATTGAGTTCGTCCTGCAGCGCCAACACCCCGACCGGGAAGCCCGCCATCAGGCTGGCGCGCTCGATCAGCGCGGGCGGGATGCCTTCTTCGACCATGCCGACCGCTTCGGAGAGCAGCTTGCCGATCACGCGGCTGGTGTAGAAGCCGCGCGCGTCGTTGACCACGATCGGTGTCTTGCCGAGCGCCAGCACGTAGTCGTAGGCGCGCGCCACGGTGTCGGGGCTGGTCTCGCGGCCGGCGACGATCTCGACCAGCTGCATCTTGTCGACCGGCGAGAAGAAATGCAGGCCGACGACGTTGGCGGGCTGGCGGCTCGCCCGGGCCAGGTCGCTGATCGGCAGGGTCGAGGTGTTCGAGGCGAACACCCCGTTCGCGGCGAGCCAGGGTTCGGTCTCGCGCATGAGCTGCGTCTTGAGTCCGCTGTTTTCGAACACCGCTTCGATGATCAGGTCGCAGCCCTCAAGGTCCGAAGCCGCCGCGGTTGGCTGTATCCGTGCCAGCAGCTGGTCTCGCTGCTCCGCGCTCATGCGGCCGCGCTCGACTTGCCGGTCGGCGAGCCGGCCGCAGCTGGCCTTGCCCTTCTCGGCCACGTCGAGTCCAACATCCATCAATACGCAGGCAAAACCGCGGCTGGCGTTGGCCCAGGCGATGCCGCTGCCCATCATGCCGGCGCCGACGACGCCGACCTTGGCCGGCAGCGGGCTCGCCGGCGCCTGCGGGCGCGAGGCGCCGGCTTTCAGTTCGTTGATGCCGAAGAACAGGGTGGCGATCATGTTCTTGGCGACGGCGCCGGTGGCCAGCTGCGTGAAGTAGCGCGACTCGATCCGGCATGCAGTATCGAAGTCCACCGCCAGCCCTTCGACGGCGGCACACAGGATTGCCTTGGGCGCGGGGTAGACGCCCTGGGTCTTGGCGACCAGCATCGCCGGCGCCACCGAAATCCGCGCGGCCAGCCTGGGGTTGTCGAGTCCGCCGCCGGGGATCTTGTAGCCCTTGGCATCCCACGGCGGGATCGGCGCGGGGTGGGCCGCGATCCAGGCATGGGCGCGTTCGAGCAGGTCGGCCGCGTCGGTGGCGAGTTCGACCAGCCCGAGTTCGGCCGCCGCGGCGGGCGCCATCAGCCTGCCTTCGGCCAGCAGGGGCAAGCTCGCCTCCAGGCCGAGCCGGCGCACGGTGCGCACCACGCCGCCGGCGCCGGGCATGAGGCCGAGCGAGACTTCCGGCAGGCCGAGCTGGATCTTCGGATCGCTCAGGCAGACGCGGTGGTGGCAGGCGAGGGCGATCTCCCAGCCGCCACCGAGAGCCGCCCCGGCGATGGTCGCCACCACCGGCCGGCCGAGCTTCTCAAGGCGGCGCAGCAGGACCTTGATCGCTTCGCACTGGCTGAACACCGCCGCCGCGTCGGCGGGGGTGATCGCCAGCATCGCCTTCAGGTCGGCGCCGGCGAAGAAGGTCTTCTTGGCCGAGGTCAGAATCACGCCGCGGAAGGCCTCGCGCTCGGCTTCGAGCCGAACTACCGTGGCTTCGAGCGCCGGCAGAAAAGCGGCGTCGATTTTGTTGACGGGTTCGTCGGGCCAGTCAAGGTTCAGGGTGACGATGCCGGCGGCCAACTCGTATCGGATCGGGTTCATGTCGTCCCTGTCACACGCGTTCGATGAGGGTGGCGATGCCCATGCCGCTGCCCACACACAGCGTTGCCAGGCCGCGGCGCTGGCCGCGGCGCTCGAGTTCGTCGAGCAGGGTGCCGAGGATCACGGCGCCGGTGGCGCCCAGCGGGTGGCCGAGAGCGACCGCGCCGCCGTTGACGTTGAGTTTCTCCGGCGGCACGCCGGTGTCCCGCATGAACTTGAGCGGCACCGCGGCAAAAGCCTCGTTGACCTCGAACAGGTCGATGTCCTCGAAGCCCAGGCCGGCAATCGCCAAGGCCTTGCGCGCCGCGGGCGCCGGCCCGGTGAGCATGATGGTCGGGTCGAGTGCGATCACCGCGGCCGCGACGATCCTAGCCCGCGGGGCCAGCCCGAGCCGGCGGCCGGCGGTTTCGCTGCCCACTAGCACCGCCGCCGCGCCGTCGACGATGCCCGAGGCGCTGCCGGCCGTGTGACGGTGGGCGATACGCTCGAGCTGCGGGTAGCGCTGCAGGGCGACTGCGTCGTAGCCGGCTGCGCCGATCTGCTCGAACGCGGGCTTGAGCGCGGCCAGGGCGGCCAGAGTGGTATCGGGGCGCAGGTAGTCGTCGCGATCGAGGATCGTGAGTCCGCTGCCGTCTTGCACCGGCACCACGGACTTCGAAAAATGACCGGCCGCCTGGGCGGCGCTCGCCTTGCGCTGGCTCGCCAGGGCGAAGTCGTCGAGCTGCTCGCGGGAAAACCCCTCGAGCGTGGCGATCAGGTCGGCGCTGATGCCCTGCGGCACGAAGTGGGTGGCGAAGCTGGTCTGCGGATCACCGAACCAGGCGCCGCCGTCGCTGCCCATAGGCACGCGCGACATCGACTCGACGCCGCCGGCGACCACCAAGTGTTCCCAGCCCGAGCGGATCTTCTGCGCGGCGAGGTTGACCGCTTCCAGTCCCGAGGCGCAGTAGCGGTTGACCTGCATGCCGGCCACGCCCTCATCCCAGCCGGCGAGGATGGCGGCGGACTTGGGCAGGACGCTGCCCTGTTCGCCCGCCGGCGTGACGATGCCCATCACCACGTCGTCGACATGGCGGGTGTCGAGGTCGTTGCGGACCCGCAGCGCCTCGAGCACGGTGCTTGCCAGGGTGATCGGCTTGACCTCGTGCAGGCGGCCGTCGGCCCGGCCTCGGGACCGCGGCGTGCGCACCGCGTCGTAGATGAACGCTTCCGGCATTCTGTCTCCTCGCTGCTCTTGTCGGCGGGAGCAGCTTGGCACGCCGGCGCGGCTCGCGGTACCGGCGATTTAGTGGCGTAGCTCTCTTGACGGCGGAGGCCGCGCTGCGGCAGGGTCGGCCCGAGGGGCGGGAGCCGGCCTCTCGGGACTTACCACGGCTGGCGCGCCACGACGGGGGCGGCTCGTGGGATCATCGCGCCATGCAATTGACGCGTTTCACCGATTTCGGCTTGCGAGTACTGATGTATCTCGCGCACCAGCCGCCGGGTCAGCTGGCCACGGCGGGCGAGATCGCGTCGGCCCACGACATTTCGCTCAACCACATTGCCAAGGTGGTCCAGTTCCTGGCGCAGCAGGGGTGGATCGAGTCGGTGCGAGGGCGCGGCGGTGGCCTGGCCCTGGCCCTGCCGCCCGCGGCGTATCGGCTCGACGAACTGGTCCGTGCTCTCGAAGGCGACCAGGAACTGATCGACTGCGGCAGTCCCCCCTGCAAACTGGTCTCGAGCTGCGCCCTGCAGCGCAGCCTGCACGAAGCGCGCGAAGCGCTTTATGCCAGCTTGGCGCGCCAGACCCTGGCCGACATCCTGACCCCGGCGCTGCGCAAGACGATCGCGCAGATCCGACCGGCGGCAGCGGAATAGGCCGCCTGCAAGCTCCGATCGGGGGACGCTCAGGTCCTGCTGCCGGCGCGGGGCTGGACGAGGCCGGCCTGCTTCAGGCGCCGATACAGGGTGCGTTCGCTGATGCCAAGCTTTTGCGCCAGCTCGCTGCGCGATCCGTCGTGGCCGGCGAGTTCGAGCGCCAGGCGCTCAGTCGCGGCGGAAGGGCCGCTTGCGGGCTCGGTCGGCGGCGTGACGACGTCCGCCGGCAGGTGGCTGAGTTCGATCGACCCGCCGTCGCACATCAGGCTGGCGCGTTCGAGCAGGTTGCGCAGCTCGCGGATGTTGCCCGGATAGTCGTAGCGAGCGAGCGCGTCCATGGCGGCGGCCGAGACCTTCAGGCGCCGGCCGCGCGCCACTCGATCGAGCAGGGACTGGACCAGCAGCGGCAGGTCGGAGCGACGGTCGCGCAAGGGCGGCACGACGATAGGGAAGGTGCTGATCCGGTAATAAAGGTCGGAGCGAAAGCGCCCGGCGGCGATCATCTGGCGCAGCCGGCGGTGGGTCGCCGACACGATGCGGACATCTGCCCGCCTAAGTTCGGTCGAGCCCACGCGTCGGTAAGTGCCGGTCTCGAGCAGGCGCAGCAGCTTGACCTGCATGCTGAGCGGAATTTCACCCACCTCGTCGAGGAACAGGGTGCCGCCGCAGGCGGCCTCGACCAGGCCTTCCTTGCGCTGCGTGGCCCCGGTGAAGGCGCCGCGTTCATGGCCGAACAGTTCACTCTCGAACAGGGCTTCGGGCAGGCCACTGCAGTCGACGGCCACGAAGGGGCGGTCCGAGCGCTGGCTGGCCTGGTGGATAGCCTGCGCCACCAGTTCCTTGCCCGTGCCCGACTCGCCCTCGAGCAGGACCACGGCGTCGGACTTCACCACTCGCGCCATCAGGCCGAGCATGTGCTGAAAGGCGGGGGAGCGGCCGACCAGGCCTTGCGCTTCGGCCAGTCCGCGCGCGACCGGCAGCAGCGTCATTTTTTCGACGAAATAACGCACTTCGCCGTCGGCAGCTCGCAGCGGCGTGAGTTCGATGTTCACGTATTCGTCGCCGCGCGGCGTGCGGTGTAGGTGCAGCACCCGTTCGCGCCCGCCCGACTCGCGGCTGCGCGCGCGCGGGCAGGACTCGCCGGCTTGGTCGCAGGGGCGGTCGTAGTGGTGCGAGACCTCGTAACAACGGCGTCCGACCACCTCCGCGCCACTCGCGAGCTGGGCACGGTAGGCCGGATTGGCGGCAACGACTCGGTACTCGTGGTCGAACACGAGGTGAGGTTCCGGGCTGGCATCGAGCATCGAAACCAGTTCGGCGAGCGAGGGTGGGACGGAGTTCATGGAGCAGCCAGTTCTTCAGCGCTGCCATGGTATGGCAGTCCTGGCTGGCGGTGGCAGGCAGTTGGTCGGGGTTTTCGCCAGGAAAACCGAGCGCAAATCACTGAATTCGAGGGACGGACAGTCGATCTGCCGGGTGGTCCGACTCTTGCAAGTGACAGAGCGACGGCAGGGCGCACGGTGCTTGCCCTGGGTCGCTTGTTTGTTTCTGCATTAGGAGTTGACATGGCATTGATCGCGCTGACAGCACAGAACCGCAGGTCCATCACCCCTCACGCCGGGATGTGCCGCAACTTTCTCCTGTTTGAGGTCGAAGGTTCGGCGATCAGCGGACCGCGCGTGATCGAACTGGAACGCGAGCAAAGCCTGCACGAAATGGTCGATGGCCAGGCCCATCCGCTCGACGGAATCGACGCCTTGATCTCCGGCGGCATGGGAACGGGGTTGCAGCAGAAGCTGGCCCGCCGCGGCGTCCAGTCCTTTGTCACGAGCGAGACCGATCCCGCGCGCGCGGTCGAGCTGTTTTCCCGCGGCGAGCTTCCCATCTTGCCGGCCGGCGGTGGCGACCATCACGGCCATCATCACGGGCAGGGTCGTGGCTGCGGTCAGTGTGCTTGCCATGGATAAAGGCGAATCGACCTGTCAATGGTGCGGCGGCGCCGAGAAGAGGGCCCGCGCGGCGCCTGCGCTCGCGCCTGACGATCCGCCAGCGGCGCTTGGCAGCGTGCTCGTGGTCGACGAACATCCCTTGCTGCGGCGGGGCCTGGCCCAGCTCCTGGCTGCGGACGCTTCGCTCCAGCTGGTGGGCGAGGCCGGCAGTTCGTGCGAGGCGCTGGCGCTGGCACGCGAACGCCAGCCGGACCTGACCTTGCTCGGCCTCAGCATGAAACGCGGCACCGAGATCCTGGCCGCGCTCAAGGAGGACGACCCTGCACGGCGAGTGGTGGTGTTGACCGGTGCCGACGCTACCGAGGAGCTGATGGAAGCGATCCGTGCCGGTGCCAACGGTTACTTGTCGACCGACATCGAACCCGAGGTCTTGGTAGCCCAGGTCAAGTCCGCGGTCCGAGGTCATACCGTGGTTTGCGATTCGCTCGCCGGCGCCTTGGCGCTTGCTTTGCGCGACGAACTCAGCCCGGATCAGCGCGACCTGAGCGATCTGACCGAGAGGGAACAGGATGTTCTGCGCTGCGTGGCGGGCGGCATGAGCAACAAGATGATCGCGCAGCAGCTCGCGATTACCGACGGCACGGTCAAAGTGCACATCAAACACATGCTCCGCAAGCTTGGCTTCCGCTCACGCCTGGAAGCAGCGGTGTGGGCGGTCAAACGAGGCCACAAGCCGGGTTGATGCGGCGCTGGCCGATCCGGCCGGCACCGCCGTTGGTTTGCCGCCTGTCACTCACCGTGCGGGCTTGGCGGGGCCACATATCGAAGGTCGCAGGCGCTGCGGAACTGGTCTTCCGCAGCGCCTGCGCGCGTTTGACGGCGGGCTCCGCCGTAGGCGGAGACTCAGAGGTCCTCGTCCCTGACGATGTGAGTGCCGGTCTGCCCGAGCAGGGCGGGCACGGCCGTATCGAGGCTGGTGATGATGACGCGGCCGCCCCCGGTCTCGAGGAACTGGATCGCCGCCTCGATCTTGGGTCCCATGCTGCCGGCCGGGAAATGACCTTCGGCATGGAACTGACGAATCTGCGAGAGCGATACCCGATCGAGTTCGCGTTGCTCCGGCTTGCCGAAGTGGACGGCGACGCGCGGGACCGCGGTCAGGATCATCAGGTCGCGGATGCCAAGCACATTGGCCATCAGGGCGGCGGTCAGGTCTTTGTCGATGACGGCCTCGACCCCGTGCCGGCGGCCAGTCTCATCGCGCACCACGGGGATGCCGCCGCCGCCGCCGGCGATGACGACCGTACGCGTGCACATCAGGGCTTCGGTTAGCGAAATGTCGCAAACGTGTTTCGGTTTGGGCGAAGGGACGACGTAGCGCCAGCCTCGGCCCGAGTCCTCCCGGACCTGGACACCCAGTTCACGTGCGAGCGCGTGAGCATCCGCTTCGCTGAAAAACGGACCGACCGGCTTGGTCGGGTTGTCGAACGCGGGGTCGTCGCCAGCGACTTCGACCTGGGTCACGAGGCCGACGACGTGGCGCGGATTGCCTGCTTCGCGCAGCGCGTTTTCGAAGGCCTGAGCCAGGATGTAGGCGGTTGCACCCTGGGTCTGCGCGACCAGGATGTCGAGCGACTGCGGCGCGATGCTCTCGCGCGCCACCGCGTTGGAGAGCAGCAGCTTTCCAACCTGCGGGCCATTGCCGTGGACGATGACCAGTTGGTTGTCGAACTCCAGCAGCGGCAGCATCGTCTTGGCCGTGGCAGCGGCGATCGCCTTTTGCTCGTCGGCGGTGCCTTTGGCCTCGCCGGGGTCGATGGCATTGCCGCCGATCGCGATGATCAGCCGGCGCGGAATGTCTGGGGACGAATTCATCGGTGATTGACCTGCAAAATAAAAAGCTGAGGCCGGTCAGTATGGCGAAATCTGCAGGTTTAAATGTGTGAATTCTTCAAACAATCGACGCGGGATTTATAAGCATGGAGCTGGCGGTAGGCAGGGTTTTGTCGATGCAGGATCGGGTTAAGGGTAAACGCTTGTTGAGATTTTCTTTATTTCTGGATGTGGCGTAATTTATTTTCCAGATTTCGGGCGATTCCGATTGTTCGATGTTTTTTAAATAAACCGCCCCTCATTGTTGGAAGCTCGAGAACGCCGGTTGTGGCTTGATCTGGATCAAGAATTTAGGGGTCTGCCCGAGCGAGCCTAGGCGGCGGGGCAGTAGGCGCTCCATGGAGTGCTGCTCCGGATCCGGTTGAGTGGATTGGCGGGGCGAATTGAGATCCCCGTCTCCGACACTAAGAGGTGAGAAAGATAATGAAACCGGATGTGCTTTGGAAAAGAGGCGACTGGGCCGCGTATTTTGGCCTGCTCACCAATAACTTGACGAACCTTTTGACCATGATGGCGTTGCTGCTTTTCGTGGTCGGCATGCCTAAGAGTTTCGTTTTCGGCACGATCGCACCGGCATTCGGCTTTGCCGTGATGGTGGCCAGCGTTTTCTACGCCTGGTTCGGCATGCAGCTCGCCCGTAGCTCCGGGCGCAAGGACGTAACCGCGCTGCCCTCGGGTCCGAGCGCGCCTTCGATTTTTACCGTGACCTTCCTGGTCATCCTGCCGGTTTACATGCAGACCAAGGATGCCCAGTTCGCGATTCAGATCGCGCTGGTCTGGTGTTTCTTCGAGGCGATGATCCTTCTGGCCGGCTCCTTCCTCGGCGACACCATCCGCAAGATGGTCCCGCGCACGGTGCTGCTGTCCTGCCTGGCCGGCCTGGGCCTGCTGCTGCTGGCGATGAACCCGATGCTGCAGTCGTTCCAGACGCCGACGGTCGCGTTCGTGGTCCTGGGCCTCATCTTCATCAACTGGTTCGGCAAGTCGCCGATCTTTGCCCGTATCCCCACCGGACTGCTGCTGATCATCGTCGGTTCGGCTCTGGCCTGGGCTTTTGGTCTGCAGTCGCCGGAGGCGATCGTGAAGGCCTTGTCCGAGGTTGGTTTCAACCCGCCCCAGGTCCACGTCGACAGCTTCATCAACGGCCTGCCCCACGCCCTGCCTTACCTGGCGTCGGCGGTGCCGCTGGGCCTGGCCAACTACGTCTTCGACCTGGAGAACATCGAGAGTGCCCACGCCGCCGGAGACCCCTATCCCACCCGCAAGGTGATGATGGTCAACGGCATGGCCTCGACCGTGGGCTGCTTCCTGGGCAACCCCTTCCCGGTGACCGTGTATGTCGGCCACACCGGCTACAAGAGCATGGGCGCCGGCGTCGGCTACACCCTGGCCAACGGCATCACCATGTTCGTCGTGACCCTGTTCGGCCTGGGTTCGCTGCTGCTGTCGATCATTCCGACGGCGGCGATTGCGCCGATCCTGATCTTCATCGGCATCGTCACGGCCAACCAGGTCGTGCGCGAGACACCCAAACTCGAAGTTCCGGTGATTTTCGTCTGCCTGTTCCCCTGGATCGGCAACTGGGCCCTGACTTTCGCCAATGGCCTTCTGAAGGCGGCCGGCACCTCGGCCAACACAATCGGGTTCGACGTGCTGGCGGCCAAGGGCATCCACTGGGAAGGCCTGATGGGGCTGGGCAATGGCGCGCCTCTGGCGAGCCTGCTCTGGGGCTGCATGGCGATCTTCGCGATCCTGAACTTCCCCATGCGGGCTGTCATCGCCGCGCTGGTGGCCGCCTTCCTCTCGTACGTCGGCTTCATCCACGCGCCCACCGTCGGCATCGGTCACGCCCTGTCGATGAAGTTCGTTTATGGCTACCTCATGATGGCCGGTCTCTTTGGCCTGAAGTACCTGCTCGACGCCCGCTCCGGCAAGAGCGTGTCCGAGGAGCCGGCTGAGAAGCCTGTTCTGAAATCCGCCTAAAGCGTCGTGGCTGCTTGGCCTGCCACCGGAATACCGGGCCAAGCAGCGCATCCGCTTGCTGTTTCTCGGGCGGGCCTGGCGCGCAAGTTTCACCGTCTTGCAGCGGCCTTCGCCACGACTATCGGGAGTATCAATGAGCAAACATGCTGATGTGGCCGCTCTGTGGGCGGCTGTCGAAAGCGAAGACGTGGTTCAAGTGCAGCAGCTGCTGCAGACCGGACTTCCTTTGGACGAGCGCGATGGCGAGGGACGAACCCCGCTGATGGTCGCCACGCAAAAGAACAACGCGGCCCTGGCCCGCCTCTTGATGAAGGCCGGCGCCGACGTGAACGCGCGCGACAACACCATGTTGTCGCCGTATCTGTGTGCGGGAGCCAACGGCTTCCACGAGATTCTCGCCCTGGCGATCGAACACGGCGCCGACATGGGCAGCGTCAACCGCTTTGGTGGAACGCCGCTGCTGCCGTCGAGCGAAAAGGGTTATCTGCGCACCGTCCAGCTCTGTCTGAAGGCCGGCATTGCGGTCGACCGCGCCAACAACCTGGGCTGGTCGGCGCTGCTCGAAGCCGTGATTCTCGGCGACGGCGGACGCCTGTACGCCGACATCGTCGACAACTTGGTCGATGCCGGCGCGGACATCCATCTGCGCGACCATGACGGCTTGTCGTCGCTCGATCACGCGCAGCGGCTCGGGCAGGAGCGCGTACTGCAGATCTTCAGCCGCCGTGAGACCGACGTCGATGTCAGGCCGGAAGGCGTGTCTCAGGTGCAGGCCTTGCTGCGCGAATCCGATTACGCGGGGGCGCTGCGCCTCCTGGATGAACGCCAGGACGCGATCGGTCATCCGCTCGACGGGCTGTATTACCGCGGCTACTGCCTGGGCGAACTGCGGCGCTACGACGAGGCGCTGGCGGCTTATCGCCAAGCCCTGGCGCTCGATCCTTCGGCGCTCGAGTTCTACTTCTACACCGCCAATGCGCTGCGCCTGCAGAAGAAGGTGGATGCGGCGCTCGCCGAATACGACGCGGCGATCGCGGCCCGTCCCGAACTCGCCTTCCATCGCTACCACAAGTCGAACTACCTGCGCGAGCTGGGCCGGCATCAGGAAGCGGTGGCCGAGATGGAGACGCTGCTGTCGCAGCAGCCGGCGCGTTACGACTTTTCGTTCCATCTCGCCAACAGCCTGCGTTCCCTGCAGCGTCACGAAGAGGCGATCGAAGCGATCGAAAACGCGATCCGCAACGACGCCGGCAACCCGCTCTACCCCTTCCACAAGGCGCAGTCCTTGAAGCTGCTGGGGCGCAAGAGCGAAGCGCTGGCGCTGGTGCAGGCGATCCTGTTGCAGCACCCCGGGCATGCCTCGGCGCAAGCGCTCGCGGACGAGCTGGCGCGCGCCTGAACCGGGATGGCTGGCATGTCCGTGGCTCCTCCAACACTGACGGTCTCGGCCCAGTCGGTCGACGCCGAGCTCTGGCCGCTGCTGGCGGCCGGGCCGCGGTCGCTGCCGGTGCACAGCGTGTTCCGGCGCGCCGTCAATCTCAGCTGGGCGCCGGACCGTCTGATCACGCTGGTGACGGGGGATCTCGACGACGCTCCCGACACCGTCGTGACGACGGTGTCGGACTGGCAACCCCTGGGCCTGCAGGCGGGAGTCGAGCTCGTGTTGAAGGTGGACCTGAGCCAAGCCCGAGCTTGGCACGCGAGCCTGCCCGCCTACCCCGTGGACGATAGCGGCCTGCGCGCCGCGGTGGCCTGGACCGAAGCGCAGTTGCAGCAGAGCGGGCGAGGGCTGCTGGTCGCGGCAGCGCCGGGCCTGTCGGACTTCGACCGGGCGCTGCGCTCCAGCCTGCAGGAGCGGACGTCGCGCCTGGTCGCATGCCTTGCCAACGAGGACTGGGCGCAGGCGGACGAATGCGCGATCGGCCTGCTGGGCTTGGGTCAGGGGCTGACCCCCAGCGGCGACGATTTTCTGGTGGGGCTGCTGGCGGCGCTGAACCTGCCGCAAAGCCCGGCCAGTGCGGCGTGTCGGATCGGCGTGTCCATAGCGCAGGCAGCACCGCGCCTGACCAACGCCATCAGTGTCGCGGCTCTACGCCATGCCGCGCGGGGACGGGTGCGCCATGGCATCGGGCAATGGTGTTCGGCCCTGGTCGGTGGCACCGAGCCTGAGTGGCACTCAGGTTTGCAGCGGGTACTGGCGATCGGCTCAAGCTCCGGCACGGATATCGCCGTTGGCGTTCTGGCCGGGATGAAAGTTTCCTTGGAATGCAGAAGGTAATCGTATGTCTATAAAAGTCGCGATCAAGCGCAACACCTATTTCGACTCCGTTTCCTTGATGTCGCTTTCGACTCAAGCCAACCAGATCGACGGGGTCGAGCAGGCGGTGGTGGCCATGGCCACGGAAATGAACAAGGGCGTTCTCAGGAACGTCGGCCTGCTCACACCGGAAATCGAGGAGGCGGGCAACGGCGACCTAGTCGTGGTCGTCAGGGCCGCAAGCGAAGCCGATTGCGAGCGCGCCCTGGCCGAGGTCGAGGCGCTGTTCAAGGCGCGCAGCAAAGGGGCGAGCGGCCGCAGCGCCGAGCGGAGCTTCTCGACCCTGCAAAGCGCGGTCGAACAGGTACCCGAGGCCAACCTGGCGATCATCTCGGTGCCGGGCCAATTTGCCGGACGCGAGGCGCGCAAGGCCCTGGAAAACGGGCTGCACGTCTTGATGTTCAGCGACAACGTGAGCGTCGAGGAAGAGATCGCCCTCAAGCAGTTCGCCCACGAGAAAGGCCTGCTGATGATGGGGCCGGACTGCGGTACTGCCGTCCTCGGCCGCGCCGGCCTGTGTTTCGCCAACGCGGTTCGCCGCGGCAATATCGGAGTGGTCGGCGCCTCGGGTACGGGCAGCCAGGAAATCTGCGCCCGCATCCACGATTTCGGCGGCGGCATCACCCAGGTGATAGGTACCGGCGGCCGCGACCTGACCGAGCGGGTGGGCGGCATCATGATGCTCGACGGCCTGCGTGCCCTGGAGGCCGACCCCGAGACCGCGGTCATCGTTCTGGTGTCCAAGCCGCCGGCGAAAAGCGTCGAGAAGAAGATCATGGACGCCGTCAAGTTGTGCCAGAAGCCGGTGGTTGTTTGCCTGCTCGGCGGTTCGGAAGACGCGGTGCTTCAGGCCGGCGCCCACTTCGGCAAGACCACCAAGGAAGCCGCCTTGAAGGCGGTGGTCCTGGCCGGCCAGCCGGAAGAAGAAATCAACAAGCGGGCGCTGAACCATGCGCTGGTGGCCGAGATCAAGGCCAAGCTCAAGCCCGAGCAGAAATACATCCGTGGCCTGCTGTGCGGCGGCACCTTGTGTGAAGAAATCATGTTGCTGGTCAAGGAGCAGCACAGCAACGTGTTCAGCAACATCGCCAAGGACCCGGCCCATCGGCTGGTCGACGTGGATACGAGCCAGGCCCACACCTTCATCGACTTCGGCGACGACGACTTCACCCGCGGCCGCCCGCACCCGATGATCGACCCCAGCCTGCGCATCGAGCGGCTGCTGCAAGAGGCGGCCGATCCGGAAGTCGGGGTGATCGTGATGGACTTCATCCTGGGTTTTGGCGCGCACGAGGACCCGGTCGGCGTGACCCTGCCGGCGATCCGCCAGGCCAAGGAAATGGCGGCGCAGCGCGGCCAGCATCTCGAGATCCTGGGCTATGTGCTGGGCACCGACCTGGATGCCCCGCCGCTGAGCGAACAAGTGCAGAAGCTGTCGGAGGCTGGCGTCACCATCTCCAGCAGCTGTGCGAACTCGGGTCTGCTGGCCCGTGGCTTTGTTGAGAAGTCTGAGTGAGACCCCCATGAATGCCATTCAAAAGCTCTTTCAAGGCGTCAACGTCGTCAACGTTGGTCTGGAAATGTTCAAGTCGGATCTGCAGCGGCAAAACGCTCCGGTCACCCAGGTCGACTGGCGGCCGCCGGCCGGCGGCAAGCCGGAACTGGTGGCCGCGCTCGACAAGCTGAGCGAGCCCGCGCTGGCGGCGCGCATCGAGCGCGCCAACGAAGAGGCGGTGCGCCGCATCATCAACTCCCAGCCGATGCTGGTGGGCTTCGGTCGCGCGATCGACGTCGTGCCTGGCATGACCAAGACCACGATTCTTCACGCCGGCCCGCCCATCACCTGGGAGCGCATGAGCGGCCCGATGAAGGGCGCGGTCACCGGCGCGCTGGTGTTCGAAGGCCTGGCCAAGGACATCGTCGACGCCGAACGCGTCGCTGCCAGCGGCCAGATCACTTTCTCGCCCTGCCACGAACATGACTGCGTGGGCTCGATGGCGGGCGTGACCTCGGCGTCGATGTATATGCACATCGTCAGGAACAAGACCTACGGCAACGTTGCTTACACGAACCTGAGTGAGCAGATGGCCAAGATCCTGCGCATGGGGGCCAACGATCAAAGCGTGATCGACCGCCTCAACTGGATGCGCGATGTCCTGGGCCCGATCCTGAAGGCGGCGATGGAAAGCGCGGGCGAGATCGACCTGCGCCTGATGCTGGCCCAGGCCCTGCACATGGGCGACGAATGCCACAACCGCAACATTGCCGGCACCGTGCTGCTGATCCAGGCACTGACCCCGCACATCCTCGAAGCCGACTTCCCCACCGAGCAAAAGCGCCAGGTGTTCGATTTCGTGGCCAGCAGCGACTACTTCTCCGGTCCGACCTGGATGGCCCTGTGCAAGTGCGCGCTCGATGCGGCGCACGGCGTGCCAGACAGCACGATCGTGACGACGATGTGCCGCAACGGGGTGGAGTTCGGCATCCGCATCAGTGGCATGCCCGGCTTCACCTGGTTCACCGGCCCGGCGCAGCGAGTGATCGGCCCGATGTTTGCCGGCTACAAGCCCGAGGATGCCGGGCTGGATATCGGCGACAGCGCGATCACCGAGACCTACGGCATTGGCGGCTTCGCGATGGCGACGGCGCCGGCGATCGTGGCCCTGGTCGGCGGCACGATCGACGACGCGATCGACTTCTCGATCCGCATGGGCGAGATCACCACCGGCCAGAACCCGAACGTGACCCTGCCGCTGCTCAACTTCAAGGGCATCGCCACCGGCATCGACATGCGCAAGGTGCTGCAGACCGGCATCCTGCCCGTCATCAACACCGCGATCGCCCACAAGGCGCCGGGCATCGGCATGATCGGAGCGGGCATCACCTACCCGCCGGTCGATTGCTTTGAAAAGGCCCTGGTCGCTTTCGCCGATCACGTGGCGGGCTGATCCGGCCTGAGCCGCCGGCGCCTTGCTGCCGCAGTTGGAGCGATCGGCGCGCCGGCGGCGTTCACCTCAAACCTCAGGCGTGCAAGCACCTGAGGTTTTTCTTGGCGTACGCGGTGTCGATTCATGCCAGTCAAAGACTGATCAAGCGCCGCGAGTCGTCCCGAAGAAGCGAAGGCGGGGCTTCAATGCGCTGGTCTGGATCGTGGGGAGGGGCCGAAACCTGCAGAATTCCGTCCCGGAATATAGAAACGCCCCAGAACCATAAAGTGGCGCTAGGGCGCATGAATGCTGGTGGCCAGGGACGGAATCGAACCGCCGACACGCGGATTTTCAATCCGCTGCTCTACCAACTGAGCTACCTGGCCTTCTGTGCGTCAACGACCTGACGCGAGAAAGCGAAGTATACCGAAAGCTTTTGCTTTCTCCAAAATGAGCGCAGTGGGCGAGGGATAATGCGGGCATGAGATCCGAATCGAAGCTTCCCGAATTCGACGTGGCGGTGGTGGGCAGCGGCGTCGCCGGACTGGCGGCCGCCCTGGGTTGCGCTCAACAAGGACTGCGCGTGGCGCTGCTGGGGCCGCGGCCGGCGCTGCGCAGCGCGAGCGACGCCGCGCCCTACGACATCCGCATCTACGCCGTGTCGTCGGCCTCAGTGGCTCTGCTCGAGCGACTGGGGGTGTGGGGGCGGCTGGACCCTGCCCGCATCGAGCCCGTGATGCGGATGCGGGTTTTTGCGGGCGAGACGTCGGAGCTGGGTTTCGACGCTTACGGCGCGCAGGTCGAACGCCTGGCGACGATCGTCGAAGAGTCCGAATTGTTGCGGGTGCTCGACGCGGCCTGCGACTTCCAGCCGGCGATCCATCGTTTCGAATCCCGCTTCGACGCCTGGGTGGCCGAGCCGGCGGCGGCCGTCCTGCGCCTGGCCGACGGCAGCACGTTGCGCGCGCGTCTGGTCGTGGGTGCCGACGGCGCAAGTTCCGCCGTGCGCGTCGCGGCCGGCATCGGCTCCGAGCTCAAGCCTTACGGCCAGACCGCCGTGGTGGCCAACTTCGGCTGCGAGCGCCCGCACCTAGGCACGGCCTGGCAGTGGTTCACGCGGGAGGGCATCGTTGCCTTGCTGCCTTTGCCCGGCAATCGGGTGTCGCTGGTCTGGTCGGCGCCCGCGGACCTGGCGCCGCAGCTGGCCGGCCTTGCGCCGGACGAGCTCGCGGCGCGGGTCACGCTGCGCTCGCAAGCCGTGCTGGGCGAACTGCGGCCGCTGGGACCGTCAGCGGGTTTTCCCTTGCGCCTGATGACAGTGCAGCGGCTGGCGGGCGAGCGGCTTGCCCTGGTTGGTGACGCCGCTCACGTAGTGCATCCGCTCGCTGGTCAGGGGCTCAACCTCGGCCTGCAAGACGTGGCCGAGCTGCTGCGGGTGTTGGCGCAGCGCGAACCTTTCCGCGAGCTTGGCGATGCCGTGCTGATGCGCCGCTACGAGAGGGCGCGCGCCGAGCCGGTGGCCCTGATGCGCACGACCACCGACGGTCTGGCGCGGCTGTTTGCGATCGAGGCGGCGGTCGTCGATCGCATGCGTGGCCTAGGGTTTTCTCTGGTCGATCGCCTGCCCTGGCTGAAGCGCGCCTTGATCCGCCAGGCCCTCGGCTGAGCCCGGTCGGGCTCAGGGCGCAAGCGATCGCCAGTACACTGCCGCCTTTGCGTTCGAGCCGGAGTCACCTCCCATGAAGAAGTTCCTGCTGGCGATGCTCGTGGTCCTCACCACCGCCGTGAGTTCCGTCGCCATTGCCCAGTCCGCCAAGAGCGGCGACAAGAAAGTCGACGATAAGGTGGAAGCGACCTTGCGCGCGCGTTTTGCCGAACGGGTGGGAACCCAGCCCGACTCGATCGCCCGCACGCCTTTCGGCCTTTACGAAGTGGTGGTGGGGGGCGACATCTTTTATGTCGACGCCAAGGTCGACTACCTGGTGATGGGGCGCGTGTTCGATACCCGCAACCGCGAAGACATCACCCAGAAGCGAAAGGACGAAATCCTCAAGGTCGACTTCAAGAGCCTGCCGCTCGAGCGCGCGGTCAAGACCGTGCGCGGCGACGGTTCGCGCCAGCTGGTCGTGTTTGCCGACCCCAACTGTGGTTATTGCAAGGCGCTGGAAAAGACCCTGGCGGGCATGAAGAACATCACCGTCTACACCTTCCTCTACCCCATCCTGTCGAAGGACTCGCTGGAAAAGAGCAAGAATGTCTGGTGCGCCAAAGACCGCTCCAAGGCCTGGAACGAGATGATGCTCAACGGCAAGGCGCCGGCCGCTGCTGAATGCGACGCCAGCGTGCTGCAGGCCAACCTTGAGCTCGGCCAGAAGTTGAGCGTCTCGGGCACGCCGACCGTGATTGCTCCCAACGGCCAGCGCGCCCCTGGCGCGGTTCCGGCCGAGCACCTCGAGGCCATGCTCGCCGGCAAATAAACCGCTGAGCGCTTCCATGAAAAAGCCGCCTTCGAAGGCGGCTTTTTCGTTTCACAGATCGGCGGGGTTGGTGCCGCGCGGTACCAGCAGCCAGGCGTTGACTTCGCTTTTCTGGCGGCCGGCCTGCTGCCCGGCGGCTGCGCCGAAACCCCAGAAAAAATCGAAGCGCAGCGGGCCGCGGATGGCGCCGCCCGTGTCCTGAGCCAGCACCGGGCGGGTCAGCGCCAGGCCGGTCGACTCCTGCCGCACCTGCACCACCAGCGGCGCTCCCAGGGGGATGAAGCGGCGGTCGACCGCAACGCTGCGTTCGGGCGTGAGTGGCACGCCGAGCGCGCCCTTGGGGCCGGCACCGGGGTCGCCTACCGGGCTTTCGCGGAAGAAGACATAACTCGGGTTGTGGTTGAGCAGTTCGTCGAGCCGCTGCGGGTTGCGCTTGGCCCAGTCGGTGATGCTCTGCATCGAGACGTCCTCGATCTTGAGTTCACCCTGCTCGACCAGCCAGCGCCCGATCGCCTTGTAGGGGTGGCCGTTCTGGTCGGCATAACCCACCCGCAGCTGCGAGCCGTCGGGCAGTTGCACCCGGCCCGAGCCCTGCACCTGCAGGAAGAAGGCTTTCATCGGGTCGTCCACCCACACCAGTTCCTGCCCCGCCAGGCTGTCCTTGGTCGTGATTTCGGCGCGCGAAGCGTAGGGAACGACCTTGCGGCCCTCGAGCTTGCCGCGCAGCCGCAGCTTGGCGAGCTCGGGGTACAGCGACGACAGGTCGATCACCAGCAGATCGTCCGGCACCTTGTGCAGCGGGTAGAGATAGGGCGCGGCCTTGCTGCGGCTGCCCTTGAGCAGCGGCTCGTAATAACCGGTCATCAGCCCGGTGCCGCTGCGCGAGACCTCGCGGCCGCCTTCGAGGGTGGCGCTGTAGACCCGGTAGGGCGAAAACGAACGCTCGAAGAAGGCGCGCGCCGCCACCGGATCGACCTGGCTCGCCTGGGCGCAGACCGGGGCCCAGACCGGCTTCTTGGCAAGCACCCGGCACGACTCGAGCAGGGCGGGCAGGGCAGCGCTCCAGTCGGCGTCGCTCGTGGCCGGCAGAGCGGAAAAATCGCTTGCCTCGAAACGCACGACGGTTTCGGTCTTGGGCGGAGGCGGGGCTTCGGGCAGCGGTACGCGCGGCGTGATCTGGCAGGCGGCTGCGGCCAGGCCGGCGAGCGTAATAGAGACAAGGCGGATTCGATTCATGCCCGGATTATCCGCGCCCGCCCTTATGCTCGGGCGAACCCGTCAACGGTCTTGTCCCATGTGGCTGATCCTGCTCGAAGCGCTGCTCGCTCTTGGCCTGCTGATCTTCATCGTCTGGTGGACGATGTGCCACGGCCGCAAGGACCGCTAATGCAGGGTGCGCGGGCCGGCCAGGGCGAACTCGGGAATCTCGGCCGAGAAACGGGTGCCGTCTTCGGCCAGGCACTGGTAGCTGCCGCGCATCGTTCCCACCGGGGTGTCGAGCGGGCAGCCGCTGGTGTATTCGAAAGCCTCGCCGGGGGCGAGCACGGGTTGTTCGCCCACCACGCCCTGGCCGCGCACCTCGTTCACCCGGCCGTTGGCGTCGGTGATGATCCAGTGGCGCGAGATCACCTGCGCCCGGGTGTCGCCGGTGTTGGCGATTTTCACCGTGTAGGCGAAGACGTAGCGGTCCTCGTCCGGCGCCGAATGCTCGGGCAGGTAGCGGGGTTCGACTTCGACCGAGAACTGGTATTTGGCCATACGCAAGGGGCTCAGGGTTCAGCTCTTTAGAATCGCTGCAAACAGCGAGGTTTCAATGGATTCTACGTTCCGAATTGCTCCGTCCATCCTGTCTGCCGATTTCGCCCGCCTGGGCGAGGAAGTGCGCGACGTTGTTGCCGCCGGCGCAGACTGGATCCACTTCGACGTGATGGACAACCATTACGTGCCCAATCTTACGGTGGGCCCTCTGGTGTGCGAGGCGATTCGCCCACACGTCGAGGTGCCAATCGACGTGCACCTGATGGTCGAACCGGTCGACAGCCTGATCCCGATGTTTGCCAAGGCCGGCGCCAACATCATCACCTTCCACCCCGAGGCGAGCCGCCACGTCGACCGCAGCCTGTCGCTGATCCGCGACCACGGCTGCCAGGCTGGCCTGGTATTCAACCCGGCGACTTCGCTCGCCTGGATGGACCACGTGATGGACAAGCTCGACGTGGTGCTGCTGATGAGCGTCAACCCCGGCTTCGGCGGCCAGGCCTTCATCCCCGAGACGATCAACAAGATCGCCGCGGTGCGGGCCAAGGTCGACGCCTGGAAGCAGGCCACCGGCAAGAGCATCCTGGTCGAGGTCGACGGCGGGGTGAAGGTCGACAACATTGGCGCCATCGCCGCCGCCGGGGCCGACACTTTTGTTGCCGGCAGCGCCATCTTCGGCGCCAAGAACCGCGCCGGCTACGAACAGGTGATCCGTCGCATGCGCAGCGAGCTCGCCAACGCCACTGACGAGACCTCCCGTCTGCGCGCCGAAGCCGACCGCAAACTCTACGGCGGCGCGTGATGAGTTCCGTGCGCGCGCTGCAGGCGGTGCTGATCGACCTCGACGGCACCTTGATGGATACCGCGCCCGACCTGGCGCTGGCGGCCAACCGCATGCGTGGCGATTTCGGCCTGCCGGCGCTGGCGGTCGAACGGATCGCGAGTTTCGTCGGCAAGGGTGCCGAGATGCTGATCCACCGCGCGCTCACCGACGACATGACCGGCCGGGTCGACGAGGCGCAGATGGAGCGCGGGAGTGAGTCTTTCTACCGCCACTACCACGCAGTCAACGGCGACCAGGCGATCGTTTTCGACGGCGTTCCGGTGGCGCTCGGGCGCCTGCGCGCGGCCGGCCTGCGTCTGGCCTGCGTCACCAACAAGCCGCGTGAGTTCACGATTCCGCTGCTGGCCCGCGTCGGCCTCGCGCCCTGGTTCGAGGTAGTGGTGGCGGGCGACGACGTGCCGGCCAAGAAACCCGCGCCCGACCAGCTGCTGGCGGCCTGCGCTTTGCTCGCCGTGCCGCCGGCGGCGGGGCTGATGATCGGCGATTCGGCCAACGACTGGCTCGCCGCCCAGGCCGCGGGAATGTGCAGCATTCTTGTCCAAACCGGCTACAACGAAGGCCAGCCGGTGACGGCGCTGGCGGGCAAGCCGGGCCTAGCTGCTATAGTGCCCCAACTGACTGACGCGGCCGACCGCGTCGACCATCTCCTACACCACGACACTGTCCGAGCCTTGCATCGCGCATGAGTCGCTGTAACGACCTGACCCTCGCCGCCCTTGCGCGGCCGCAGACCTGGCGCAGTGCCAAGCCCAACGGCTGGCACGCCCAGGGGGTTTGGTGCTGGCGTCGCTAGAAGCCGGCTGCCGCGGGGCCAACCCGCGGAACACGTATCAAATCCCAGGTTTCCTCTGTCTCGATCCGTCAAACGGGCGGGCGGAATCACGCAGGTGACTCATGACCGAACTCGAATTCAAGGCGCTGGCTGCGGCCGGATATAACCGCATCCCTCTCATTGCCGAGAGTTTTGCCGACCTCGAAACCCCGCTTTCGCTCTACCTGAAGCTCGCCAACGAGCCCAACACCTTCCTGCTGGAATCGGTGGTGGGCGGCGAGCGTTTCGGGCGTTATTCCTTCATCGGCCTGCCGGCGCGAACCAAGCTCCAGTCCTTCATCACCGAAAGCGGCTGCCGCACCGAGGTGGTCGAAAACGGTGTCGTCACTCGCAGCATCGAAGGTGATCCGCTCGCCGCGGTCGAGGATTACATGGCGCAGTTCAAGGTTGCGCCGCGCCCCGGCCTGCCGCGCTTTACGGGCGGCCTCGCGGGTTATTTCGGCTACGACACGGTGCGCGTGATCGAAAAGAAACTCGCCAAGGCCAAGCCGGACGACATCGGCGTGCCCGACATCCTGCTGCTGCTCTCCGACGAAGTGGCGGTGATCGACAACCTGGCCGGCCGCATCTACCTGATCGTGCACGCCGATCCGCGCCTGCCCGAGGCGTATTCGCGCGCCAAGCTGCGGCTGCGCGAGCTGAAAGCGCGGCTGGCGCGCCCGATCGAACCGCCGCATTCGCGCGCCAGCGTTCGCCGTGAAGAACACCGCGGCTTTGCCAAAGAGGACTACCTCAAGGCCGTGGCGGTGGCCAAGGACTACATCGCCGCCGGCGACGTGATGCAGGTGCAGATCGGCCAGCGCATCGCCAAACCCTACGCCGATTCGCCGCTCTCGCTCTACCGCGCGCTGCGCACGCTCAACCCCTCGCCCTACATGTATTTCTACAACTTCGGCGAGTTCCACGTGGTGGGCGCTTCGCCCGAGATCCTGGTGCGCAGCGAAGACCGCGCCGGCAAACGCATGGTCGCGATCCGCCCGATCGCCGGCACCCGCACCCGCGGCGAAACACCTGAGCTGGACGCAGCCCTGGCGGCCGAACTCGCCGCCGACCCGAAGGAGCGCGCCGAACACCTGATGCTGATCGACCTCGCGCGCAACGACATCGGCCGCATCGCTCGTACCGGCAGCGTGCAGGTGACCGAGCAATACGTGGTCGAGAAGTATTCGCACGTCCAGCACCTGGTGAGCCATGTCGAAGGCGAACTGAAAGCCGGCATGAACAACCTCGATGTGTTGCGAGCGACCTTTCCCGCCGGCACCTTGAGCGGTGCGCCCAAGGTGAGGGCGATGGAGATCATCGACGAACTCGAACCGGTCAAGCGCGGCATCTACGGCGGCGCTGCGGGTTACCTGAGTTTTGCCGGCGACATGGACCTGGCGATTGCGATCCGCACCGCGGTGATCAAGGACAAGATGCTCTACGCCCAGGCGGCGGCCGGCATCGTCGCCGACTCGGTGCCCGAGCTGGAGTGGAAGGAAACCGAGATCAAGGCGCGCGCCGTGTTGCGCGCGGCCGAGCAGGTCGAAGACGGATTCGAGAGCGAGGTCTGAGATGAAGCCCCACCCCCGAAGCGCCTTCGGCACCTCCCCCTCAAGGGGGCGCCACCAGCGGCCCGGCCAAGCCGGTTCCGCGGTGACCCTCGGTTTTCAGGCCGCGCCAATGCCGTTCGACATGGAGAAGACCGATGTATGAAGCCATGAAGGGGGCTGAACGCGCTCCCATCGACCTGCGCAGCGACACCGTCACCCGCCCCACCGCCGGCATGCGCGCCGCGATGGCCGCGGCCGAGGTCGGCGACGACGTCTACGGCGACGACCCCACGGTCAATCGCCTGCAGGTCCAACTCGCCGAGCGGCTCGGCTTCGAGGCCGGTCTCTTCTGCCCGAGCGGCACCCAGAGCAACCTGATCGCTCTGATGACGCATTGCGGCCGCGGCGACGAATACCTCGTCGGCCAGGACGCCCACACCTACAAATACGAAGGCGGCGGCGCTGCGGTGCTGGGTTCGATCCAGCCGCAGCCGATCGAAAATGCTGCCGACGGCTCGATCCCGCTCGCCAAGATCGCGGCCGCGATCAAGCCCGACGACGTGCATTACGCGCGCAGCCGCCTGCTCGCTCTCGAGAACACCCTCGGCGGCAAGGTGGTGCCGCTCGCGTTCATGGCCGAGGCCACGGCCTTTGCGCACTCGCGCGGCCTGGCGACCCACCTCGACGGCGCCCGCTACTTCAACGCCGCGGTGGCGCTGGGCGACGAGACCGGCGTGGCGGCGGGCTTCGATTCGGTCAGCATCTGTCTGTCCAAGGGCCTGGGCGCTCCGGTGGGCTCGGTCCTGCTGGGTTCGCGCGACTTCATCGAAGCGGCCAAGCGCCCGCGCAAGCTCCTGGGCGGCGGCATGCGCCAGGTCGGCGTGCTGGCGGCAGCCGGCCTTTACGCGCTCGAACACCATGTGGCGCGGCTGGCCGAGGACCACGCCAATGCGCTGGCCTTGGCCGAAGGTCTGGCCGCCATCGACGGCCTGGCGGTGACGTCGCCGCAGACCAACATGGTCTTCGTCGGTGTGCCCGCCGACCAGGCCGCGCCGCTGGCCGCATTCCTGCGCAGCCGCGGCATCGTGGTGGGCGCGGCGCCGGTGCTGCGGCTAGTGACCCACCTCGACGTTTCCGCGGCCGACGTGGCGACCACGGTCGCCGCGTTCCGCGACTATTTTGAGAGGGGCTGATCATGCTGCTGATGATCGACAACTACGACAGCTTCACCTACAACCTGGTGCAGTATTTCGGCGAGCTCGGTGAAGAAGTGAAGGTCGTGCGCAACGACGAAATCACGCTCGAGGAAATCGAGGCGCTGCAGCCCGACCGCATCTGCATCTCGCCCGGGCCGTGTTCGCCGGCCGAGGCCGGCATCTCGATCGCGGTGCTCCAGCATTTCGCCGGCAAGCTGCCCATGCTCGGCGTGTGCCTGGGGCACCAGGCCATCGGCGCGGCTTTCGGCGGGCGAGTGGTCCGCGCCCAGCGGGTGATGCACGGCAAGGCCGATGTCGTGAGCCACGGCGGCCAGGGTGTCTTCGCCGGCCTGCCCGAACAGTTTCATGTGGCGCGTTACCACTCGCTCGCGGTCGAAAGGCAGACCCTGCCCGAGTGCCTCGAGGTGACGGCGCAGACGGCTGACGGCGAAATCATGGGGCTGCGCCACCGCGTCTACGAGATCGAAGGCGTGCAGTTCCACCCCGAGTCGATCGCCACCGAACATGGCCACGCCATGCTTGCCAACTTCCTCAAGCGGAGCGCCGCATGAAGTTCCTTCTAGCTTCGACCGCCCTGCTGGCGGCGGCCAGCGCCCAAGCCGGAGCGCTCGATGAGTGTTTCCACTCGACCAAGACCCGCGTCGAAGTCGGCGCCTGCCTGGAAGCCGCCAAGGTCCAGGCCCTGGCCCAGGAACGACTGGCCGCGCGCGCGCTCGAGGCGAGCCTGGCCGAACTGCAGAAGATCAGTTCGGCCAAGGGGCTGGTGGCCGCGCTGCGCAGCGCCGAACGCCATTTCGACCCCTACATGAAAGCGCAGTGCCAGCTGGTGAGCGCCACTTACGCAAGCGGCAATGGCGCGGCCCAGACCGCGCTTGCCTGCGAAATCGACCTGCTGCGGGCCCGCACCGCAGAACTCAAGCAAATGACGCCGGCGCGGCCGGCCAAGAACTGAACGAGGTTTCCATGACGATCACCGCCACCGAAGCGATCCAGCGCACCATCGAGCACCGCGAAATTTTCGGCGACGAGATGTTGTCGCTCTGGCGCAAGCTCATGAGCGGTGAACTCTCGCCGGTGCAGATCGCGGCCGTGATCGTCGGCCTGCGCGTCAAGAAGGAAACCATAGGCGAGATCGCCGCCGCCGCGCAGATCATGCGCGAGTTCGCGACCAAGGTTGAGGTGTCGAACCGCACCCACCTGATCGACATCGTCGGCACCGGCGGTGACGCGGCCAATACCTTCAACATCTCGACCGCGAGCATGTTTGTCACCGCCGCCGCGGGTGCGCGGGTGGCCAAACACGGCGGCCGCTCGGTCTCGTCGAAAAGCGGCAGCGCCGACGTGCTCGAGGCCCTGGGCGCCAACATCAACCTGTCGCCCGTCAACGTGAGCCGCTGCCTGGACGCCACCCGCATCGGCTTCATGTTCGCTCCCAACCACCACGCGGCGATGAAACACGCCGCGCCAGTGAGGAAGGAACTGGGCGTGCGCACCATCTTCAACATCCTGGGTCCGCTCACCAACCCGGCCGATGCGCCCAACCAGCTGATGGGCGTTTTCCACCCCGACCTGGTCGGCATCCAGGTGCGGGTGTTGCAGCAGCTTGGCGCCGAACACGTGATGGTGGTCTACGGCAAGGACGGCATGGACGAGGTCTCGCTGGGCGCGGCCACCATGGTCGGCGAGTTGAAGGACGGCGCGATCCGCGAATACGAGATTCACCCCGAGGACTACGGCCTGCGCATGATCTCCAACCGCGGCCTCAAGGTGAGCGGCGCCGAGGAATCGAAAGGCATGGTGCTCGAGGCTCTGGCCGGGGCCGAAGGCACGCCGCACGAAATCGTGGTCTTCAACGCCGGGGTCGCGCTCTACACCGCCAACGTGGTGGCGGACATCGGCCAGGGCATCGAACTGGCCCGCGCCACCATCGCCAGCGGCGCGGCCATGAAGAAGCTTGAATACTTTGTGGCCGAGACCCGGCGCCTGGCGGCCTGAGCTTGGCCAAGCCCGCGTCGGCCCCGCTCCCCGCCATCGGCCGGGCCTTGCCCGCCCGCACCTTGGCGCGGGACCGACGGGTGCGCTTGCGCCGTGCCCGCGCGGCCGACCTGGACGCTCTGGTGGCCATCAATGGGGTGGCCGATGTGCACAACCACCGGCTGGTGCCGGACGTGGGCGGGCGCCGGATCGACCGCCGCCGTGCGCGGCATTACTGGAAACACGCCCTGCGTTCGCCGCGCGCCGCGGTGTGGGTGGCGGCGCGGGGTCCGGGCCTGCTGGGCGTGATCGGGGGCGACCTGCTGGTGGCGCGCAGCCGCCTCGCCCCGGTGCGGCGGCTCGTGTATCTGCATTCGCTGTGGGTGCAGCCCGCAGCGCGTCGCCTGGGGCTGGGCCGGGCTTTGACTCAAGCCGCCATGGCCTGGGGCCGGCGCCTCGGCGCCACCCAGGCCCGGCTGGAAGTGGCCGTGCCCAATGCCGGAGCGCGACGCCTGTATCAAGGGCTGGGTTTTGCCGAGCGTGAACTGCTTTTGGTCCGACCGATTTGAAGAGATTGAGATGAGCGACATCCTCAAGAAGATTCTTGCCACCAAACACGACGAAGTGGCTGCCGCCCGCCGTGCCCGTTCGCAGGTCTCGCTGCGCAGCGAGGCCGAAGACCGCCGTGAAGACCGCCGCGGCTTCACCGCCGCCTTGCGCGCCAAGGTCGAAGCCGGCCGCGCCGCCGTGATCGCCGAAGTGAAAAAGGCGAGCCCGAGCAAGGGCGTGCTGCGCGCCCACTTCGACCCCGCCGCCATCGGCGCGAGTTATGCCGAACACGGCGCGGCCTGTCTCTCGGTGCTCACCGACGTCAACTATTTCCAGGGCGCGCCCGAGTACCTGGCGCAAGCCCGCGCCGCGAGTGGCCTGCCTGCGCTGCGCAAGGACTTTCTGGTCGACGAATACCAGGTCTTCGAAGCCGGCGCCTGGGGCGCCGACGCGATCCTTTTGATCGCCGCCGCGCTCGACGACGCGCAGATGGTCGGCTTCGAAGCCATCGCCCACGAGCTGGGCCTGGCGGTGCTGGTGGAAGTGCACGACGGGCAAGAGCTCGACCGCGCCTTGAAGCTCAAGACCCCGCTGTTGGGAATCAACAACCGCAATCTGCGCACGTTTGAAGTGAGCCTCGAGACCACGCTTGGCCTCCTACCGCGCATTCCGGCCGACCGCATGGTGGTGACTGAAAGCGGCATCCTGACCCCGGCCGATGTCGAGCGCATGCGCAGCGCCAACGTCAACACCTTCCTGGTGGGCGAAGCCTTCATGCGAGCGCCCGAGCCCGGCGTGGAACTGGCGCGGCTCTTCGCATGAACCTGACGACTGACACCCTGGCCGCTGGCTGGCGCGAGCGAGTCGAAGCTTTCCTGGCCTCAAGCACAGGGCGCGAACTGCAGCAATTTTTGGCCGAGCGCGAAGCCGCCGGCGCCCGCATCTACCCGCCTCGGCCTTTCCGCGCGCTCGAACTTACGCCGCTGGCTGAAGTGCGCGTGGTGATCCTGGGCCAGGACCCCTACCACGGCCCCGGTCAGGCGCATGGGCTGGCCTTCTCGGTGAATGAAGGCGTGAAGTTCCCGCCCAGCCTGCGCAACATCTTCAAGGAACTGCAGCGCGACCTGGGCGTGGTCCCGCCCATGAGCGGCTCGCTCGAGCCCTGGGCGCGCCAGGGCGTGCTGCTGCTCAACGCCGTGTTGACGGTGGAAGAAGGCGCCGCCGCTTCGCACGCCAAGCGCGGCTGGGAAGTGTTGACCGATACGCTGATCGCCGCCGTGGCGCGCGAGGCCTCGCCCAAGGTATTCATGCTCTGGGGCGCGCACGCACAGGCCAAGCAGGGCTTGATCGAGGGCGCGGGCGAACACCTGGTGCTGTGCGCCAACCACCCCTCGCCGCTGTCGGCTTTGCGGCCGCCCGCGCCTTTTATTGGCTGCGGACATTTCTCCCAGGCCAATACATGGCTGCTGGCGCAGGGCGAACCCGCGCTCGACTGGAGCGCGGGCGGGTTCCGCTGACGCGGCGGTAAAGCTTAGCGTCGACGCCGGGCAAAGCCGCCCAGGCCAGCAACCGCCAGGCCCAGCAAGGCCAGGGTGCCCGGCTCCGGGACGTTGTTTTCGACCAGGCCATTACGTACCTGGAAGTTGTAACGCCCGGCGACGTCGGAGTTGAGCGAACCGTTGACCAGTGCCATCGGGCCGCCGTCGAGCAAGGCCCCGTTGATGGCCGAGCCCGCCAGTTCGAAAGCGGTGTCGCTGCCGTTGGACCAGCCCGCTCGCGCCGAACTGCCGCCCAGGCCGCCGGTGCCGCCGCTCGCTTGGCCGGCTTCCCACTGGATCTTGTCGTAGTTGAACTCGATGTCGAAGTTCCCAGCGCCGGTGTCGCTGCGATCGATCAGGATCAGCTGAAAACTGTTGAGCTTGTCGGCCTGGGCGCCGAAGTAGCCGACGTTGATCCAGTTCACGCCGAAAGCCTGGCGGCCGTTGACGATGCCGGTGCCGTATTGCGTGACCCCGCTTGCCGGGTTGTTGGTGTCTACGTCGGCAAAGAAGGGCGCGATGATCTTGGTGTTGGTCGAGAGCAGCTCATAGGGCGTGTATTCGCCCTGCGCCTGGGTAAAAGTCACGTTGCCATTGTTGTTGACGTAGAGCTGGCTGAGACTGGAACCATAAAAGTTGACCGAAAAACCGAGGTTGACCAGGCCGGTGGAGCCGTCATCGTTGCGCGGCAGGGAGTAGTCGGTGAACTGGGAGGCGTCATGGATCGCGCCGGCAAAAGCCGGGGTGGCGACTCCAATCAGGCTGATCAGTCCCAAGGCGGCAAAGGAACGAAGTCGGTGCAAGGCGTGAGGCGCGGTCATTGAATGGGTTCCGGGCAGAGTGATGGGTCCGAGAATGGACGTATCCCAGTTAAGCAATCGCCATGCCTGATTTGGTGCGCCAATAAATTCAAGACCTTGCGGCCTTCACAAGCTAGTTTTTGTAAAAATTACCGACACTCGTTCGATGGGTGGCAAGAAATACTTGTCAGATTCTTGAGCAAGAATCTCGGGCCGAGAGCATTGCTCGGCCGCCAATCGGTGCTTGGTGGTGCGGGGCTAAGTCATCGAGTAGGAAGGGGTTAAGCCGGATCAGCGCCGCTGCACGGGTTGCGCTTTCGCTGCGCGAAGCGCCCAGCGGCTCGGGCCGCCGCAGGGCCCCAAGGGGGTGGCCGGCCACCCCCTTGGATTCCCCGCCGCCCCTGTCGGTCGGCCCTGCGGGCTTCCCTTGCACCGCGTTGCGTCAGCGGCCTCGTCGCGAACTCGCACGACCTCGCGGCTGCGCCGCGAGTCACGTGCTCAAACACGCTCCTCGTAATTCCCGCTGCCGCAAAGCGTCGCTGCGGCGACCTCTCAAGGGGGAAAGTCAAAGGCACTGCGCTACGCGCAGCCAACAGGGAGAGGCGATGCTTCGCCTGCAATGGCGTGACTCAAAGTGTTGGGGCCGAGGGCAAATGAAAGGTCGCGCTATGTCCCTATTACGTGTGCTTCTATGTGCGCAAGATTTCCATCGATCCAGAACTGGAGGTCCGTGCGATCGGGGTGGAGAGATGTTGGCGTTATGGCGTCACAGCTGTTTCGACGAACTTCCTGGTGCCATGTTGAGTAGCGCTAGTTAGGAGCAGTATTCGCGGATTGGCAACCGGTTCCGCGAGCTGTGAGATAACGATCTGCGCTGAGTGTTTGAGACGATCGATCTCCGCTAGTTTCTCTTCTGGAGGGTTTGCGTGTGCTGCGGCAACGAGCAAACGGCGTGCATCGGGTAGCAACGCATCGACGAGAAGAATCCTCCAGCCTGCTGCCTCCAGTGCAGTTGAAATATCCTCGGTCACACGAACCAGAAACAAGGCTACTTCAATTGCTTTTCCTGGCATTGCCTGAATCCACATGGTGCCTTTGTCGCGATGCTTCTCCCAGTCGCCTTCACGAAGCTCCTGTTCGGGAAAGATGACCGCGAACGGATACTCAAAGGGGGATGCAATATTGATTTGCCAAGCATCTAAGAATTCCGGTGGCTTACCTGGGCCTTTCCAGTGCTCTCGATCTGCTGCGCGTATGTGGCATCGTCCGCTAGCGTGCAAACTAACTTTCATCATGCCGCCGAGCGTTCGTGTGGCAAGATAGACGTCGCTGGTGTTCGTCTTCCACATGACCATCCATTCCGAGGAGTGGGCGCCCTGCGAGTTCCTAACACCGAAACGCTGAGAACGCATCGCCATGTGTTCTGTGTGTTAAATGAATATCTAATCGACAAATTTGCGCTCAGTTCATGAGCAGGGGGGCTTGTTACAAAAATCTCCAGGCTTCATAACATTTGATATGTCCATGAATGAAAGTAGTAAGTGTGCGTTTCCCCTATAGAGAGCTGTTCTCACCGAACCTCTGACGAAAGATAAAGGGGAGCATCCTCTTTTTGTTTGACGAAGACAATGACGCCAGAAGGATGCTCGCGTAGTACATGCATACCGCCCAAATATCCAAGATAGGCTGCCTTCGAGGCCGCAGGTCCAGGAGGCAAGGCGGACCGGGAAAGGTCGACGCAATGTTCCGCATAGCCTTGAGTGATGTTGTAGGCGCGGAGTCGACCCTGCGCAAAAGCTAGCGCTGGCAGCGCAATCAGGAGTAGAAGTCCGAAGGCTCGAACACGGGGACTGGGTATTAGCTCAATGATTCGCGGGACATGGGTCAGTGGAGTGGAGAAGAGCGTAACGAGCACAGCCAAGATATACCACTTACTTGGTTCTGGTGCGTAGGTGATGGTTACGACGATCGTGATGCAGAGGATGGCGAGTAAAGTTCCCCAATATTTGCGTCCAGTTCGGTTAATGACGCTATTGGCGCCGCCGCCTGGGGGCAATACACCAGAGAGAAAAAAATAGTTCGCCGCCATGAGCACAATGGCGAGCGCGAGCGTAGCCATCAGGGGATAGATGGCAAGGCGAGCAAGCTCACTGATTCCCATGAACTGAAGTGGATTGAGTCCGAACGTCCCCCAGTAGCCCAATGTGTACGCGACGCCCACGCCGATCACATAAGAGGGCAGGCCTACAGCCAGAAGTTCTTTCCTAGAGACATTAATTGCCATTGACATAAGGGCGGGGGTAACGCCACATCAATGTGGCTGATGCGTTCATAGGCATTCCATCCGATTCGCGGACTCTACCAAGCGTTTCACACATATTTTCTTGCTTTACCAAGGACCTGCGTGAGCGTTGTCCAATTGCGACAGCCTTGCAGCGTCTGGGCTAGATCCCGGCGCAGTCTCGTGAGGCCGGCAACTCCACCCAGCGGTGGAAGGGCACGGCGGCGAGGTTGCTCAGTAGCGAGGTGGTGGCCATCGCGGCCACGCCGAGCCAGGGGGGGCAGGGGACTAGAGCTCGAACACGGTGTTGACGAGCAAGAGCACTGAGAAGTGGGTCAGGAAGAGCGCGTAAGAGTGTTGGCCGGGGTAAGCCAACAAGGCTTTCACGCGTGGCCTTGGTTCCAGGCGAGCAGCAGGGCTGTGATTCCGGCCGGGACGATCCGCGCTCACCATCGCGTTCACAGGGCAAGCCAAGCCGAAAAGAGAGTGAAAGATTTGGCGCCGGGCGAGCGGCAAGACAAGGCCACTGGCCCGGCGCTGTGTTGTTGCTTAAGCCAACCACCCCGCGCGCAGCTTGTTCTTGCCGCTGGCGGTGAGGCTCACCTTGCCCGGGCCGTCGTCGGCCAGGGTGAGATCGAACGTCATCAGTTCGTCGCGGCGAAAGGCGGTGATTTCCACACTTTGGCCCGCTGTGTAGCGGCCCAGCATGGCTTCCACCTTAGCCGAGGGAGCGCGCAGCCCGTCGATGGCGATGATCACGTCGCCCGCCGACAGGCCCGCGGCCTGGGCCGCGCCGCCGTCGTAGACGTGGGCGATCTTGGCTTCGCCATTGCCGGCGAGCTTGACGCCCAGGCGGGTGCGCACGAGCGATTCGGGCTTGGTTTCGAGTTCGACGCCGAAGGCGACCAGCAGCTTGGCGTAGTCGGGGTCCTGCGTGCCTTCGGACAGCTCGGCAATCAGTTGCGCCAGATCCAGCCCGGTGGCGTCGAACACGGCTTCGGCGATGTCGTCTTCACCCACGCCGGCGTAATCGGCGCCGGCTTCCTGGTGTTGGGCCCACAAGAGGCGCATCACGTCGTCGAGCGACTTCTTGCCGCCGGTTTCGGCGCGGATGGTGAGGTCGAGCACCAGGGCGATGAGCGAGCCCTTCTGGTAATAGCTGACGATGGCGTTGGGGCTGTTTTCGTCCTGGCGGTAATACTTGATCCAGGCGTCGAACGAGCTCTCGGCCACGCTTTGCTTCAGGCGGCCGCTGCCGCCTTGCACCGTGCTCAAGGTCTTGGCGAGCAGGTCCAGATACTGCGCTTCGGTAATCAGCCCCGAGCGCAAGAGCATCAGGTCGTCGTAATAGCTGGTGAAGCCTTCGAAGATCCACAGGAGGCGGGTGTGGGCTTCGGCCGTGAGGTCGTAGGGCACGAAAGCGGCGGGCTTGATGCGCTTGACGTTCCAGCTGTGGAAATACTCGTGGCTCGCCAGCCCCAGGAACTGGCGGTAGCCCTCGGTGGTCTCTTCCATGCCAAGGAAGGGCAGGTCGTCGCGCTTGCAAATCAGCGCGGTCGAGTTGCGGTGCTCGAGCCCGCCGTAGCCCTCGCCCACCGCCAGCGTCATGAAGGTGTAGCGCTCGAACGGCGCGGCCTTGGTCTTGGGTTCGAAGAGTTCGATCTGCGCCTCGCACACGCGCTGCAGGTCGCTGGTCAGGCGCTTGATGTCCAGGTTCGGCACGCGGCCGGTGATCACCACGTCGTGCGGAACGCCATGGGCCTTGAAGCTTGCCAGCGCGAACTCGCCCATTTCCACCGGGCAGTCGATCAGTTCGTCGTAATTGGCCGCGGCGTAAGTGCCAAAGGCATGACGCTTGGTTCCGCGAGCGGGCTTGAGGCCCGTGGCGACGCGCCAGTCGGCAAAAGCTTCGCCTTCGGGCGGCAGGATGTCGAGCTTGACCGGCGCGTCTTCGAAGCCCGCGGGCAGCAGGAAGACGCTGGCGCCGTTGAAGAAGCCGTGGGTCAAATCCAGATGCGCGGCGCGCACCGAGAGATCCCAGGCATAGACCTCGTAGGCGAGGGTGAGCGGGCCGGCGTCTTCGCCCAGGGCCGGCACGCGCCAGGTGTGTTTGTCGAGTTTTTCGACCGGCACGCGCTCTTCACCGGCGAGTGCGGCCACCTGGACGATGTTGCGGGCGAACTCGCGAATCATGTAGCTGCCCGGAATCCAGGACGGCAGGGTGAAGATCTGGCCCTCGCTCGAGGGGCGTTCGATCGTGACGGTGACGTGGAACAGGTGCGCGCCGGGATGGGCCGGGCGGATCGCGTAGTGCAGGGTCATGGCAGTGTCTTGTTGGGGCTAGCGGCGCAGGATCTCGAGCACCTCGGAATGGAACTCGCGCTGGTAGAGCACGTAGAGCACACCCGCGGTGCCGAGCGCAAAAGCCCAGGGGGAAAAGAACCAGAGCAGGGCGGCAAACGAGAGGTA
>JAEZVV010000024.1 GCA_023443095.1 Pseudomonadota bacterium
GATGGGAACAGGCATGGACCTCCAACGACGTGAATGGCTGACCCGCGCCGCGCAAGCGGCGGGGGTGGCGGCGTGCGGCGGTCTCGTATGGAACGCCTTTCTCGTGCGTTCGGCCAAGGCGGCGCCATGGGCGCCGCGGCCGCCGGGCGCACGCGCTGGGCTGGCCTTCGACGCCACCTGCATCAAATGCGGGGTGTGCCTCGAGGCCTGTCCCTACGGCACGCTCAAGCTCGCCACCGTGGGCGACGGCCCGGCGCTCGGCACGCCGTTTTTCGAGCCGCGCGTCGTGCCCTGCTACATGTGCCCCGACGTTCCCTGCGCCAGGGTCTGTCCGACCGGGGCCCTCGATCGCGAGATCAAGAGCATCGACTCGGCCCGCATGGGACTGGCGGTGATCGACCCGGAAGCCTGTTTGTCGTGGCAGGGACTGCGCTGCGAGGTCTGCTACCGGGTCTGCCCGGTGCGCGACAAGGCCATCACGATCCAGCCCCACCCGCGGCAGATCAGCAAACACGCGGTGTTCGTGCCGGTGGTCCACGCCGACGCCTGCACCGGCTGCGGCATGTGTACCAATGCCTGTCCGACCCAGGAGAGTTCGATCAACATCGTCGACCCGGCCAGCGTGCGCGGAAAGATGGGCGAGCACTACCGTCTGGGCTGGAAGGACGTCCCTGAGGCGGCAGCCCCCGCTACCACCGAAGCTCCCCCCGCTCCGGCACCCCAAGCCGTCGCTCCGGCAGCACCGGCCGCCGCGCCCAAGGCCCCCGGCCTTGACTACCTCAACAGCCCGCTATGAACGCACCAGCCAACTCGCGTCCGGTGCGCCACTACCAAGCCCCCACCACGGTGGGCGGCCGGCTGTGGGCATTGCGCTACACGCTGGCGCGGCGCCTGGTCCAGTTCGCGGTGCTGGTGCTGTTTTTCGGCACCGCTCACCTGGGCTGGAAGCTCGTGGGGCAGCCGCTGCTCGCCGGCAACCTGTCGGCCTCGAACCTCGCCGGCACCCTGCCGTTAGCCGACCCGTTCGCGGTCCTGCAGATGCTGGTGGCGCGCCACTGGCTGGCGAGCGAGGTCCTGATCGGTGCGGCCGTCGTCCTGGGCTTCTACGCCTTTGTCGGTGGCCGCTCGTTCTGCGGCTGGGTCTGCCCGATGAACCTGGTGACCGACGGAGCCGACTGGCTGCGCGAGAAAACCGGGATCAAGGCCGACCTGCTGCGGATGCGGGCCGGGGTTCGCTACGCGGTGCTGGGTCTGACGCTGGCGCTGTCGGCCGTCACCGGGCTCGCCGCTTTCGAGTGGGTGAGCCCGCAGGCGATGGTCTGGCGCGAGCTCGTCTTCGGACTCGGGCTGGGGCTGACCGCTGCGATAGGCGTGTTTGCGTTCGACTTCGCGATCGTGCGGCGCGGCTGGTGCGGCCACGTCTGCCCGCTGGGCGCCTTCTGGGCGGTGGTGGGCAAGGCGGGCCAGGTGAAGGTGGGTTACGACGCGGCCAGCTGCACCCGCTGCGGCGACTGCGTCAAGGTCTGTCCCGAACCCCAGGTTCTCAACTTCAATCAAGCGTCCGAGCGCGGCATGGTCGCCTCGGGTGAATGCATCAATTGCGGCCGCTGCATCGTCGTCTGCCCCGAGGATTCTCTCGGTTTCGACCTGCGCTGGCGGATCCGTCCCCAATCGATTTCCGAAGGAGAAAAGCAATGAAGAAGTTCCTGCTCGTCGCGCTGATGGCGCTGGCCACCGGTGGCGTTTTCGCCCAAGGCAAGGCAGTCGCCGAGCGCGACCTGGGCCTGTCCAAGACCGACGCGTTCGAGACCCCCACGCCCCAGGCCTACAGCCTCGACGCCGGCAAGGTGCGCGCCACGCCGCTCGGCACCCCGCCCATGATTCCTCACGCGGTCGACAACTTCGTGCCGATCAAACCCGACGCCAACAACTGCCTGATGTGCCACGACAAGCCGGCCGACATCGGCAAGAAGACGGCCAAGGGCCAGCCGCAGCCGATCCCGGCCAGCCACTACGCCAAGGCCGACAGCAAGACGGTGCTCAAGGGTTCGCAGTTCGACTGCATGCTCTGCCACGCGCCGCAGGCCAACGTGAAGCCGCTGACGGGCGAACGCAAGTAGACCGCGGTTAGCAAGCAATAAAAACGCCCGACACGAGCCGGGCGTTTTTTTGTGGGCCTCGGTTCGGGCCGAGCCCAAACAAGCGAAACCCGCAACGCCGGCGCGAAGCCGGCGCTGCTTCCGACGCAGACTCAGGGCGCGGGCGCCTGGGTTCCCGAGGCGTTGATCTCGACTCGCCGGTCGGGCGCAAGGCAGGCGATCAGCGCCGAGCGCGGACGGCCCTTGCCCTGGGCCGCACAGTCCGCTTCGCTCACCTTGGGATCGGCCTTGCCGCGGCCTTCGGTCGTAATCGCCGCCGCCGGCACCCCGCGCTCGACCAGATAGTCACGCACGGCATTGGCGCGTTCCTGGGAGAGCTTAAGGTTGTAGGCGTCGCTGCCGATCGGGTCGGAGTAGCCCACCACGGCGATCGAGTTCAGGCTGGTCAGGCCGGCGCTCTTGAGGTCGCTCAGCATGGCGTCGATCTGGCCGCGGCCGGCGTCGTTCAGCTTGGCGCTGTTGAAAGCGAACAGCGTGTCGGCGGCAAGCTCGAACTTGCGAGCCACCGGGGGCGGCGGCGGAGGCGGCGGCGGGGGCGGCGGGGGCGGAGGTGCGGCCACGACCGGCGGCGGTGCAGCACGCACTGGCGCCGCCACTTCCGGCACATGACCCAGCGGGATCTGCAAGCCGGCGCTGAAGACCCAGTCGCCGAAACTGCCTTTGCCGCCGAGATCACCCTGGTTGTTGTCGTAACGGTAGCGGCCGTCGACAAACAGCCGGCCCCAGTCCGAGAACGGCCACAACACACCCAGGCCGGCGTCGGCCATGAAGTTCGTCTTCGACTGGCTGTAAGCCTTGTCGCGGATCGCCCCCAAACCCATGATCAGATAGGGCTGGAGATCATGGCGCCGCTCGTAACCTTCGCGCCCCATGAAGAACCAGTGGGCGTCCAGGCCCAGGGTCCAGTTCTTCCACTGCACGCCATTGATCCCTTCCGGATCCAGCTGTTCGTATTGGCCGCGCAACTCGAGGTTCCAGTTCGGGGTGATCGCCTTGCCGATCGACAGGCCGTAACCCCAGTCGTCCTTGGCCTTGCGGTCGCCGTCGGACAGGACATAGCTGCCAAAGGGCGTGACATACCAGCGGTCGTCCCACCAGCGGCTGGCTTCGTATTTCATCTGAGCCTGGGCCACGGCCGGGGCGATGGCGGCAACGGCGGCCAGCACTGCCAATGCGATCTTGCTTTTCATGGTTTTCTCCTTGCGGACGTGGCAAAACGATGAAAGCAAGGTTGACAACCCCTCCCGCAAGGCGCCATTGGCGGGCTTCCCGAATCGGACAAGGTGAGCCTTGGGAGCAACGCCCCCTGCCCAAAACCGTGTCTCGAGTGGCCACATTGGGCCGACATCAATCCCGCGTCGACCGCCTGCCACCGGCTGCCGAAAAAGCAAAAGCGGCCCGAGGGCCGCTCTTCGCCGTCCGGCGCGGGGGATCAGTAGTTCGGCGCCTTGAGCCCGCGCTCGGCGGCCCAGACCGCAGCCTCGACCCGTGAGCGGAAACCGAGCTTCTTGAGCATGTGTTTCACGTGCACCTTGACCGTGCCTTCGGTGATGTTGAGCTCGCGCGCGATCATTTTGTTGCTCATGCCGCTGGCGACGCAGCGCAATACGTCTTGCTCGCGTTCGGTGAGCTCGCGCAGATCGCGCCGGTCGGACCTCGCCTCGTCACGCAGGGCCGACGCCAGGGCATTGGTCAGCGCGTCGCTGATGACGGTGCGTCCTTCGAGCGATTCCTTGACCCGCGAGAGCAGGTCTTCGGGCTCCATGTCCTTCAGCAGGTAACCGTCGGCGCCGGCACGGATCGCGGCCATCAGGTCTTCGGGCGCATCCGACACGGTGAGCATGACTACGCGGCAGGCGGGGTCCTCTTCCTTGAGGGTGGCCAGGATCTCGAGCCCGCTGCCGCCCTTCATGTTGAGGTCGAGCAGGATCAGGTCGGGGTCGCTGGCGCGCGCAACCCGGATGGCTTCTTCGTAGTTGCCGGCTTCCCCCACCACCTCGAAGCTCGGCTCCATGGTCAGCAGTTGCGCCACGCCTTTGCGGAAAAGGGGATGGTCGTCGACGACCAGGATGGTGCTCTTGGAGTTGGACATGTATGGCTTCCGTGGAGTTCTCTTCAAACAGTGGCTGAAGCGGCGCGGGCCAGTGCCGAATCGGCGTGGAAAGCCAGCAGAACTCGGGTTCCGCCGCCCGGACGCGGCTCGACGCTGATTTCGCCGCCCAGGGTCTCGGCACGATCCCGCATGATAGACAGACCGAAGTGATGGCGCCGCTCGGGATCTCTCGGGATGCCGATGCCGTCGTCTTCGATTTCGACCCGGACCTGCCCGTTCACCGTGCGGTCCAGCCTCACCCAGGCGTTGTGGGCGTGGGCGTGCTTCTCGATGTTCGAGAGCGCCTCGCGCACGATCTGAAGCAGGTGGATCTGTTCGTTGGCGGTGAGTTCGAAGCCGATCAGGCGGTTGTCGAGCGAGGCACCGAGGCCGGTGCGGGTCTGGAACTCCGCCACCGCGTCGCCCAGCATGCCTTGCAGGCCCTGCCGACCGACCTTCAAGCGGAAGGTGGTGAGCACTTCGCGCAGCTGGCGGTAAGCGGTCGACACGCCTTCGCGCACCTCGCCCACCACCTCGTCCGCCTTGTCGCGGTCGGCATCGTTCTTGAGCAGTGCGGTCAGACGCACGAGCTGGATCTTGGTGTAGGCGAGCGACTGGGCGATCGAGTCGTGCAGCTCGCGGGCGATGATCGAACGCTCTTCGAGCACGGCGAGCTTGTGCCCTTCCTCGTGGCGGGCGGCCGCGCCGAGGGCAGCGCCGATGTGGTGGCCCACGGTTTCGGCCAGGTCGAGCTGCCAGGGCTCGAGCCCGTGGCCGGGCCCGATCACCAGCGGCATCACCCCGTACTGGACCCCGCTGTCGACCAGGGGAATGCAGACCACCCGACGCTCGCCGCCTTCGTCGGCTTCGCTGTGCCAGCGCACCGAGCTGAGCTCGCCGCTGCAGGCGTCGCACTGCTGAATCAAACAGGCATGCGGCAGGCCGCGATCGCTCACCGCCAGGGCAAAGCCGCGTTCGCTGTCGCTGCGGCGGGCACAGATCACGCCGCCTTCGGCCCCCAGCGCACCTTCGACGTGGGCGAGCACGGTCTTGAGCGTTTCGGCGCCGAGCTGCGAACCGGACAGCAAACGGGTGGTTTCGTAGAGCAGCCCCAGAGACTGGTTGCGGCGGTCGAGGTCGGCAGTTTTCTCTGCCACCTGCTTTTCGAGCGAGCCGTAGAGCCGCGCCAGGTCTTCGATCATGTAATTGAACGCCTGGCCGAGCTGGCCGATCTCGTCCGGACCGGTCTCTTGGGCGCGCACGTCGAAGCCGCCCGCGCGCACCGCCTGCGACGCGCGCACCAGGTCCTGCAGCGGACGGAACACTTCAGAGTTGAGCAGCAGCAGGATCACCACCACCAGCAGGACGATGGCGGCAAAGGCCGCGCCCAGCGCCAGGCGCAGCCAGCCCATGCGGGTCTCGAGCACCACCTCGAGCTGGCGCACGAATCCGTCGACCTGAAGCACGAAGTCGCCGATGCTGGCGAGAAACTCCGCCTGCGCGGCCGGGCTGTCGATCGCTTCCAGCGCCAGCGGCCGGACTTCGGTTTCAAAGCGGTTCTTGATCGAGCGGTAGACCAGGGCGAGCGGATCGTGCGCGCCGGTGGGCAGCGTGTTGACCAGCCCGCCGCTGGTCAGCCGCCGCTCGAACTCGTCGGCTTCGGCGCGGATCGCCCGGGCGCGTTCGGCGCTGGCTCCGCCGGGACGGGCCACCGCCAGCGCCAAGGCATTGCTCTGCATCCGCAGCGAACCCGAGACGTTGATCGCGCTGCCCTTGCCCATCGACTGCTCGGTGAACACCGCCGCGGCCAGGATGACCGTCAGCGCCAGCACGGTCACGGTCAACAGGACCACTGCCACCCGCACCAGGATCGAGCGCGACCACCAGCGTTTCAAGAATCCCATTCCCATTCCCTTGCACCGAGGGCACTGCGTTTGGCAGCCCTGACAGCCCCGTCGCCACCGGGCAACGCCCGTGCTCACTGAGCGGCACACCTAGTACCACGGCGTGAGTAAGCACTACGCCCCACCCCGACTAAATCAGTAGAAACGCTTGATGCCGATCATGAAACCCCCCTCTTTTCGGCCGGATGCTGCGTGAAAACACCTAGCCAGAGAGGGTCTTATGAGCACGCCAGCAAGCGCCGCCGCGAAAAGCCTCAGACATCGGCAGTGGTCGGTGGCCATCATGTCGACCATCGCTTTCACCGTGTGTTTTGCGGTGTGGATGATGTTCGGCGTGATCGGCATTCCGATCAAGAAAGCGCTCGATCTCAACGCCACCCAGTTCGGCATCCTGGCGGCAACGCCAGTGCTCACCGGCTCGCTGATCCGCGTTCCGCTAGGCATGTGGACCGACCGCTACGGCGGCCGCATCGTCTTCTTCTGCATCATGGCGGTGACGGTGATCCCGATCTGGCTGATCGGCTACGCCACCGAATACTGGCAGTTCCTGGTGCTCGGGCTGTTCGTCGGGCTGGCGGGCGGTTCGTTTTCGGTCGGCACCCCGTACGTGGCGCGCTGGTTCGACCGCGGCCAGCAGGGCCTGGCGATGGGGGTCTTCGGCGCCGGCAACTCGGGAGCGGCGGTCAACAAGTTCGTCGCCCCGGCGATCGTGGTCGCGGTGGGTTGGACCTTCGTGCCACAGGTCTACGCGGTGGCGATGGCGGTGACGGCGATCGCGTTCTGGCTCTTCACCTATTCCGACCCCAAGCACCTCGTTCCCAGCCACGTCACCTGGCGCGAACAGCTCGCCGCGATGCGCGACCCCACGGTCTGGAAGTACTGCCAGTACTACTCGATCGTGTTCGGCGGCTACGTCGCGCTCGCCCTCTGGATGGTGCAGTACTACGTGGGCGAGTTCGGGCTCGACATCCGCGTGGCGGCCTTGCTGGCCGCGTGTTTCTCTCTGCCGGGCGGGGTGCTGCGTGCGGTCGGCGGCTGGCTCTCCGACAAACACGGCGCGCACAAGGTCACCTGGTGGGTGTTGTGGGTGAGCTGGGTCTGCCTCTTCCTGCTCAGCTACCCGCCCACCACCTACACCATCAGCGGCATCAACGGCCCGATCGAGTTCCGCCTCGCGCTCAACGTCTACACCTTCACCGCGCTGATGTTCGTCCTCGGCGTGGCCTGGGCCTTCGGCAAAGCCAGCGTCTTCAAATACATCGCCGACGACTACCCGCACAACATCGGGACCATCTCCGGCGTGGTGGGCCTGGCCGGCGGCCTCGGCGGCTTCATCTTGCCGATCCTGTTCGGCGCCCTGGTCGACCTCACCGGCATCCGCTCCTCGGCCTTCATGTTGCTCTACGGCGTGGTCTGGGTCTCCCTGATCTGGATGTACCGCACCGAGATGCGCAAGACCGACGTCGTCAGCGGCCACGACACCGCGACCGCCGCGGCGCACTGAATTCAAACCGCAAAGGAAACCACCATGAAGACCGACTCGGTCTCTGCCCCCCGCAAGGGACGGCTGTTGACGATCTGGACCCCGAACGACAAGCGTTTCTGGGAACAGGAAGGCGAGGCCATCGCCCGCATCAACCTGTGGATCTCGGTGCCCTGCCTTTTCCTCGCCTTCGCGGTCTGGCAGCTGTGGAGCGTGGTAGCGGTCAACCTGCCGGCGCTGGGATTCAAGTTCAGCCCCAACCAGCTCTTCTGGCTGGCCGCCCTGCCCGCCTTGTCGGGAGCCACGCTGAGGATCTTCTACTCCTTCATGGTCCCCATCTTCGGCGGCCGCAACTGGACCGCGCTGTCGACCGCCTCGCTGCTGATTCCCACGATCGGCCTCGGCATCGCCATCCAGGACCCGAGCACCAGCTATTCGACCTTCCTCGTGCTCGCCCTCTTGTGCGGGCTGGGCGGCGGGAATTTCTCCTCGAGCATGGCCAACATCAGCTTCTTCTTCCCCACCGAGCGCAAGGGCTCGGCACTGGGGGTCAACGCCGGACTCGGCAACCTCGGCGTCTCGGTGGTCCAGTTCCTGACTCCGCTGGTGATCGCCGTCGGCGTGCTCGGGCCGGTAGCCGGCGACGCTCAGATCATCCAGACCGCCACCGGATCTCGCGAGATCTGGGCCCAGAACGCCGCCTTCATCTGGGTGCCGTGGATCGTGATCGCCTCGCTGCTCGCCTGGTTCTTCATGAACGACATCGCCAGCGCCAAGGCCTCGTTCTCCGACCAGGCCGTGATCTTCCGCCGCCAGCACAACTGGATCATGTGCTGGCTCTACCTCGGCACCTTCGGTTCGTTCATCGGATTCGCCGCCGGACTGCCGCTCCTGATCAAGAGCCAGTTCCCGCACGTCAACGCCCTGCAATACGCCTGGGTCGGCCCCCTGGTCGGCGCCGTCATCCGCCCCTTCGGCGGCTGGCTGGCCGATCGGCTGGGCGGCGCCCGGGTCACCTTCTGGGTCTTCGTCGTGATGATCGCGGGCATCGTCGGCGTGCTGCAGTTCTCGCCGCAGGCCGGCAATGCGGGCAACTTCGCCGGCTTTTTCTCGATGTTCATCGTGCTCTTCGTCGCCACCGGGATCGGCAACGGCTCGACCTTCCGCATGATCCCCGTGATCTTCCTGACCCAGCACCAGCGCGCCGCCGCCGGCCAGGGGCAGGCCGCCCAGGAGCAGGCGGTGCGCGACGGCAACAAGGAAGCGGCGGCCGTGCTCGGCTTCACCGGCGCGATCGGCGCCTACGGCGGCTTCTTCATTCCCAAGAGCTACGGCACCTCGATCGAAATGATGGGCAGCCCCGAGGGTGCTCTATACGCCTTCATCGTCTTCTACCTCTCCTGCGTGGTCACGACCTGGTGGTTCTACAGCCGCCGCAACGCACCGATGCCGTGCTGACCACCCTCCCGAATCACGGAATCACGAACGGAGCTTCATGACATGAGCAATCTTCTCGACCGGCTGAGTTTCTTCAAGCGCGAAGGCGAAACCTTTGCCAACGGCCACGGCATCACCACGCAGGAAAACCGCGCCTGGGAGGACGCCTACCGCAAGCGCTGGCAGCACGACAAGATCGTGCGCTCGACCCACGGCGTGAACTGCACCGGTTCCTGCAGCTGGAAGATCTATGTGAAAGGCGGGATCGTCACCTGGGAGACCCAGCAGACCGACTACCCGCGCACCCGCCCCGACCTTCCCAACCACGAGCCGCGCGGCTGCGCCCGCGGCGCCAGCTACAGCTGGTACCTCTATTCGGCCAACCGCCTCAAGTACCCGATGGTGCGCGGCCGCCTGATCCGTCTGTGGCGCGAAGCGCGCAAGACGATGAGCCCGGTGGCGGCGTGGAAGAGCATCGTCGAGGACAACACCAAGCGCCGCGAATACCAGAGCAAGCGCGGGCTGGGCGGCTTCATCCGCAGCAGCTGGGACGAAGTCAACGAGATCATCGCCACCGCCAACGTCTACACCGCCAAGACCTACGGACCGGACCGCATCGTCGGCTTCTCGCCGATCCCGGCGATGAGCATGGTCAGCTACGCCGCCGGCAGCCGCTACCTCTCGCTCATCGGCGGTGTGTGTATGAGCTTCTACGACTGGTACTGCGACCTGCCGCCGTCCTCCCCCCAGACCTGGGGCGAGCAGACCGACGTGCCGGAATCGGCCGACTGGTACAACTCGACCTACATCATCGCCTGGGGCAGCAACGTGCCCCAGACCCGCACCCCCGACGCACATTTCTTCACCGAAGTCCGCTACAAGGGCGCCAAGACCGTCGCCATCACCCCCGACTACTCCGAGGTCGCCAAGCTCGGCGACGAGTGGCTGCACCCCAAGCAAGGCACCGACGCCGCACTCGGCATGGCGATGGGCCACGTGATCCTCAAGGAGTTCTACCTCGACCGCCAGGTTCCGTATTTCGAGGACTACGCCCGCCGCTACACCGACCTGCCGGTGCTGGTGCGCCTGCGCGCCGACGGCGACCGCTACGTTCCCGACCGCACCCTGCGCGCGAGCGACTTCGACGGCGCGCTCGGCCAGACCAACAACCCCGACTGGAAGACGCTCGCCATCGAAGAGCCCAGCGGCAAGATCGTCCTTCCCAACGGCTCGATCGGCTTCCGCTGGGGCGAGGCCGACGGCAAGACCGGCAAATGGAACCTCGAGGCCAAGGACGCAGGTGACAACCGCGAGGTGAAGCTCGCGCTCAGCCTGCTCGAGCACCAGGACGGCGTGGTCCCGGTTGCCTTCCCCTACTTCGGCGGCATCGCAAGCGCACACTTCGACGCCAACCCCGTCCAGGACGTGCTGATCCGCAAGGTCCCGGTCAAGAAGCTGCAGCTGGGCGGCGAAGAAGTCCTGGTCGCCAGCATCTACGACCTGACGCTCGCCAACTACGGCGTCGACCGCGGTCTGGGCGGCGAGCACCTGCCGGCGAGTTACGCCGACAACCAACCCTACACCCCGGCCTGGCAGGAAAAGATCACCGGAGTCCCGGCCGAGCAGGTGGCGCGGATCGCGCGCGAATTCGCCAGCAACGCCGAAAAGACCCGCGGCAAGTCGATGGTCATCATCGGCGCGGCGATGAACCACTGGTACCACGCCGACATGAACTACCGCGCCGTCATCAACATGTTGATGTTGTGCGGCTGCATCGGCCAGAGCGGCGGCGGCTGGTCGCACTACGTCGGGCAGGAAAAGCTGCGCCCGCAGACCGGCTGGACCCCGCTCGCCTTCGCGCTCGACTGGGCCCGGCCGCCGCGCCACCAGAACTCGACCAGCTTCTGGTACGCGCACACCGACCAGTGGCGCTACGAGCGCCTGGGCGTCGAGGAGATCCTCTCGCCGCTCGCCGACAAGTCCAAGTTCCAGGGCAGCCTGATCGACTTCAACGTGCGCGCCGAACGCATGGGCTGGCTGCCCTCGGCGCCGCAGCTGAAGACCAACCCGCTGCAGCTCACTCGCGACGCGGCGGCGGCCGGGCTCGACCCCAAGGACTACGCGGTGCGCTCGCTCAAGGACGGCAGCTTGAAGATGAGCTGCGAGGATCCCGACAACCCCGCCAACTTCCCGCGCAACCTGTTCGTGTGGCGCTCCAACCTGCTCGGCTCCTCGGGCAAGGGGCATGAATATTTCTTGAAGCACCTGCTGGGCACGAGCAACGGCGTGATGGGCAAGGACCTCGGGCAGGAGGGCGGAGTCAAGCCGATGGAAGTGGCCTGGAACGACCAGGCGCCCGAAGGCAAGCTCGACCTGCTGGTCACGCTCGACTTCCGCATGAGCACCACCTGCCTTTACTCCGACATCGTGCTTCCCACCGCCAGCTGGTACGAGAAGAACGACCTCAACACCAGCGACATGCACCCCTTCATCCATCCGCTCTCGACCGCGGTCGATCCGGTGTGGGAATCGAAGAGCGACTGGGAGATCTACAAGGGCATCGCCAAGAAATTCTCCGAAGTCGCGGTGGGCGAGCTGGGCGTGGAAAAGGACCTGGTGCTCGTGCCCACCCTGCACGACACCCCGACCGAACTCGCCCAGGCGCTCTCCGTCAAGGACTGGAAGGCGGGCGAATGCGAGCTGATCCCGGGCAAGACCGCGCCCCAGATGATCGTGGTCGAGCGCGACTACCCCAACACCTACAAGCGCTTCACCTCGCTCGGACCGCTGATGAGCAAGGTCGGCAACGGCGGCAAGGGCATCGCCTGGAAGACCGAGGAGGAAGTGCGGGCGCTCGGCGACCTGAACGGGATCGTGACCGAAGAGGGCGTGAGCAAGGGCCTGCCGCGGATCGAGACCGACATCGACGCGGCCGAGGTGATCCTGATGCTCGCGCCGGAAACCAACGGTCATGTGGCGGTCAAGGCCTGGGGCGCTCTCAGCAAGATCACCGGGGTCGACCACGTCCACCTGGCGGCCTCGAGCGAACACGAAAAGATCCGCTTCCGCGACATCCAGGCGCAGCCGCGCAAGATCATCTCCAGCCCGACCTGGTCCGGGCTCGAGAGCGAAAAGGTCAGCTACAACGCCGGGTACACCAATGTGCACGAGCTGATCCCCTGGCGCACCCTCACCGGCCGCCAGCAGTTCTACCAGGACCACCCGTGGATGCTCGCTTTCGGCGAAAGCATGGTGGTCTACCGGCCGCCGGTCGACATGAAGGCGGTGGCCCCGGCGCAGAGCACGGTCAAGGGCAACGGCAACAAGGAGGTGGTGCTCAACTTCATCACCCCGCACCAGAAGTGGGGCATCCACTCGACCTACAGCGACAACCTCTTGATGCTCACGCTCAACCGCGGCGGGCCGGTGGTGTGGATCTGCGAAGACGACGCCCGCGCCGCCGGCATCGTCGATAACGACTGGATCGAGCTCTACAACACCAACGGCGCGATCGCCGCGCGCGCGGTGGTGAGCCAGCGCGTCAAGCCCGGCATGTGTTTGATGTACCACGCCCAGGAAAAGATCGTGAACACCCCGGGCTCGGAGATCACCGGCTGCCGCGGCGGCATCCACAACTCGGTCACTCGCATCGTCACCAAGCCGACCCACATGATCGGCGGTTATGCGCAGCTCTCTTACGGCTTCAACTACTACGGAACGATAGGAACGAACCGGGACGAGTTCGTCGTCGTGCGCAAGATGAACAAGGTCGATTGGATGGACTCCCCCAACCCCGACGCCGCGGCCCAGGCCGCCGCCGCTGCCAACGCTTAAAGGAGCCGACCATGAAAGTCAGAGCGCAAATCGGCATGGTCCTCAACCTGGACAAGTGCATCGGCTGCCACACCTGCTCGGTCACCTGCAAAAACGTCTGGACCAGCCGCCCCGGCGTCGAATACGCCTGGTTCAACAACGTCGAGACCAAGCCCGGCATCGGCTACCCCAAGCAGTGGGAGAACCAGGAGAAATGGAAGGGCGGTTGGGAGCGCAAGCCCAACGGCAAGCTGCAGTTGAAGCAGGGCGGCAAGGCGAGCGTCCTGATGAAGCTTTTCTCCAACCCCAACCTGCCGCAGATCGACGACTACTACGAACCCTTCACCTTCGATTACGAACACCTGCACAACGCGCCGGAATCGAAGGCCTCGCCCACCGCCCGCCCGCGTTCGCTGGTCACCGGCGAGCGGATGGAGAAAATCGAGTGGGGGCCGAACTGGGAGGAGATCCTCGGCGGCGAGTTCGCCAAGCGGTCCAAGGACAGCAACTTCGACGGCATGCAGAAGGAGATCTTCGGCGAGTTCGAGAAGACCTTCATGATGTACATGCCGCGGCTGTGCGAGCACTGCCTCAACCCCGCCTGCGTGGCGAGCTGCCCCTCGGGCTCGATCTACAAGCGCGAGGAAGACGGCATCGTGCTGGTCGACCAGGACAAGT
>JAEZVV010000057.1 GCA_023443095.1 Pseudomonadota bacterium
ACGGTCTGCTCGGGCTTGCGCCGGACCAGGCGCGCCGACATGGTGTCGAGCCAGTCGACCTGGGCCATGCGTTCGGCGTGGTCGCGGAAGCGCCGTACCGGCGGCCGGCTATCGGCGATCGCTGCCGCCAGCGCGTTGCGCACCGCTTCGGCGAGCGGTTCGTATTGCTGGGCGCCGGCGTTAGCCGCGCGCGGCAGCCAGGGCGCGACCGCAAGGGCCGCGCCGCTGGCAAGAAAGTGCCGGCGCGGGTTCATGACGCAAGCCTAGGGCAAGGCGGTCAGCGCGCCAGGCGCCCCAGCACGAACGAAGCCACGTCGGCCACCGGCACGGTTTGCGCGGCCATCTCGCGACGGGCCAGGTACTCGACTTCGCCATTTTTGAGAGCGCGATCGCCGATCGTGACCCGGTGCGGAACCCCGATCAGTTCCCAGTCGGCGAACATCACGCCGGGGCGTTCGTCGCGGTCGTCGAGAATGACGTCGACACCGGCGGCCATGAGATCGGCGTAGAGCTTCTCCGCGACTTCCTTGACCTGCTCGCTCTTGCCCAGCCCCACCGGGCAGATGACGACGGTGAAGGGGGCGATCGAGTCGGGCCAGATGATGCCCTTGTCGTCGTGGTTCTGTTCGATGGCAGCTCCCAGAAGGCGGGTCACGCCAATGCCGTAACAGCCCATTTCCATGATCCTGGGCTTGCCGGTCTCGTCGAGGAAGCTGGCGTTGAGCGCCTTCGAATATTTAGTGCCGAGGTAGAACACGTGACCGACCTCGATCCCGCGCTGCATCTTGAGTACACCCTTGCCGTCGGGCGAAGGATCGCCTTCGACCACGTTGCGCAGGTCGGCCACGACCGGCTCGGGCAGATCGCGCCCCCAGTTGGTGCCGGTGAAGTGGAATCCTTCCTCGTTGGCGCCGCAAACGAAGTCGCTCATGTTGGCGACGGTGCGGTCGGCGACCACGAGCACCGATTCGTCCAGACCGACCGGGCCGAGATAACCTGGCTTGGATCCGAAAGCCGCCTGGATTTCGGCTTCGGTCGCGAAGCGGAAACCGCCCTTGAGCGCGGCCAGCTTGCCGGCCTTCACTTCGTTCAGCTCATGGTCACCGCGGATCAGCAGCAGGACGATCTGCGCCGGCAGCGGATGACCCTTGTCGTCTTCGCGGTCGACCGCAAGCACGATCGACTTCACGGTCTGAGTCAGCGGCAGACCGAGGAAGGTTGCCACGTCCTCGCATTTTTCCTGCTCCGGCGTCGCAGTCTTGGCCAGTGCCTGGGTCGGCGCCGCGCGTTCGGCGACCAGGGACACGGCTTCGGCCAGTTCGATGTTGGCGGCGTAGTCCGACTCGGGGCAATAGGCGATCAGGTCCTCGCCGGTGTCGGCAATCACCTGGAACTCGTGCGAGCGGTCGCCGCCGATCGCTCCGGTATCGGCCGCCACCGCGCGGAAAGTCAGCCCCAGACGGCCGAAGATCTTGGTGTATGCGGCGTACATGTTGTCGTAGCTCTTGAGCGCGCTTTCGACGTCGCGGTCGAAGGAGTAGGCGTCCTTCATCGTGAACTCGCGCCCGCGCATGACGCCGAAGCGCGGCCGGCGCTCGTCGCGGAACTTGGTCTGGATGTGATAGAAGTTCACCGGCATCTGGCGCCAGGACTTGATCTCCTGCCGCGCCACGTCGGTGATCACCTCTTCGGAGGTGGGCTGGATGATGAAATCGCGGTCATGCCGGTCTTTCACCCGCAGGAGTTCGGGGCCGTATTTCTGCCAACGGCCCGATTCCTGCCATAGCTCGGCCGGCTGAACCACCGGCATCAGGAGCTCGACCGCGCCGGCGCGGTTCATCTCTTCGCGGATGATGGCTTCGATCTTGCGGATCGAACGCAGGCCCATCGGCATGTACGTATACACGCCCGCAGCCAGCTTCTTGATCATGCCCGCTCGCAGCATCAGCTTCTGGCTGACCACCTCGGCATCGGCGGGGGCTTCCTTCTGGGTTGAGATAAAGAATGAACGGGCGCGCATGGGTTTGTGAATTAATCGCTAAGTTGTTGTTGTTCCGAGGAAAACTCGGCACATATAATCAGGACCAAATTCTAAAGGTTCAGGTGTTCGTATGCTGGACAAGGACGGGTACCGCCCGAACGTCGGCATCATCCTGCTCAATCAACGCAACGAGGTCTTCTGGGGCAAGCGAATCCGTCAACACTCCTGGCAGTTCCCGCAGGGCGGGATCAAGCACGGGGAATCGCCCGAACAGGCGATGTTTCGCGAGTTGCATGAAGAAATCGGTCTGCGTCCCGAGCAGGTCCGCATCGTCGCGCGCACGCGCGACTGGTTGCGTTATGACGTCCCCGATCAATGGATCCGCCGCGAACTGCGCGGCAATTACCGTGGCCAGAAACAGATCTGGTTCCTGCTGCGGCTGATGGCGCGCGACTGCGACATCCAGCTGCGCGCGACCGACCACCCCGAATTCGACGCCTGGCGCTGGCACGACTACTGGGTGCCGCTCGACACCGTCATCGAATTCAAGCGCGACGTCTACCAGCAGGCCTTGCTGGAACTGTCACGCTTTGTCTTCCATGGCGGGCGCAACCGCGGCTTGAAGCGCCCCGGCCCGCGTCCGCCCGCGCCCCCCGATCCGGTCGGCCCCCTGGCGCCGGCCCCGGATCCCGCCTGAAGCTCAGACCAGGATCAGGTTGTCGCGGTGGATCAGCTCGGGTTCTTCGATGAACCCGAGCGCCGCTTCGATCTCGTGGGTGTGTTTGCGCGCAATCAGGCGCGCCTCGGCGGCCGCGTAGTTGGTCAGGCCGCGCGCGATTTCGCGCCCCTCGCCCGTCACGCAGGCAATCACGTCGCCGCGCTGGAACTCGCCTTCGACCGCGCTCACGCCGATCGGCAGCAGGCTGGTTCCCGCTGCCAGCAAAGCGCGCGCAGCCCCGGCGTCGACCGTGACCCGGCCCTTGAGTTGCAGGTGGTCGGCCATCCATTGCTTGCGTGCCGTCAGCACCGCCGTATTGGCTACCAGCTGGGTGCCGATCGCCTCGCCGCCGGCCAGCCGCACCAGGACATCAGGCTCGCGGCCCGAGGCGATCACGGTGGCGGCGCCGCTGCGGCCGGCCCGTTTGGCGGCCAGAATCTTGGTCAACATGCCGCCGCGCGAGATCGCGCTGCCCGCGCCCCCCGCCATCGCCTCGAGCGCGGGATCGCCGGCGGTGGCCTGACTCACGAAATCGGCCTGCGGGTTGCTGCGCGGATCGGCGGTGTAAAGGCCGCGCTGATCGGTGAGGATGACCAGGACGTCGGCTTCGATCAGGTTAGTGACCAAGGCGCCGAGGGTGTCGTTGTCGCCGAACTTGATCTCGCTGGTGACGACGGTGTCGTTTTCATTGATCACCGGCACCACGCCCAGCCCCATCAGGGTGAAAAGAGTCGAGCGGGCATTGAGATAACGCTCGCGATCGGCAAGGTCGGCATGAGTGAGCAGAATCTGCGCAGTCTGCACGCCGTGCGCGCGAAACCGGGTTTCGTAGGCCTGCGCCAGTCCCATCTGGCCTACGGCAGCGGCGGCCTGCAGCTCGTGCACCTGCTGCGGTCGTTTGGCCCAATGCAGACGCTGCATGCCTTCGGCAATCGCTCCCGACGACACCAGCAGCACTTGTTTGCCCATGGCATGCAGCTTGGATATCTGCTCGGCCCAGCGGGTAATGGCTTCGAGATCGAGCCCGCGACCATCGTTGGTCACCAGGGCCGATCCCACTTTAACGACGACGCGACGCGCGTCGGCCAGGACCGAGGACATTACGCAGGCTCCTCCGACTGCTCGATGAAACGCTTGTCGCCGATTTCATACGGATTTTCGCGGCGGCGCTCGTCGTCGAGCTCGGTGGCGATCGCTCGCACCAGCTCGTCGCAGCCTTCGCGCGTGGCGGCCGAGATCATGAACACCGGAGCCTTGGTGCGCAGCCGGCGCCGGAACTCGGCGGCCAGGGCTTCGCGCTGCTCGACGGGAATCAGGTCGATCTTGTTGAAAACGATCCAACGCGGCTTGGCGTGCAGCTTGCTGTCGTATTTCTTGAGCTCGGCCACCAGTGCCCGCGCTTCCTTGACCGGATCGATCTCTTCGTTCATCGGGGCGATGTCGATCACGTGCAGCAGCAAGCGGGTGCGCGTGAGGTGGCGCAGGAACAGGTGGCCCAGGCCCGCACCTTCAGCCGCACCTTCGATCAGGCCGGGGATGTCGGCGATCACGAAGCTCTGTTCGGGACCAACGCGCACCACTCCCAGCTGCGGGTGCAGGGTCGTGAACGGATAATCGGCGATCTTCGGCCGAGCGTTCGAGACCGCCGCGATCAGGGTCGACTTGCCGGCGTTGGGCATGCCCAAGAGGCCGACGTCGGCAAGCACCTTGAGCTCGAGCTGGAGGTTGCGCAGCTGGCCTTCTTCACCCGGGGTGAACTGGCGCGGCGCGCGGTTGATGCTCGACTTGTAATGCAGGTTGCCCAGGCCGCCCTTGCCGCCTTCGGCCAGCAGCGCACGAGCACCGTGGTGCGAGAGGTCGGCCACCACTTCGCCAGTGTCAATGTCGGTGATGATGGTGCCCACCGGCATACGCAGCTCGATGTCCGCGCCGCCCGCGCCGTAGCAGTCGGAACCGCGGCCCTGTTCGCCGTTCTGGGCGTGGTGACGGCGCGCGTAGCGGTAATCGATCAGGGTGTTGATGTTGCGGTCGGCGGTGACCCAAACGCTGCCGCCGCGCCCGCCATCGCCGCCGTCCGGCCCACCTTTGGGGATGAACTTTTCACGGCGGAAGGAGGCCGCGCCGTTGCCGCCGCGGCCACCTGCCACCTCAATGCGTGCCTCGTCGACGAACTTCATGGACTCTCCAAATCAACAGGTAGGACTGAAAGCGAAAAGGCCCTGCCGCATGGCGGCAGGGCCTTTCGCACAAACTGCTGCGTCTGCCGCGACCTTGCTTAGGCCTGCGGGACGACGCTGACGATGCGGCGATTATGCGCGCCCTTGACGTCGAACTTGACCACGCCGTCGACCTTGGCGAACAAGGTGTGGTCGCGGCCCATGCCAACGTTGTCGCCAGCGTGGAATTCCGTGCCGCGCTGGCGGATCAGGATCGAACCGGCCGGGATCAGCGAGCCGCCGAAAACCTTGACGCCCAGGCGCTTGGCCTGTGAGTCGCGACCGTTGCGCGTTGAGCCGCCGCCTTTTTTATGTGCCATTTCTTAGCCTCGCTATGTCTATCAAGCAGCGATCGAATCGATCAGCAGCTCGGTGTAGTTTTGACGATGACCGGCACTCTTGATCGAGTGCTTGCGGCGACGCATCTTGAAAATGCGAACCTTGTCGTGGCGGCCGTGGCTGAGCACGGTGGCGGTCACGGTGGCACCGGCCAGGAAAGGCGCGCCGACCTTGACTTCGCCGCCGTTGGAAACGGCCAGAACTTCGGTCAGATCAACCTTGGCGCCGACTTCGGCGGCCAGGGTCTCGACCTTGAGCTTGTCACCGGCGGCAACGCGATACTGCTTGCCGCCCGTCTTGATGATTGCGTACATAGTGGACTCCTCGCCCGTCCCGCTCAGCCATCACACTGTGGCGGGACCTTTTTGTGGTTCTGCCGCATTTATGCTGGCCCGGATACCGGCCCGGCGAAAACGCGTCGGATTGCGTGGGAAGCCTGGGATTATTTCACGGAGATGCAAGCCGGGTCAAACTCGCTCTCACCCGGGGCTTCCACCCAGACGGACCCAGCGAGGGCCTCCGTATAATCGCTGGTTCCATGGAAGCTCCTGCCCACCCCCCCATCGCCCCCGCCGCAGCCGGCGACCTGCGCGCCGCCCTGGCGCCGATCGCCGACGACATGCGCGCCGTGGACACCCTGATCCGTGACCGCCTGAGTTCGGATGTCGTCCTCATCAACACGATCGCCGACTACATCATCGCCGCCGGTGGCAAGCGCCTGCGCCCCGCGATTGTTCTGATGGTCGCCCGTGCGCTGGGCTACCAGGGGACTCATCACATCCAGCTGGCCGCCGTCATCGAGTTCATCCACACCGCGACCCTGCTGCACGACGACGTGGTCGACGAGTCCGACCTGCGCCGCGGCCGTTCGACCGCCAACGCCATGTTCGGCAACGCGGCAAGTGTGCTGGTGGGCGACTTCCTGTATTCGCGCTCGTTCCAGATGATGGTCGAGACCGACAACATGCGCGTGATGCGCATCCTTGCCGACGCGACCAACCGCATCTCCGAAGGCGAGGTGTTGCAGTTGCTCAACATCCACGATCCGTCGGTGGACGAAGCACGCTACTTCGGCGTCATCGAGCGCAAAACCGCGACCCTGTTCGAAGCCGGCGCCCGCATCGCTGCGGTCGTCGCCGGCGCCGACCGCAGCGTCGAAGACGCCTGCGGCCTGTACGGCGCGAGCCTGGGCCGCGCCTTCCAGATCGTCGACGACATCCTGGACTACTCCGGCAAGACCGAGGACATCGGCAAACAGCTGGGCGACGACCTGCGTGAAGGCAAGGTGACCCTGCCAGTGATTCACGCCTTGCGTGCCGCCTCGACCGAGGACCGCGAGTTCATTACCACGGCGATCCGCGAAGGCGACGGCGATTTCGAGCGCATCACCCGCATCGTGGTCGCCAGCGGCGCACTCGAGTACTCGCGTGAACTCGCTCAACGCGAGGTCGAGGCCGGTATCAAAGCCGCACAAACCCTAGCCGATTCAGAGCATCGAAATTCTCTGATACACTTGCTGTCTTTCGCGATTAATCGAGACCGCTGAAACGCGTTCGGATTGGTCCGCGATAGAGAAAAGTCGGGGTGTAGCTCAGCCTGGTAGAGTACTGCGTTCGGGACGCAGGTGTCGGAGGTTCGAATCCTCTCACCCCGACCACTTCTTTTCTTCTCAAGTTTGCCCGCCTTAAATGCCAGCCGACTCGATACTGGGTCGGCGTTGCGCATTCAGCCTCCTCCCATTGATCCAGGCGAGATAACGCGCTGACCGATTCGCGGGAGTCGGCTTTACAAAGCCCCCCCATCTCGGCACTATCGGACGACCCTTCCTTGTTGCCCCTTTCGGGCTCGCGAGTCCTCGTCCGCTAAAGCATGTCTGCAGTCACCCAAGGCGCCAATGTCGCCGGAAACCTGACCGGCCTCGCACGTGCGCTGGTCCAACAGGGAAAACTCCGTCCCGATCGCGCCGAGAACTTCGCCCGCAAGGCGTCTCAGTCCGGAACCCAGTTCATCGACGAACTGATCAAGGCGGGCGACGCCACCGGTCTGACTGCACGCGCGGTGGCCAAGTTCGCCGCGGAGAACTTCGGCCATCCCTTGCTCGACCTCGCGGCAGTCGACGCCGACCAGCTCCCCAGCGACATCATCGACCGCAAGCTGGTCGGTTCGCTGCGCGTGCTCGCACTCAGAAAGCGCGGCAACCGCCTGGCGGTAGCGGTCTCGGACCCGACTAATTTTCAGTCGCTCGATCAGATCAAGTTCCAGACCCAGCTCGCTCTCGACGTGATCGTGGTCGAACACGACCAGCTGATGAAGCTGATCGAGACGCGTTCGCAGACCGTGACGCAATCGCTGGAAAAGCTGGTCGACGACGACGTCAACTTCGAGGACCTGCTGGGCGACGGCCACGACGAGCCCGACGAACAGGACTCGGGTTCGCTCGAAGTCGACGACGCTCCCGTGGTGCGCTTCCTGCAGAAGCTTCTGCTCGACGCGATCGCCGAGGGTGCATCCGACCTGCACTTCGAGCCCTACGAAAAGTTCTACCGCATCCGGCTGCGCATCGACGGCGTGTTGCGCGAATGGGCCCAGCCGCCGCTGGCGATCAAGGAACGGCTCTCGACCCGGATCAAGGTCGTCTCCAAGCTCGACATCTCCGAGAAACGCGTGCCGCAAGACGGCCGCATGAAACTCGCCCTTTCCAACAGCCGCGCCATCGATTTCCGCGTCAGCACCTTGCCTACGCTCTACGGCGAGAAAATCGTGATGCGGATCCTCGATCCCTCGCAGGCCAAGCTCGGGATCGAAGCGCTAGGCTACGAAGCCGAACAGAAAAAGCTCCTGCTCGATGCAATCGCCCGCCCCTACGGCATGGTCCTGGTGACCGGGCCGACCGGTTCGGGCAAGACGGTCTCGCTTTATACCTGCCTCAACATCCTGAACCAGCCCGGGGTCAACATCTCGACCGCGGAGGACCCGGCCGAAATCCAGCTGGCCGGCATCAACCAGGTCAACGTCAACGAAAAGGCGGGGCTGACCTTCGCCAACTCGCTGCGCGCCTTCCTGCGGCAGGACCCGGACGTGATCATGGTGGGCGAAATCCGCGACCTCGAAACCGCGGACATCGCGATCAAGGCGGCGCAGACCGGCCACATGGTGCTCTCGACCCTGCACACCAACGACGCACCGTCGACGCTCACCCGCCTCGCCAACATGGGGGTCGCGCCGTTCAACATTGCGTCGTCGGTCATCCTGATCACCGCGCAGCGCCTCGCGCGCCGCCTGTGCACCTGCAAGCAGCCACTCGAACTCGACCAAAACGGCTTGCTCGCTGCCGGGTTCCTGCCGAGCGACCTCGACGGCAGCTGGGTGCCCTACAAGGCAGTTGGCTGCGACCGCTGCAAAGGCAGCGGCTACAAAGGCCGGGTAGGCATCTACCAGGTCATGCCGATCACCGAGACCATGCGCGAGATGATCCTCAAGAACGCCAGCGCCCTCGATCTCGAGCGCGAGGCCGAGCGCAACGGCGTGCCCACGCTGCGCCGCGCCGGCCTCGTCAAGGTCAAGTCCGGCGTGACCTCGATCGAAGAGGTTCTTGGCGTCACCAACGAATGAGAGTTACGGAGTAATCGATGGCCATCAGCGCCGTTTCCAAGCGCGACGCAGTTCGTGAATCGCTCTTCCTGTGGGAAGGCAAGGACAAGAGCGGCCGCGTCCTCAAGGGCGAAATGCGCGCCGGCGGCGAAACCGTGGTCGCAGCCAGCCTGCGCCGCCGCGGCATCCTCGCCACCAAGATCAAGAAACAGACGTTCTCGAGCGGCAAGAAGATCACGGCGAAGGACATCGCCCTCTTCACGCGCCAGCTCTCGACCATGCTCAAGGCCGGCGTGCCGCTGATGCAGGCCTTCGACATCGTCGGCCGCGGCCACGCCAACCCGTCGATGGGGCGGCTGATGAACGACATCCGGATGGACGTCGAGACCGGCACCAGCCTGACCCAGGCCTTCCGCAAATATCCGCTCTACTTCGATCCGCTGTTCTGCAACCTGGTCGCTGCCGGCGAGCAGGCCGGCATCCTGGAGTCTTTGCTCGACCGCCTCGCGACCTACCAGGAAAAGACCCTCGCCCTGAAAGGCAAGATCAAGAAGGCCTTGTTCTACCCGGTCTCGATCATCCTGGTCGCCATCCTGGTGACGTCGATCATCATGATTTTCGTGGTGCCGTCGTTCAAGAGCGTGTTCACGAGCTTCGGTGCCGATCTGCCGGCGCCGACGCTGGCGGTGATCGCGATGTCGGACTTCTTCGTCGCGTATTGGTACATCATCCTCGGGATAGCCTTCGGCGGCGGTTATTTCCTGGTGCAGGCCTGGAAGCGGTCGCCGCGGGTGCAGAGCACGATGGACCGGGCTTTGCTCAAGCTGCCCGTGATCGGCGAACTGCTGCAGAAAGCGGCAATCGCCCGCTGGAGCCGGACGCTGTCGACCACCTTCGCCGCCGGCGTGCCCCTGGTCGAAGCGCTCGACTCGGTCGGCCCTGCGTCCGGCAACGCGGTCTACAAGGAAGCCACTCGCCAGGTGCAGAACGAGGTCAACACCGGCATCGGCCTGGCGCAGGCTATGCAGAACGCGGCCGTGTTCCCGGCCATGGCGATCCAGATGACGCAGATCGGCGAAGAGTCCGGCGCTCTCGACGGCATGCTCTCCAAGGTCGCCGACTATTACGAGCGCGAGGTCGACGAGACCGTCGACGCGCTCGCCAGCCTGATGGAACCGATGATCATGGTGGTCCTGGGCGTCGTCATCGGCGGCATCGTGGTTGCGATCTACATGCCTATCTTCAAACTCGGTCAAGTGGTCTGAGTCCGAGCGCGGGATAATCACGCGGCGCCCCCGGGCGCCGCTTTCTTTGGAGCCCTTGTGACACCCGAAGTCCTGTTCGTGATTGGCATGGCCGTGTTGGGCCTCGCCGTCGGTTCCTTCCTGAACGTCCTGATCCATCGTCTGCCGCTGATGATGGAAGCCGACTGGCGCAGCCAGTGCGCCGAACTCGAGGGCCGCGAGGCCGTTCCGCAGGCCAGTTTCAACCTCTGGGTGCCGGGCTCGCATTGCCCCGCATGCAAGACCCCGCTGCGGCTTGCCGACAACGTCCCCCTGCTCTCGTGGCTGGTCTTGCGCGGCCGCTGCGCACATTGCGGCGTGGCGATTTCGCCGCGTTATCCGATCGTCGAGTTGCTCACCGGCGTGCTCTCGGCCCTGGTCGCCTGGCACTACGGCCCGACCGTGGCCGCCGGCTTCGCCCTGGTCTTCACCTGGGTCCTGATCGGAGCGGCCTTCATCGATGCCGACACCTCCTTCCTGCCCGACGACCTGACCTTGCCGCTGATGTGGCTCGGCCTGCTCGCGGCCCTGCTCGGCTACACCCTGCCGCTGGCCGATGCGGTAATCGGCGCGATGGCCGGCTACCTCTCGCTGTGGAGCCTCTACTGGCTGTTCAAGCTCGCCACCGGCAAGGAAGGCATGGGTTACGGCGACTTCAAGCTGCTTGCCGCACTGGGCGCATGGATGGGCTGGAAGATGCTGGTCCCGATCGCCCTGATCGCTTCGGTGGTCGGGCTGGTGTTTGCGCTCGCCATGCGCGGCTGGGCCAAACGCGACGTCCCGCTGCCCTTCGGCCCTTACCTGTGCGCCGCCGGCTTCATCGCCCTGCTCTGGGGCGAGCCGGTGCGCGCCCTGCTGTTCCCGCTCTGATGGCGCTTCTCATCGGACTCACCGGCGGCATCGGCAGCGGCAAAAGCGCGCTCGCCGATCGGCTGGCCGCGCTGGGTGCCGGCCTGGTCGACACCGACGCCATCGCCCACGCTCTCACCCGCGCCGGCGGCAGCGCGATCGAAGCGCTCCGCCTGGCTTTCGGCGACGCGGCTATCGGTCCCGACGGCGCTCTCGACCGGACCTGGATGCGGCGCCTTGTGTTTACCGATGGCAACGCCAAGGCCCGGCTCGAAGCCATCGTCCACCCCCTGGTTCGCGCCGAAGTCGAGCGCCAAGTGGCCGCCGCAGCCGCCTGCTCGCCGTATGTCGTGATCGCCGTGCCGCTGCTGGTCGAATCCGGCGCCTGGCGCGAGCGGGTCGATCGCGTCCTGGTGGTCGACTGCAGCGAAACGACCCAGATCGGCCGAGTCCTGACCCGTCCCGGCCTCAGCGAAGACATGGCGCGCGCCATCCTCGAGGTGCAGGGCAGCCGCGACGAACGCCTTGCCGCCGCCGACGACATCGTCTTCAACGAAGGTTCGCTCGCCGAACTCGAGGCCCATGCGAGCCGCCTGCATCACTTCTATTGCGGCATCTCGACCACGGCATGAGCCCGCTCGTGTTATCTTGGAAAAAATCCGTGCGCGCCCGGCAATGCATAACGATGGCTTGATCCTTTACGAATATCCCTTCAGCGAGCGCATCCGCACCTTCTTGCGGCTGGAGGACCTGTTCGAGAAACTCGCTTGGTTCTGCGAGCAGGACAACTCGCATTGCCATCACACGGCCTTGCTGACGCTGTTCGAGATCCTCGAAGTGACCTCGCGCGCCGATCTCAAGAGCGATCTGCTGCAGGAGCTCGAGCGCCACAAGCAGAACCTGCTCGCGCTGCGCAACAATCCCAAGGTGTCCGAAGCCGCGCTGTCTTCGGTGCTGGGCGAAATCGACCGCGCCCAGCAAGAGCTGAACGGCACTGCCGGTCGCGCCGGCCAGCACGTGCGCGACAACGAATGGCTGATGAGCATCCGCAGCCGCGCCAACATTCCCGGCGGCACCTGCGAGTTCGACCTGCCGTCCTACCACGCGTGGCTCTCTCGCAACGGCGCGGCGCGGCTGTCCGACCTTCAGACCTGGGTGCGGCCGCTCACGCCGTTCCGCAACGCGCTCGCCATCCTGCTGCAGCTGCTGCGCGAAAGCGCCCACCACAGTCGCCAGATCGCCCAGCAGGGCGCCTTCCAGCAAATGCTCCAGGGCCGCACCTACGCCCTGCTGCAGGTGCGCGTGGCCCGCGAACTCAACGCGATTCCCGAGATCAGCGCCAACAAATACATGTTGTGGATCCGCTTCACCACGCCCGACCGCGACCTGAAGCCGCGCGCCGTGGCGAGCGACATTCCCTTCGACCTCGCGCTCTGCGCTTTCTGACCATGGCAGTGAAGGTCAAATGTCCCGCCTGCGGGAAACTGGTGGAATGGAACGAGAAAAATACTTTCCGTCCCTTCTGTTCGGAGCGCTGCAAGAGCATCGACCTGGGCGCCTGGGCCGCCGAGCAGTACCGAGTCGCCGGCAGCCCGGTCGACTCGTCCGAGGAACTTCCGCCCTCGGAATCGCCCGCCAAGCCGCCGCACTGAGATCCGCCCCGGCCGCCTCTCAGTTCCAGGCGGCCGAAAGCTGGGCCAGACCGTGGGCGCCGCTGATGCGCGCCTGCGCCAGCATCTCCGGCCCCATCCCCCCGAGCGCATAGACCGGCAAGCCGGGCGCCTCCACCAAGCGGGCGAAACCCGGCCATCCCAGCGTGACTGCCCCCGGGTGGCTTGCCGTCGGCAGCACTGGCCCGGCGACAGCGAAATCGCAAGCCAACGCCGCCGCCTGTTCGAGTTCGGCCCGGTTGTGGACCGACGCCCCGACCAGCGCCGCTGCCGGCCGCGAGCTCGAACGCATCAGGTCGGCCGAGTTGAGATGAACTCCGTCGGCGCGCCGCCACAAGGTCGCGCCATGACAGCTGTTGACCAGAACCCGTGCACCCGCGGCATGCGCCCGCGGCAGCAGGCGGTCGAGCAGGGCCGCCGCTTCGCTCTCGCTCCCGCCCGGTTCGCGCAGCTGGACAAGCTTGAGGCCGCTCGCCAAGGCCGACTCGAACGCAGCGCAGAAGACCTCCGTGCCCATCGTCCTCGCATTGGAAATCGCGTAGACCGGCGGCAGCGCGAGCCACTTCATCACCGGGATCGTCGCCGGCAGCAGCGGACCGTCAGGCAGGTGGCCCAGGGTGAAAAAACCGAAGCGCTGGCGCTCCCTAGCCTGCAGCTCTCCCGCCCAATCGAACACGCGATGAAAATGCAACCGCACCAGGGCATGCGGATAGTCGTGTATCAGCGTCACCCAAGGATGGGTGGCGCCGATCGAGATCCCGAGTTCCTCGTGCAGTTCGCGCGCCAGGGCTTGCGCCACGGTTTCGCCGGCCTCGAGCTTGCCGCCCGGAAACTCCCAGTAGCCGGCATAAGGCTTGCCCTCGGGCCGGCTTGCCAGCAGGAAGGCTCCGTCGCCGCGGATCAACACGCCCACGGCGACCTCGACCGGCTTGCGCACCGGGCTCATCGGCGCTCCAGCGCCAGCCGGCCGGCATGGTCGCGCGCAAACTGCAGCGCCACCCGGCCTGAACGCGAACCGCGCTGCAGGGCGAACTGCAGCGCCTCGGTACGGGCGGCGGCGATTGCCTCGGCGTCGGCACCGAGCTGACCCAACCAATACGCCACGATGTCGAGGTAATCGTCCTGACGGAAAGGGTAAAAGGACAGCCACAGCCCGAAACGCTCGGACAGCGAGATCTTTTCCTCGACCGCCTCGCCCGGATGCAACTCGCCGTCCGCGTCGTACTTGGCGGCGAGGTTGTCGCGCATGGTCTCGGGCATCAGGTGACGACGGTTCGAGGTGGCGTAAATCAGCACGTTGTCGCCGGGCGCCGCAATCGAACCGTCGAGCGCCGCCTTGAGCGCCTTGTAACCGCCTTCGCCTTCTTCGAACGAAAGGTCGTCGCAGAAAAGGATGAAACGCTCCGGTCGCCGCGCCACCTGGGCGACGATCTCGGCCAGATCGACGAGGTCGTCCTTGTCCACCTCGATCAGGCGCAGCCCGTCGTCGACCCAGCGCGCCAGGCAGGCGCGGATCAGCGAACTCTTGCCGGTGCCGCGGGCGCCGGTCAACAGCACGTTGTTGGCCGGCAGCCCATGCACGAACTGCTCGGTGTTGCGCAGCAGGGCCTGCTTCTGCGCGTCGACGTGCTGCAGGTCGTCAGCGGCGATGCGGGCGATGCGGACCACCGGCTCGAGGCGGCCGAGTTCGACGCCGAGGTAGCGGCGGCGGCGCCAGCGGAAAGCCGGAGCGCTCCAGTCGATGGCGTCGACCGCCGGCGGCAGCAGGGGTTCGGCCCGCCGCAGCAGGTCGACCAGGCGCGATTCGAGTTCCGGACTCATGGACGGCCCGCTCTAGCTGCGGTAGTCGGCGTTGATCGTCACGTATTCATGCGAAAGGTCGGTGGTCCACACCGTTTCGCTCGCCTCGCCCCGGCCGAGCGCGATCCGCACCGCGATTTCGGCCTGCTTCATCACGCGCTGGCCGTCTTCTTCGCGGTAGTCGGGATGACGGCCGCCGTCGCGAGCAACCCAGACCTCGTCGAGCCAGAGCTGGACCCGGCCGGCGTCGAGGTCGGCGATGCCCGAGTTGCCCACCGCCGCCAGGATGCGGCCGAGGTTGGGGTCGGACGCAAAAAACGCGGTCTTGACGAGCGGAGAATGCGCCACCGCGTAGCCGACTTTCAGTGCTTCTTCGGGGTTGGCTGCGTCTTCGACCCGGATCGTGATGAACTTGGTGGCGCCTTCGCCGTCGCGCACGATCGCCTGCGCCAGTTGCTGCGCCACCGCGGTGATCGCCGCGGTCAAGGTCTCGAGGCGAGGGTCGTTGAGGCTCTCGATTTGCGGCGCGCCGTTTTTGCCGGTGGCGATCACCACGAAGGAATCGTTGGTCGAGGTGTCGCCGTCGATCGTGATGCGGTTGAACGAGGCGTCGGCGACGCGTTTGGTCAGGCGCGGCAGCAGCGCCGGCGCCACGCCCGCGTCGGTGGCGATGAAACCGAGCATGGTCGCCATGTTCGGCTCGATCATGCCGGCGCCCTTGCTGATGCCGGTGATGGTGGTGCTCACCCCGCCGAGCTCGATCCGCGTCGACGCCGCCTTGGGCAGCGTATCGGTGGTCATGATCGCTTCGGCCGCTTCAGCCCAGTGTGCCGGCGCCAGCCGCGACTTCGCCTGCGGCAGGCCGGCGACGAGGCGCTCGACCGGCAGGGGCTCCATGATCACGCCGGTCGAAAACGGCAGGACCTGAACCGGGCCGCAGCCCAACTGCTCGGCGACGGCAACACACGTGGTCTGCGCTGCACCGATGCCGGGCTCGCCGGTGCCGGCGTTGGCGCAACCAGTGTTGATCACCAGCGCGCGGATGCCGACCCCGGCCGCCAGATGCGCGCGGCACAGCTGCACCGGCGCGGCGGCGAACCGGTTCGAGGTGAACACCCCCGCCACCGACGAACCTTCGGCGATGGCCACCAGCAGGACATCCTTGCGCTTGGGTTTGCGGATCTGGGCCTCGGCCCAGCCAAGTTCGATGCCCGCCACCGGATGCAGTTCCGCGGTCACGGGAGCAGAAAGGTTCACCGCCATGTCAAATCCCCATGTGAAAACGCCCGCGCGCTCGAGGCACGCGGGCGAAGAATCCAATCGTCACGGCCGGCGCCGATCCGGACTGGCGGATCAGCGCCGCGGCATCACGCCAGCTTGCCGTGGCAGTTCTTGTACTTCTTGCCGCTGCCGCAGGGGCAAGGATCGTTGCGGCCGATCTTGTCGCCGTAGCGCTTGAAGGGTTGCTGCTTGTCCTCGCCCTCGGCCGCTTCCGGCAAGGTCAGCGCCGCGACATCCGCCGGCTCCGAACTCACACCCGAACCGAGTTCGGCGTGCTGGGCCCGCGCCGCGGCGGCACGGCGCTCGCCTTCCTCTTCGATCCGCTCTTCGGCCTCGGCGATTTCTTCCTGAGACTGGATGCGGACGTTCATCAGGATGCGGACCACGTCGGCGCGCACGCTGTCGAGCAGGCTGCCGAAGAGTTCGAAAGCCTCGCGCTTGTACTCCTGCTTGGGCTGCTTCTGCGCATAGCCGCGCAAGTGGATGCCCTGGCGCAGCGCGTCGAGCGCCGCCAGGTGTTCGCGCCAGGCCTGGTCGAGCGCCTGCAGCATGATCGAACGCTCGAAGCCGCCGAACGACTCGCGACCGACGATCGCGACCTTGGCCTCGTAGAGCTCGTCGACGGTGGCGATCAACTTGGCGAGCAGGTCCTCGTCGGTGGTCTTGTCGTCGGCCTCGAGCATCTGCGCAAACGGCAGTTCGATGCCCCAGTCCTTGGCGAGCTTGTCGGTCAGGCCGGCCAGGTCCCACTGCTCCTCGACGGTTTCGGCCGGCACGTGTTCGCGGAACAGGTCGGTGAAGAAGCCGTGGCGCAGGTTGGTGATCATCGCGGCGATGTCCTGCGCCTCAAGGATCTCGTTGCGCAGGCGGTAGATCTCGCGCCGCTGGTCGTTGGCGACGTCGTCGTATTCGAGCAGCTGCTTGCGGATGTCGAAGTTGCGTGCTTCGACCTTGCGCTGAGCGCTTTCGATCGAACGAGTGACCATGCCGGCCTCGATCGCCTCGCCTTCGGGCAGGCGCAGCCGGTCCATGATCGCCTTCATGCGGTCGCCGGCGAAGATGCGCAGCAGCGAATCTTCCATCGACAGGTAGAAACGGGTCGAACCCGGGTCGCCCTGGCGACCAGAACGGCCGCGCAGCTGGTTGTCGATGCGGCGGCTCTCGTGCCGCTCGGAGCCGATGATCTTCAGGCCGCCGGCGGCGATCACCTGCTCGTGCAGCTTCTGCCACTCGGCCTTGACCGCGGCGATCTGCGCTTCCTTGTCGGCGTCGCTGAGGTTTTCGTCGGCGCGGATGTCGTCGATCCGCTTGTTGATTCCGCCGCCCAGCACGATGTCGGTACCGCGGCCCGCCATGTTGGTGGCGATGGTGATCACGCCGGGACGGCCGGCTTCGACCACGATCTCGGCTTCGCGTGCGTGCTGCTTGGCGTTCAGGACGTTGTGCGGCAGGCCTTCTTTCTTGAGCAGCTGGCTCAGCAGCTCGGAGTTCTCAATCGAAGTCGTGCCCAGCAGCACGGGCTGGCCGCGTTCGTAGCAGTCCTTGATGTCGGCCACGATCGCCTTGTGTTTCTCGTCGTGGGTGCGGTAGACCTTGTCCTGGTGGTCGATCCGGATCATCGCCCGGTGGGTCGGTACCACCACCGTCTCGAGGCCGTAGATCTCCTGGAACTCGTAGGCTTCGGTGTCGGCCGTGCCGGTCATGCCGGCCAGCTTGGCGTACATGCGGAAGTAGTTCTGGAAGGTGATCGAGGCGAGGGTCTGGTTCTCCTGCTGGATCTTGACGCCTTCCTTGGCTTCGACCGCCTGGTGCAGGCCTTCGGACCAGCGGCGGCCGGTCATCAGGCGGCCGGTGAACTCGTCGACGATCACGATCTCGCCGTTCTGCACCACGTAATGCTGGTCGCGGTTGAACAGCGTGTGCGCGCGCAGGGCGGCATTGAGGTGGTGCATCAGGATGATGTTGGCCGGCGAATAAAGGCTCTCGCCCTCGCCCAACAGTCCCATCTGACCCAGAATCTTCTCAAGCTTCTCGTGGCCGGCGTCGGAGATGTGGACCTGGTGGCCCTTCTCGTCGACCCAGTAGTCGCCCTCGCCTTTTTCGTCGGCCTGGCGGGTGAGCAGCGGCGGCACGGTGTTGATCCGCACGTACATCTCGGTGTGGTCTTCGGCCGGCCCGGAAATGATGAGCGGAGTGCGCGCCTCGTCGATCAGAATCGAGTCCACTTCGTCGACGATGGCGTAGTTGAGTCCGCGCTGGCGCCGGCCCTCGCCCTCGTACTCCATGTTGTCGCGCAGGTAGTCGAAGCCGAACTCGTTGTTGGTACCGTAGGTGATGTCGGCCGCGTAAGCGGCGCGTTTGGCCTCGGTGTCCTGCTGGCTCAGGATGGTGCCCACGCTCATGCCGAGGAAGCGGTAGAGCCGGCCCATCCATTCCGCGTCGCGGCTGGCGAGGTAGTCGTTGACCGTCACCAGGTGCACGCCCTTGCCCGGCAGCGCATTGAGGTAGACCGCCAGCGTCGCGGTCAGGGTCTTACCCTCGCCGGTCCGCATTTCGGCGATCTTGCCGTCGTTCAGAACCATGGCGCCGATCAGCTGCACGTCGAAGTGCCGCATGCCGAGCACCCGCTTGGACGCTTCGCGCACGACCGCGAAAGCCTCCGGCAGCAGCTCGTCGAGCGTCGCGCCCTTGGCCAGGCGATCGCGGAACTCCACGGTCTTGCCGGCCAGTTGCTCGTCGCTAAGCGCCTGCATCTGCGGCTCGAAAGCGTTGATCGCGTCGACTCGACGCTGATATTGCTTAAGCAGGCGCTGGTTGCGACTGCCGAAAATCTTGGTGAGAAGACCGGAAATCATCGGGATTCTTGAGGCGAAAAGCGCCAGAACTGCAGCGAGCGCAGGCCGAACGTGGCCCAGTGCGCGGAAGGGTGGATTATCTCACAGGGGGTGCCCCCCCTCGCTGGCCTATTTGCGGACAGTTGTTCCTGACACAAGTCCGACGCTGTCAACTAACCCGAGAAAGACCGTTTCTTCCCGGCAGCAGGCCTGAGGCCCGACCCGGACTACCGGCGCCGGCAAAGCCGGCCGCGGCCAACAACGGGGATAATCCAGCCTCGATACACGAATCACACCGCCTTGAACCCGACCCGCACCCTTGCCCAGGCCCTGGCGACGTCGCCCGTGGCCGGCCTGCTCGCCCGAGTGGAAGCCGCTCAGCGCATCGCCGCCATCCTGGCGCCCGAATGCGCCCGCCTGCGGCTGGGGTTCGACGCCTCCGCGCCGGGGCGCTGCGAGTTGCGCGAGAAAGACATCGTTCTCAATCTCGACAGCGCAGCCCAGGCGGCCAAATTGCGCCAAGCCCTGCCCCGCCTCAACCAGGCGCTGCAGCAGCAGGGCTACGGGGTTTACGCGATCCGGATCAAGGTCCAGCCGCCCGGCGGGCGGGACCAGGCCGCAGCGCTCGACCCGGCGCGTTACGGCCCGGCGCGCCATCTCAGCGCGGGCGGCGCCCAGGCCGTGCATCATCTGGCAGCGCAGCTGCCGCGATCGGATTTGCGCGAAGCGCTGGAAAAACTCGAGAAAACTCTGGGCCGCCAGCACCCTTGACAGGGCGGCGGCTCAGAAGAAGGCGAGTTGCTGAGCAAAATCGGCCGGCGCGCTCGCTTCGTCTTCGAAGCTGACAATGTCCCACGCGCTTTCGTCGGCGAGCAGGGCGCGCAGCAGGACGTTGTTGAGCGCGTGGCCGGACTTGTGCGCCACGTACGACGCCAGCAGCGGCCGGCCGAGGACGTAAAGGTCGCCCATCGCGTCGAGGATCTTGTGTTTGGCGAACTCGTCGTCCGCGCGCAGGCCGTCAGCGTTGAGCACGCGGTACTCGTCCATCACGATCGCGTTGTCTAGCGTTCCGCCTTGCGCCAGGCCCATCGAGCGCAGGGTTTCGACGTCGTTGACGAAGCCGAAGGTGCGCGCGCGCGCGACGTCCTTGATGAAGTTGTGGCGCGCGAAATCGACCTCGACCAGCTGCTCGGTCGCATCGATCGCCGGGTGTTTGAAATCGATGGAGAACGCGAGCTTGTAGCCGAAGTGCGGATCGAGCCGGGCCCATTTGTCGCCTTCGCGGACCTCGACCGTCTTCTTAACGCGGACGAACTTCTTCGGCGCGTTCTGCTCGACGATACCGGCGGCCTGGATCAGGAAGACGAAACTCGAGGCGCTGCCGTCCATGATCGGGATTTCGGCCGCATCGACGTCGATATAACAGTTGTCGATACCGAGACCGGCGATCGCACTCATCAGGTGTTCGACCGTGGCGATGCGGACGCCGTCCCGGTCGAGGGTGGTCGCCATGCGGGTATCCCCGACCGCGGTAGCGCTGGCGGGGATATCGACCGGAGGCTCGAGATCGGTGCGGCGGAAGACGATGCCGGTGTCGGCCGCCGCCGGGCGCAACTGCAGCTCGACCTTGGTGCCGGAGTGCAGACCGATCCCGACCGTGCGGGCGATCTGCTTGAGAGTGCGTTGCTTGAGCATGGCGGGATTTTACGCGCGGCCGGCCGCCGCAAACTCGGTGTTAATCACTACGTCCAGACAAAAGCCGCCCGGCGCGGGAGGCATCGCGCCGGGCGGCATGGTGCAAGGCGCGGGCACGCCTTGTTGGCTCTGAACGCACGCGGGCCGTCCCGAGTGCGCTCACCGGATCCATCCAGCGCGGATGCACGGGCACCCGCGGCGCCGGATCAATCCGCCTGCTTGCGCAGGAAGGCCGGGATGTCGTAGCGGTCGGTGCCGTTTTCTTCCATCGCCGCGACCTTCTGCTGCGCGTCGTTGCGGCTGCGCCAGACGGCCGGAGTGTCGAACGCGCCGTAGTCGCCGCCGGCTCCCGCGGTCGGCGCCGCACCAGCCACCGGGGCGGCCACGGGCGCGCCGATGACGGCGTTGTCGGTACCGGTACGCAGTTGCGGTGCGGTGTTGATGACCGTGAACGGCGTGGCCTGCTTCTTGGCGCTGGCGCGGCCCAGGCCGGTGGCAACCACGGTGACCCGCAGTTCGTCGCCCATGGCTTCGTCACGCACGGTGCCGAAGATCACGGTCGAGTCGTCGGCGGCAAAGGCACGGATGGTGTCCATCACTTCGCGCGTTTCCTTCATCTTCAGGCTCGACGAAGCGGTGATGTTGACCAGCACGCCGCGCGCGCCCGACAGATCGACCCCTTCGAGCAGCGGGCTCGCCACGGCCTGTTCGGCCGCGATGCGGGCGCGATCGAGGCCGGCGGCCGTCGCCGTCCCCATCATCGCCTTGCCGTGTTCGCTCATGACGGTCTTGACGTCTTCGAAGTCGACGTTGATCAGGCCCGGCACGTTGATGATTTCGGCGATACCGGCGCAGGCGTTGTGCAGGACATCGTCGGCGGCCTTGAAGCACTCGTGCATCTCGGCGTCTTCGCCCAGGACCTCTTCGAGCTTGTCGTTGAGGATGACGATCAGCGAATGGACCTTGCTTTCGAGCTGCTCGAGGCCGGCTTCGGCCAGGCGCGAGCGCTTCGGGCCTTCGAAGCCGAAAGGCTTGGAGACCACGGCCACGGTCAGGATGCCCATTTCCTGCGCCACTTCGGCCACCACCGGCGCTGCGCCGGTGCCGGTACCGCCGCCCATGCCGGCAGTGATGAAGACCATGTGCGCGCCGCGCAGGGCGTCGGCGATGCGCTCGCGCGCTTCCTCGGCCGCCGCGGCTCCCGCCTCGGGGCGCGAACCTGCGCCCAGGCCGGTCTTGCCGAGCTGGATGATGTTGCTCGCCTGGGCGCGTGCGAGCGCCTGATGGTCGGTATTGGCGCAGATGAACTCCACGCCCTGGACTCCGCGGTTGATCATGTGTTCAACCGCGTTGCCGCCTGCGCCGCCGACGCCGATCACCTTGATGATCGTGCCGTTGGTTTCAGTCTCGAGAATCTCGAACGTCATATTTGCCTCCTGCTCCTGTTTAACCGAAACACACGCCCACGCAAACACCCAATCGCAAGTGCGTGGATTTCTCGCGCGCTTGCCGTTGGATGACTGCGACACCTTCACACGCGCGGCCGAAGGT
>JAEZVV010000077.1 GCA_023443095.1 Pseudomonadota bacterium
GCGATGATCAGCACGGCCACGGCAGCGATGAGGGCATAACTGAAAGCGGGTGCCGGCCCCCAGAGCATCCACGCGCCAAAGCTCAGAGCTGCTACCACGATGACTGCCGGCACGAACCACGCCGCGACCTGGTCGGCCATGCGCTGGATCGGCGCGCGACTGCGCTGGGCGGCAGCGACCATCTGCACGATCTGCGCCAGCAGGGTGTCGGCGCCGACTTTTTCGGCCCGCATCACGAAACTGCCGCTTTGATTCAAGGTGCCGGCCGTCAACTTCGAACCCGGCGCCTTGGCCAGGGGCATCGGTTCACCGCTAACCATGGCCTCGTCGACCGTGCCCTTGCCCTCGAGCAGCTCGCCGTCGACGGGTACCTTCTCGCCCGGACGCACGCGCAGTCGCTCCCCCACCTGGATGGTGTCGATCGGTACGCTTTCATCGCTGCCGTCGGCATTGACCCGAACCGCTGTCTTGGGCGCCAGATCGAGCAGAGCCTTGATCGCGCCCGACGTCTTCTCCCTCGCCCGCAGCTCCAGTACCTGCCCCAGCAGCACTAACACCGTGATGACGGCGGCCGCCTCGAAGTAGACGGCTACCGCGCCGTCCCTGGCGAGGAACTCGGCCGGGAAAATCTCGGGCGCGACCGTCCCCACGACGCTGTACAACCAGGCCGCTCCCGTTCCGAGTGCGATGAGCGTGAACATGTTCAGACTGCGATTCCTCAGCGAGGCCGCTGCCCGCACGAAGAACGGCCATCCGGCCCACAACACCACCGGCGTGCCCAGCAGCAGCTGGATCCAGTTCGAGAGCTGCGGCGCCACCAGGCCACGCTGGCCGATCAGATGCGCCCCCATCTCCAGCGCAAAGACCGGGACCGTGAGCACTAGGCCGCCCCAGAATCGCCGGCTCATGTCGACCAACTCGGGGCTCTCGCCGGCCTCTGCGGTGGGCAGCACCGGCTGCAGAGCCATGCCACAGATGGGGCAGTTTCCTGGTCCTATCTGACGCACCTGGGGGTGCATCGGACAGGTGTATTCGTATTCGACTTCGTTCCCGCCCTGCCTTGCGGCCGTCGTCGACGCAGGGGAGGAAGCGTGGCGGCCGTGGCATGACCCGTGACCACCAGGGTCAGTCCCAACCTCACGAGCGGAGGGGGTTCTGACCGGCGCGGAAGAGGCCGGTTCTTGGCCGCGATGGCGGGACGAGTCGTGGGGCGTTGCGCTGCGGATCGGCATGGTCTTCTCCCATTCCAAACCGCAGTCTCAAGCTTGCCATGGCGGCAAGGTCAAGCGGCGTTCGGCAGAATGGGGAGACTCGGGTCCACCCGAAGCCAGCGCGAATCAGGCCAGCCGTGCAGGGCAGAACCCGTGCCGCTTCCACCCGATCAGCGGGCTCGTGCGGGCCGCCGACGTGTGCCTAGGTTGTTCGGAACACGGCAGCCGGTTGCGGCTGCCGTCAAAGCTCACTTCAGATTCGGAAACTCGACCTTGTGGCAGTCGTTGCACAAGGCCCGCGACGGCTTGTGTTCCGAGTGGCAGGCCGAGCACTGCAGCAAGTCCTCGTAATGGTGCGACTGGTGCGGATACTTGTCGTAGGCGTTTTTCTTGGTTTTGATGTCGCCCATCGGACCGTGGCACGAGATGCAGGCCTTGTCGTCCGCTGGACGCGCGGTCGGCATCGCAACCAGGTGGCAGGTCTTGCATTCGAGCGAGTCGCCCATCGCCTTGAAGTGGTGTTCCTTGATCGGCACCCCGCTCAGCGCTGCAGCGCCCGGCGCGGCCATGGCCGTGGTCGCGCCGATGCAGAACGCCAGCGCCATCAGACCCGCGACCAGCGCGGAGTACATTGCTTTTCCTTGCATTTCCATGTCCTGTTTCTTAAGCGAAGCGGCGCGCCACGTTGCGTCCGGCGATTTGTCCGAACACCAGACCGTCGATCGACGAGCAGCCGCCCAGACGGTCCATGCCGTGGGTGCCACCCGTGACTTCGCCAGCGGCGTAAAGACCCGGAATCGGTTTGCAGGTGCGCGCATCGATCGCCTCGGCGCGCGGAGTGATCGCCACCCCACCCATGCAGTAGTGCAGCTTGGGCGACAGACGCAGCGAATAGAAGGGCGCCTTCAACGGCACCCGCTTGTCGAGCGGCTTGCCAAAGGGGTCGGTGGCCTTGCCAGCAACAATCGCGTTCCACTCGTCGACCTGCTTGCGCAGTTCCTTGACCGGAGTCTTGTGCAGCTTGGCCAGATCCTCGAGCGTGGCCGACTTCTTGACGGCACCGTCGCGGTAGGCGGCAGCAAAGCCTTCGGCACGGGTGGTCGTTTCTTCGCCGCAGAAGGCGAAGGGGTAGTTGGGCTCGGCGTCGTTGCCCTTGACCAGCACCGCCAGTTGGGCGTCGGCACGGGTGCGGCGGTCGGCCAGTTCGTTCATGAAGCGGCGGCCGGTCTTGGGGTCGACGGCGATGCCTTCGGCAAAGGCGTAGTCGGCAAAGAAGCTGCCCGGGCCGGCGCCACGTTCGTCGGGCGAGGCCCAGGGACCGAGCTGGTACATGTCGAGCATGACCGGCAACACGCCGATCGACAGCAGCGACTTGATCGTTTCGGCCGTGGCGCCAGGCTGGGCCGTCGCCTCGAGCTTGGAGTAGACCGGCATCGTGGTCGACACGAACTGCTTGTCCTGGCCCCAGCCGCCACTGGCCACCACCACGCCGAGCTTGGCGCGATAGGCGCGCGGCAGGCCCGAGTCCTTGTCGGCGAAGTTATAAGCCTCGCGCACGATCACGCCGGTCACCCCGGTGGTGTCGCGGACGAACTCGTCGACCATGGTGTGGTTGCGGAACATCACGCCGCGTTCGCGCAAATACTTGTGCATCGGCACCACGATCGCGCCGCCGGAGGCCGATTCGGTGATCAGCGCCCGCGGGGCGCTGTGGCCGCCGAGACGAATCACCTTGTCTTTGAACTTGACGCCGCACTCCATCATCATGTCGTAGGCGCCAGCGGCGTTGCTCGCCAGCGCGCGGCACAGTTCGACGTGGTTGAAGCCGCGGCCGGCCTTCACCATGTCGGCGACCATCAATTCGACCGAATCCTTGATTCCGGCTTCCTTCTGCTTGGCGCTCAGGGGCAGGCACACCAGACCGCCGTTGATCGCCGAGTTGCCACCGAAGGCTTCCATCTTCTCCAGCACGACGATGCGCTTGACGCCGGCGCGCTGCGCCTCGTAGGCCGCGGCAAGAGCGGCATAACCACTTCCGACGATAATGACGTCAAACTCCTGATCCCAGGCGTCGACGCTGGTGGCGCGCGGCCGAGCTTGCGCCGCACCCGCAGCGGCTGCCGCCACCGCGGCAGCGCCGGCAGCCTTCATGAAGAAGCGACGCGGCGGCGTTTCAGTGAGTGTCGGCCGAAGATCGGCTCGGTTCTCGGTAGGCATAAGGGCGTTTCCTCAGGTTCGGATTAAAACTCGGATGAATAAACTGTACCGTCCGGACGGTTTAGTTTTCACCTCATCCTCATCCAAAGCTGATGCAACGCAAAACAGTTGGCGAATTCCCCTATGAGGAGGCAAATCGATGGCGGGAAACCCCGGAGCCAGGACTCGCGAGCGAATCCTGACAAGTGCTCGTGAACTGGTGATAGAACAAGGCACCGGGCATCTGACGATCGAACGCGTGGCCAAGCGGGCAGGCATCAGCAAAGGCGCTTTTCTCTATCACTTCAAGTCCAAGCGCGAACTGCTCGAAGCGCTGCTCGACGGCTACGTCGCCCACCTCGAGAACAGCCTGACCACAGCCGCGCAGAAGTTCCCCGACGCCGACGATCCGATCGTTCCCGGCTTCGCCGAGTGGTTCAAGAAGTTCAGCACCGACGACGGCGGCAGCGCCGCCTTGGGCATCGTCCTGCTGGCCGTGCATGCACACGACCCGTCGATGCTCCAGCCTCTGCGCGACTGGTATACGCGTCTGTTCGAACGCCTCAAGTCCTCCCCTCTCGGAGCCGAGCGGGCAACGGCCGCGGTCCTGGCGATCGAAGGGCTTTTTTTCCTGCACATGTTCGGCCTCGACCTGATCAAGGCCAAGGACAAGCAGAAAGTCCTTGATTTTCTGACCACCGTCGTGTCCGGGGGCACGTTCCCGCCCGCAGCGCCCGTTGCGGCCGCCTCGGCCAAGGATTCGAACCCGCCCGGCTAGACCTCGCGCCAGCCGAACGGCGCCGAGGACCTCACCGTCCCGCAGGACTCGTCAAGGGCTGGCGGTAGCTGAACTTCAGCCCGGCCCTTCCGACCCGGTTGGCCAGGCCCACCTGGCCGCCAAGGCGCTCGGCAATGCTGCGCACGATCGCCAGCCCCAGGCCGCTGCCCATCTCCCCCGAGCCGACCACCCGGTAGAACGGGTCGAAGACGCGGGCGAGTTCGGTCGGAGCGATGCCAGGGCCGCTGTCGGTCACTTCGAATACCGCTTCGCCTTGCGCCGCGTAGGCGCTGACATCGACTCGGCTGTGCGCAGGCGAATAACGGATGGCGTTGTCGATCGCGTTGCGCATCAGGGTGGCGAGGTCGAACTCGCTGCCCAGGACCTGCAGCGCCTCGATCCGCTCAACCCCGAGATCGATGCCCTTGGCCTCGGCTTGCGGGTGCAGGTCGCGCACCACCTCGCTCACGAGGCGGTCGAGCGCCACCGGTTGCGGCGCCGAGCGGGCGTCGGACTGGGTGCGAGCCAGAGAAAGCAGTTGCTCGAGCAGCGCCCGGGTGCGCGCCAGCCCCTGCTTCAAGGGCACGAAGCGGGCACGGGCTGCAGGCGACATCTCGGCCTGCTCCAGGTTGTCGGCCTGCAGACTCAAGGCCGTTACCGGTGAACGCAACTCGTGGGCCGCGTCGGCGACAAAGCGGCGTTGTCGCTCGAGCGTCTCGCTCACCCGCAGCAGCAAGGCGTTGATCGACGCCACGAAAGGCGCAATCTCACGTGGCACCTCGGCCTGAGGCAAGGGCTCGGGATGGCTTGCGCCCTCGCGGTCGAGCTGGCGCGCCAGGGCGGCCACCGGCTTGAAAGTGCTGCGCACTACCAGCAACACCACCAGGATCAGCAGCGGGATCATCGCCAAGAGCGGCACCAAGGTGCGCCAGCCGGCGGCGATCGCGATCTCGTCGCGCAACTCGGTGCGCTGGCGTACTCGCAGGCGCTCGCCTCCGGGCAGCTCTCGCTCGTAGACACGCCAGGCGTGGCCGTCGAGATCGACGCTGCGCAGCCCCGACCGCGCTCCCGGCTCGGCCGGCAGACGTTCGACCACGACCCGCTGGTCGGAGTCGATGCCCTTGACCTTGGGCAGGCGCGCGCCTTCGGGCCAGGCACGAGAGATGACCAGCAGCTCGGCGATCTGGCGCAGCTGGTCGTCCTGCATCTCGTGGGCATCTTCGTAGGCCAGCACAAACGACGTCGCGCCCGCCACCAGACCGGCAGCCGCGATGAAGGCCGCAATCCACAGCGACAGTCGCCACTGGAGCGATCGCGTCATTGCGGCTTGTCCACCAGCCAGCCGAGGCCGCGCACGTTTTTGATCACCGCGGCCCCGAACTTCTTGCGAACGGCGTGGATCAGGAACTCGACCGCATTGCTTTCGACCTCTTCATTCCAGCCGTAGATGCGGTCCTCGAGTTCGGCCCGGGAGAGGATCGCCCCGGGCCGCATCAGCAAAGCCTGCAGCAAGGCGAACTCGCGCGCCGAAAGCCGGGCCTGCTTTCCTTCGAAGCTCGCTTCGCGCGTGGCGGGGTCGAGGCTGAGCTTGCCATTGCAGAGCACTGGCGCCCCCCCCCCCGCCCCCCCGCGCGGCACCCCCCCCCAGCGC
>JAEZVV010000079.1 GCA_023443095.1 Pseudomonadota bacterium
ATCGAACTCGCCGTCTGCTGCAGCGAACTCGCCTGCGATTCGGTCCGGCTCGACAGATCCGCGTTGCCAACCGCAATCTCCCCCGACGCCGTCCGGATCGATTCGCTCGTCGAGCGAATCTCGCCGACCGTCTTGCGCAGCGATACCTGCATCGCATGCAGCGCGTTTTGCAGCCGACCAAACTCGTCGCGGCGGTCAGTCGACACCGGGTGGGTGAGATCGCCTTGGGCAATCGCATCGGCCGCGGCCACCGCCTGCTCGAGCGGACGGCGAATCAGGCGCACCAGGGCAAAACCGGCGACGACCAGCAGGACCAGCATCAGCACGCCACCCGCAGCGGCCACCAGCAGCGATCGGCGCCGCTCGTCGGCCGCGTTGGTGAGTACCGTCGCCATTTCCTCGCGCTGCAGCTTGACGTAGTCGCGCAGCGCCTGGATGTAGGTGTCGGACGCCGGCATGAAAACCGCGGTCATCTCCAACACTTCACCGGCGTGGTCGCCGCGCGCCCGGTGCTCCTTGGCTCGCGCCATCGACTCAAGCGCCGCCTGGTGCAGGCTGCCGATCCGTTCGAGCTGCTGGCGGTCCTCGGCCTCACCGTGCGAGGCCAGCATCTCCTTCTGGATCACCGCGATTTGCTCGAGTTCCTTGGCGACCAGATCCTTGAACGTGGCATCGATGAACCCGTCTTCGACCAGCGACGAGGCCAGCACCCGAGTGACCGTGACTTCGGTCTTGGTCTGCCACTCCTGCGCCAGACTCATGTGGTGCTCGGCCTTGGCAATGGCGGCCTCGCTGCGCGCCTGCGAACTGCGCGAGTTGATCGCGGCATTGGCGAGAACGGCCAGCATCAACACCATGAGGCCCAGAACCCCTACCCAAAGCCGAAGGGCGATGCTCGTCTCGATGCGGTCAAGGTTCATCGCTCGATCCCGTTCAGGTGATGACGCGTTCGATCAAGGCCATGTCCTCGGCCGCCATCAGGCGTTCGATGTCGACCAGGATCATCATCCGTTCGCCCACCGAGCCGAGCCCGGTGATGTAGCCGGCGTCGAGCAGCGAATTGAACTCGGGGGCCGGGCGGATCTGCTCGGGCGCGAGCTCGAGCACGTCGGAGACCGAGTCGACCACCACGCCGACCACGCGTTTGGCGACGTTGAGGATGATCACCACGGTGAACTCGTTGTAGTCAGCCGCACCGAGCTTGAACTTGAGGCGCAGGTCGACGATCGGAACGATCACGCCGCGCAGGTTGATCACGCCCTTGATGAACTCGGGCGCGTTGGCGATGCGGGTGACGGCGTCGTAGCCGCGGATCTCCTGTACCTTCAGGATGTCGATGCCGTACTCCTCGCCACCGAGGCGGAAGGTGAGGTATTCCTGGGCGCGCGTCTGCGCGTCGTTGAACTGTTCCATCAGGCCCATGAGGCGCTCCTAGGTCAGTGGCGCGCGCGCTTGACCAGCGCGGCGACATCGATGATGAGGGCGACGCGACCGTCGCCAAGAATGGTGGCGCCGGACACGCCGCGCACCCGCCGGTAATTCGCTTCGAGGTTCTTGACCACCACCTGGTGCTGGCCGATCAGCTCGTCGACCATCAGCGCCGCACGGCCGCCGTCGGCTTCCACGAGGACCATGATCGAACCCTCGTCGCTCGCGTCTTCGCTGGCGCCGAAGGCTTCGGCCAGGGTCACCACCGGCAGGTACTCCTCGCGCACATGGACTACCCGGCCAGTCGATCCGACCTGCTTGACCATGCCGTCGGCCAGCTGGAAGGACTCGACCACCGAACCCAGCGGCAGGATGAAGACTTCGCCGCCGACGCCGATCGACATGCCGTCCATGATCGCGAGGGTCAGGGGCAGGCGCACCGAGACGCGGGATCCGAGGCCGGTGGCCGAATCGATCTCGGCCGAGCCGTTGAGGGCGGCGATGTTCTTGCGCACCACGTCCATCCCGACGCCGCGGCCGGAGACGTCGGAGAGCTGGTCCGCGGTCGAGAAGCCCGGCTCCCAGATCAGCGCCCAGACTTCGGAGTCGCTCATGTCGTCGCGCACGGGCAGGCCGCGCTCGCGGGCCTTGGCCAGGATGCGCTCGCGGTTCAAGCCGGCTCCGTCGTCACGCACTTCGATCAGGATCGAGCCGCCCTGGTGCGCAGCCGACAGGGTGATCGTGCCCTGGGCCGGCTTGCCGGCGGCAATCCGGACCTCGGGCGGCTCGATGCCGTGGTCGGCGCTGTTGCGCACCAGATGGGTGAGCGGATCGATGATCTTTTCGATCAGACCCTTGTCGAGTTCGGTCGCCTCGCCCACGGTCTTGAGTTCGATCTGCTTGCCAAGCTTGGCCGCCAGATCGCGCAACATGCGCGGGAAGCGGTTGAAGACGAAGGCCATGGGAATCATGCGGATTCCCATCACCGCTTCCTGCAGGTGGCGGGTATTGCGCTCGAGGTCGACGATGCCGGCGAGCAGCGGCGCCTGGCTCACGGGGTCGAGCGCCTTCGCCTGCTGGGTCAGCATCGCCTGGGTGATGACCAGTTCACCCACGAGGTTGATCAAGGTGTCGACCTTCTCCACGCTGACCCGCAGCGTGGTCGATTCGAGTGCGGCGCCTTTGTCGGCCACCGGCTTCTTGGCCGCAGCTTCGGCCACGGCCGGCTCGGCCGCGGGCGCGGCCGGCAGGCTGCCCGGATCGACGAAGAAGCCATAAGCCTCGCCTTCCGGCGCGGCGACCGGAGCCGCAGCCGCAACCGCGGGTGCCACGCCGCCCCAGGGCGAAATCGCAATCTGGTCGCGGCTGACGTGGAAGGAGAAAAGTTCGATCAGCTCGCTGTCGGGCGACTCGGTATCGAGGCGGAACTCGCGCCAGCCTTCGGGCGACAAGACGCCGCCATCGACCGCCTCGCAGCGGCCGAGCGCCGGGATGTCGCGGAACAGTTCGGCCAGGCCGTCGGCGGCAGCGGCGTCCTTGAGCGGACCCACTCGCAGGCGCAGTTGACGGACGCCGCTGGCGACCGGAGCCGCCGGCGCCGCTTCGGCCAGCAGGCGGCCGTCGGCCAGGGTGCGGATGCGGGCGACCAGATCGCTGGTGTCGGGCTGCACGTCGGTCACACCCTGGTGGCGCGCGAGCTGGCTCTTGACCACGTCGCCGGCCTCGAGCAAGACGTCGACCATCTGTGGGTGCAGGTTGAGCTCGTGCCGGCGCAGCTTGTCGAGCAAGGTCTCGAGCTCGTGGGTGAGTTCGGTGACGTCGCCGAAACCGAAGGTGGCGGCGCCGCCCTTGATCGAATGCGCAACGCGGAAAATCGCGTTGAGCTCGTCGTCACCCGGCGCTACCACGTCGATCTCGAGCAGGGCCGATTCCATGTTGGCCAGGTTCTCACCCGCCTCTTCGAAAAACACGGCATGGAACTGCGACAGGTCGAAGTCCGGCTCGTGCAAGCTGGGATTGCTGATGTCGCCCATGGCGGCCCCCTACTAGCGAACGACCCTGCGGATCACTTCGATCAGCCGGTCCGGGTTAAAAGGTTTGACCAGCCAGCCGGTCGCGCCCGCCGCGCGGCCGCGGGCCTTCATCGCGTCGCTCGACTCGGTGGTCAGAATCAGGATCGGCGTATTGCGATAGGCCGGGTGGGCGCGCAGCTTCTCGACCAGGGTGAGCCCGTCCATGGTCGGCATGTTCTGGTCGGTCAGCACCAGATCGACCTGGGTCTGCTGCGCCAGCTCCCAGGCCTGTTGGCCGTCGGCGGCTTCGACCACGGTGTAACCGGCGCCCTTGAGGGTGAAAGCCACCATCTGGCGCATCGAGGCCGAGTCGTCGACCGCAAGAATGCTTGGCATGTTTTGCCTGTCCTAGAAGAGTTCGACCTCGCCCGCCGCCATGCCGGTCTGACCCACGGGGTGGGGCAGGACCGCCCCTTTCGCGTGTTTCACCGGAGCGGCGTCGGGCGCCAATGCCAACACGCAGTCCTCGAGCAAAGCCAGGCGCCGCTGGGCGTGGGTCACCAGCTGCAGGGCAATGTCCTCGAACTGCAAAGCTCCTACCGCCTTGGCCAACGCGGCCTGCCGCTCGGCCGGCCCGGCCGCAGGCTCCCCCAAGACGGCAAAACTCGCGGCGAGCTGGCCGCCCGCTTCGCCCAACAAGGCGCGCAGGCGGTCAAGATCGGCCGCAATCGCAGCGCATTCCTGCGCAGCATGGGCGCCCGAGTCGGTCGCGCCTTGAGAGACGGAATTCATACCGGAGCTATCGGCAGCGCCGGCGCGCTCTTGAATCACGGAGCGACCGCCGGGCAGGGCGGAAACCCGGCAGTCGCGGCCCTCAGCGCCCAAGCAGGGGCTTACCCGCACCCATTCAGACGGCGACGGGTGGCGGCTCGACCACGACCCGATCGCGCCCCTCGTGTTTGGCGCGATAGAGCGCGATGTCAGCCCGGTCGATCATCGATTCAAGCTCCTCGTCGCTTTGCCACAAAGCGACCCCCGCCGAAAAAGTCAGGGCATGCGGGACGCTGCAGACCTCAAACGGCCGCGTCGACAACTCGTGCTGCAGCCGGGTCGCCGCCGCCACGGCATCGGTCAAGGCGCTGCCGGGCAGGAGCACGGCAAACTCCTCGCCGCCGACCCGGGCCAGCGCGTCGGTCGGCCGCAGCGAGGCCATCATCACGGTCACTAGGTGCACCAGGGCGCGGTCGCCGGCGACATGGCCGAAGCTGTCGTTGAAGGCCTTGAAGCGGTCGACGTCGATCATCAGCAACGACAGCGGTGCGTCGTAGCGGGCGGCGCGCGCGGACTCGACCTCGAACGCCTCCTCCAGCCCGCGCCGGTTGAGCGCGCCGGTCAGCGGGTCGCGCAGCACCAGCGAGGACACCTGCACCAGTTCACGCTCGAGCTCGCGCACCCGCTGCTCGTAGGCCTCGACCCGGCGGCGCGAGTCGTTGAGTTCGTGGCGGGCGCGCTGGATGTCGCCCCGGACCTCGGTCGTGTCGGCAAGCAGGCCCTGGACGATGCGAGACAGGCTGCTGAAGTCCTCGGCGGCCTCGAGCTTCTGCGCCCAGTGGTCGACCCGCTCGTAATAGCTGCCGGCGCTGTCGCTCATGGCGCCGATCCGCTCGATCAGCGTGCCCAGCATCTCGCGCAGGGCGACCTTGGCCTCGGCCAGGCCACGGCGCGCCACCGCCTGCTGCGCAATCACCTGCGCCAGGGTGTGTTCGGCGCTCGCCAGTGCGTCCGAACCTATCGGTCCGGCGAGCAGGGCGCGGATCGGCTCGAGCTGGCCGGCGAGCCACGCTTCGTCCGGCGCCAGCGTCTTCATGTTGTCGCACAGCAGCGCGAGCAGGCGGGCGAGGCCGAAACGCACGCGCTGCTGCTCTTCGGTTTCGCGCTCGACCAGACGGCCAAGGTCGATCAGGCGCGCGCGCGAGCTCTCCGGCGGCAGACCGCCGGCGGCCCGCAGGTCCTGCCGGATGTCGGCCGCGCGCTGGCGCGCGACCGAGGCCTCGGGCAGGGCCGATTCGAGCAGCGCGATCGACCGCAGCGCCATCGACTTCCATTGCGCGACTTCGCGTTCGCAGTCGGACACCGGCGGCAGAAAGGGCGAGGCCGAAGGCAGGGGCACCGGCGCCGCGACCGGACTCGCCACGGCCGCGGGCGCTTCCACCACCGGCGTCGGTGGCGGCGCGCTGGTCCACGATTCCATCAGCCGCATCAGGCGCTCGAGCGCGAGTTCGGGCGTTTCGGCTCCGGCTTCGGCAACCCGGGTGACGGCGTCGAGCTTGCGCGCCCGGGTCCAGCCGGGGTGAATCTGATCGCAGGCCTTGAGCATCGCGACCAGCAACTGCGGCCAGTTGGAACTGCTGTCGCGGCGCTTGAGCTGACGCTCGATCAAGTCGGCGGCGTCGCCCCAGTTCTGCGCCTGGGCGGCCTCGATCACGGCCTGGGTGTCTTCGCGAGCGAGGCGGTGGCTGCGCACCAGCTCGCGCAACACCAGCCGGACCACCGCCAGCGGCGTATCGCCGCCGGGCGCTCCGGCCACCTCACGCCAGACTTCGGCGTAGGCATTGGGGGTCGGCGCCAGCTTGCGTTCGGCCAGCAGACGCAGCGTGCGGCGCGCGACTTCGTAGTCGTTGCGGGCCGGATTCTGGGGATCGTGCGGAGTCATGCGATTCCTGGCAGGTCTTCGTCGGGGTCGAGCGGCAGCGGACGGCCCGACGGCCGCGTTGCCACACGGGTCACCGCCGCCACGCGGGGGGCCGCCAGCCACTCCGGCCGGGGCGCGGGCCGGGCCAGCAGCTCGGCGAACTTCTGCGCCGGCACGGCAGGTGCAAAGAAAAATCCCTGCATGCGCGAGCAGCCCTGCGCGTGCAGCAAAGCCATCTGGCCGCGGGTCTCGACCCCTTCGGCCACCACCGACAGGCGCAGGCTTGAGGCCATCGCGATGATCGCCGCCACAATCGCGGCGTTGTCGGCGCCGGCTTCGAGGTCGCGCACGAAGCTGCGGTCGATCTTGAGCGCGTCGATCGGCAGCCGCTTGAGGTAGGCCAGCGATGAATAACCGGTGCCGAAGTCGTCGATCGCCAGGCGCACCCCCAGCTCCTTGAGCGAATGCAGCAAGGGCAGGCCCACTGCCAGGTTCTGCATCAGCACGGTTTCGGTCAGCTCGAGCTCAAGCAGGGCCGCCGTCACGCCGAACTCGGCCAGGGCCGAGCGCACCGGCTCGGTCAGGTTGGCTCGCTGCAAATGCCGCCCCGACACGTTCACCGCCACCGGCACCGGCGCCAGCCCAGCGGCCCGCCACTCGGTGATCTGGCGGCAGACGTCTCGCACCGCCCACTCGGTCATCGGCACGATCAGGCCCGACTCCTCGGCCAGGGCGATGAACTCCGACGGCGGCAGCAGCTGGGTGCCGCGCTGCCAGCGGATCAAGGCTTCGGCGCCGACGATCTGCCCCGAAGCCACATCGACCTTGGGCTGGTAGTGCAGGACCAGTTCGGCGCGCTCGATCGCCCGGTTGAGCCCGGTCTCGAGCCTGACCCGCTCGGCCGACGCCGGCTTGAGCGCTTCGGAGAAACGCAGCAGCCCGTTGCGGCCGCTGGCCTTGACCGCCACCATCGCGATGTCAGCCTTGCGCAAGACGGTGTCGGCGTCGGCGCCGTCGCGCGGGTAACTCGCCAGACCGGCCGAAGCGGTGACGAAAATCTCGTGGCCCAGAAAGGAATACGCCCCGCAGACCTCGGCGAGCAGCTCTCGCGCCTGGTTCTCGAACAACACCGGGTCGTCGACCGGCAGGGCCAGCACGCTGAACTCATCGCCGCCGAAACGCGCCACGCCGTCAACGCTGGCCGCAAGCAGGCGCGCCAGGCCCGGCCCGCCGGCCATGCCAACCGCGGTCGAGACCTGGTTGCGAACCCAGCGCTTGAGCCTCTGCGCGACCTCGCGCAAGAGCTGGTCGCCGATATGGTGGCCGAGCGTGTCGTTGATCTGCTTGAAGCGGTCCAGACCCAGGAAAATCACGCCGACGCCGCAGCCCTGCTCACGCGCGGCGGCGATGGTTCCGCCCAGGAGCTCGCGGAACTGGCGCCGGTTGGCGAGCCCCGTCAACATGTCGCTGCAGCGGAGTTCGTGGATCCTGGCCTCGGCCTGGCGCCGCTGGGTCACGTCGAGCAGGACGCCCTGCACCCGCCACGGCCGGTCGAGTTCGTCGTATTCGACCTCGGCCTCGACCTGGATCACACACAGGCGCCCGTCCGAACGGGCGAGCGGCACCTCGAAGCTGAGGGCGCCGTGGCGCTCGGCCGCCGATTCGAACAGCTCGACGATCCGGGCCCGGTCTTCGGGCTCGAAACGCGACCAGACGAAACCTTCGGACAGACCTTGTTCGCGTTCAGGCAAACCGGCGATGGCGCAGGCCTGCGACGACAGCCAGACCCAGCGCCGGCCGATGTCCCAGTCCCAGGTTCCGAGCCGGGCCAGGCGCTGGATCTTGCTCAGGCGCTGGCGGCCGGCCACCAGCTCCTCGCGCAGCTTGGCCTTGCGCAAGACCGCGCGCAGGCGCGCGGACAGGAGCGGCCAGTGGTTCCTGCCCACCACGAAAAAGTCGACCGCGCCGGCGCGGGCAGCCAGCGTGACGGCCAACTCGCTCGCGCGACGGATCAAGGCCACCACCGGGATCGGGTTGCCCTTGCCGCCTTCGGGCAGGCAATGCGCCAAGCCGTTGGAACCGAGCAGCTCGAGCTCGAGCAGAACCACGTCGACCGTGATTTCGCGGCACAGCTCGGCGGCCTGCTCAAGGTCGACCGCCTCGATCACCCGCCAGCCGCGCTGCCCGAGCACGGCACTGACGCGGACACGCAGCGCGGCAGAACGATCGACCACGAGCACGATCGCAGTGCTGGAACCGGCAGCGGCAGCTTGGTCTGAAAGTGAAGGCATGGAAGGCGACAAAAACAACGCGCGAAGCGCGCCTATGCCGGTAATCGGCAGTCGCCGGACAAACTGTAGGGGTCGCGTGATCGCGATGCCCCCGCCGCCGAAACCGGCCGCCGGGGCTCGATCGCGGCCGGCGGCTCAGGCGGAAGACCGATCGCTCAGAGGTAGTTGAAGAGCGAAAGCTTGGAGATCGACGAATAACTCTGCATCGCCGCTTGCAGCGCCAGCGAGTTGGCGGCGGTCTGGGTGGCCGCGGTTTCGTAGTCGACGCCCTCGATCGCCGACAAACGAGTTTCCTGCTGCAGGGTGCGGTCGTCGTTGAGGCTGCTGTAGGCGTCGAGCTCGGCGAGACCGGCGCCCATGTCCGAGCGCGTAGCCTGCAAGTGGCCGGTGGCGCCGTCGATCGAGCTCAGCAGGGCGGCCAACTGGGTATTGAAGCGGGCCCGGGCGGCCGGATCGCCGTCGAGCGGCGTGTTCAGCAGGGTCACGGCCTGCTGCAGGGTATCGAAAAGCGGCTGCGAGGCTGCCGGGTTCATGCTGAAGCGGTCGCCCACCGCCGGCTGACCGTCGAGCTTGACCCGCATGCCGTCGATCTCGATGGTGGTCGGATCCTCGAAGGCCTGAGTGACGCCGACCTGGGTGCCGTTGCGGTAGACCTCGTACGCGGGTTTGCCGGCCAAGTCGACGATGCGGATCTCGTAGGCCGAGCCGGTCAGGGCACTGTGGTCGGTCACCGCGCCGACGTCGATCGTGCCGGTTCCGGTATTGCCCGCCGCCGCCGCGGTGACAAAGCTGCCATTGCCCGGGCGCATCGCGCCGAACAAGGCATCGCCGGGAAACTTCACCTGCATGAAACGGCCGCTCGCAACTTCGATCGTCTGGCCGATCGCGCCGCCCTTGTAGCTGACCTGGGTGCCGAGCTGGCTGTAGGGCGCGCCGGTGTCGCGGCCGCCGGAAAACAGATAGCCGCCGTCGCCGTCGCTGGAATTGGCCAGGCCGACAACGCGGGCGAGGATGCCTTCGAGCTCGTCGGCCAGGCTGGCCCGGTTGGCGTCGGTGTAGCCGCCGTTGCCGGCGGCCATCAGCTTGTCGCGGGCCGCCGTGGCGGCGTCGATCGCCGACGTGACCGCCGTTTCCCCCAGCGCCAGGACGTGGCGGGCGTAACTCTGGTTCTGCTTGAACTGGTCGAGCCGCGACAGCGAACTGCGCAGGTCGGCCGCGTTGGCGGCCCCGACCGGATCGTCGGCGGCGGTGGTGATGCGCTTGCCGCTCGACATCTGCGCGTTGAGATGCTGAAGCTCGCGCTGGCGCGCGCTGAGCTCGGAATTGATCGACGTGTAGAACGACGCGGTGGATACCCGGAACATGCTCATGGCCTTCCTTTAACGTCCGATCGACAGGACGGTGTCGAACAAGGCCTGCCCGGCCGCGACCACCTTGGCCGCGGCGGCGTATTGCTGCTGGTAAGTCATCAGCTTGATCGCCTCGTCGTCGAGGTTGACACCCGAGACCGCACTTTCGGCGCCGATGGCGTCCTTCAGGACCATCAATCCGGCTTCGGCAAAAACCTTGGCGCCGGCCGCATCCGAGCCGATGCGGGCGACCACCGACGAATACATCGTGCCGAGCTTGCCGCCGCTGTCGATGCCGAAATCGGCCAGCTGGCCCAGCGCGATGGCGTTGCGGCCGTCGCCGTCGGTGCTCCGGTTCTTGCCGAAGTTGACGACGTCGCCCGCCGCCGGCGTGCCGCCGAGGGTGAGCTTGCCGCCCGGGAAGGCCACTTCGATCGGCGCCCCCGGGGTATAGGTGCCGTTGACCGTGCTGCCGTCGTCGCCGCTCAGGGTGTAGCCGCCGGCGCCGTCGAACTTGAGCTCGTAGCTCACCCCCAGCTGGGCGGGGTCGAGTCGACCGGTGGGCGAGATCTCGCCCACAGTCAGCGAGCCGGTGTTGTTGTTGGGCAGCTTGGCTTCGAAGGCCCCGGCCGCGGCGATCTGGTCGGGCCGCTTGAGCGCCACGCTGATGTTGGCCGCCGCCTCCCGGTAGGGCTGCACCGTGAAGCGGTCGCCCACCGCACCGGCGACCTGGATTTCGAGGCCGTCGACCGACAGCGTGGGGCCGGCCACGGGGTCGAAGGTCTTGCCGTCGGAGAGCCGGGTGACCTGGTAGGCGACGCCGCCGGCGCCGTCGGCTATCGCCGCCACTTCGTAGTCGCTCGCCATCAGCTTGCTGGCGTCGACGAAATTCATGGCGATCGAGCTGCCGGCCGAGTTGCCGCTCTGGCCGAAGGCCTTGCCGGCGGGCAGGTTGAAGAAGTCCTGGCCCGGCTCGCCGGTGGGCGTGAGGCCCAGGCGGTGTTGTTCGTTGAACTTCATCGCCATCGTGATGGCGATCCGGCCCAGATCGTTTTCGGCGTTGGGCACATCCTGGGTGCTGAACTGCAGCAGGCCCGCCACCCGGCCGCCGGCGAAGGTCGACGCCGGCAGGGCAATGATTTCACCGCCGGTCTTGACCCCCACGTTCAGGCGGGTCGGATCCTGGCTGTCGCGCACCACGCCCAGGCTTTCGGCACGGTTGCCGGTCACCAGCGGCTGGCCGTTGGCGAGAAAGACGTTGACCGAGCCGTCGTCCTGCTCGGCCACCGACACCCGGGTCGAGGCGTTGAGGTCGCGGATCGCCTGGTCGCGCTGGTCGAGCAAGTCGTTGGGGCTGCGGCCGACGCCGCGCGCGAGCGCGATGCGGTCGTTGAGGTCGGCGATCTGCGCCGACAGCCGATTGACGTTCTCCAGCTCCTGGGTGAGCTGCTTGTCCGCGCCGTTGCGCATGTCGGAGGCCTGGCCGGCCAGTTCGTTGAAGCGACCCGTCATCAGCTTGGCCGCTGCCAGCATCGATTGCCGGCTCGCCCCGTCCCCCGGGCGCTGGGCCAGACCCTGGACCGTCTTGAACAAGCTGTCGATCGAACCGCCAACGCTGGTCTCGTCGCTGACAAAGAGCTTCGACAGGCCGGAGACCTGCTCGTAATACGCCGAGGTCTGGTTGGCCGTGGCATTGGCCGAATGCGCCTGCCCGGTTAGAAACTCGTTGTAGATGCGGCGCACATCGTCGATCTGGGTGCCGTTGCCGACGTATTGCCCGGCCAGGAACTGGCCGCCCTGGGACCCGAAGATGGCTTCCTGGCGCTTGTAGCCGGGCGTCAGCGCGTTGCCGACGTTATGGCTGTTGGTGCGCAGGGCGATATACGCGGCTTGCAGGGCGGAATTGCCGATGGAAAGCAGACTCATGAACTTTTCCTCTCATCCCCGGCTATCGGCAGCCGCGGCCAAAACTTCAGCTGTCGGTGCGCAGGGCCTGAGCGCTCCGGATCACGGCGGCGAGCTTGGCGCCGTATTGCGGGTCAGTGGCATATCCGGCGCGCTGCAGGCCGGCGGCGAACTCGCCGGCGGCGGCGCCGCTGCGGATCACCTGCGCGTAACGCGGCTGGGTGGCGAGCAGACGCGCGTAGTCCTGGAAGGCTTCGGCATCGCTTGCATACGCCCTGAACTTCTCGATCCGCTTCTCGGCCTGGCCGTTGACGTATTCGGTGGTGGTGACTTCGACCGTGCGGCCGCTCCAGCCACTGCCCGCCTTGATGCCGAACAGGTTGTGGCTGCTCTGTCCGGTGGCCGGGTCGCGGATCTCGCGCTGGCCCCAGCCCGACTCCAGGGCCGCCTGGGCGACGATGAAATCGGCCGGAATCCCGGTCGCCGCCGCGGCTGCCGCGGCCGGCCCTTCGACCCGCGCCACGAAATCGCGCTGGCGGCTCTTGCCATCGGGAGCCAAGGCGCGCGCGGCAGCCAGCGGCGCGGCGACCGAACTGCCGGCCGCAGCGCCAAGTTCGGCGGGACGGCCGAGCGCGGGCAGCGCGGCACCAGTCGCGCGACGCGGCGCATACGGCAGGAAGGCAGGGGCGGACGCCGCCGCGCGCGGGTCGATCTGGCGCTCGAGCTGGCGTTCGATCATGTCGGCCAGGCCGGTGCCGCGCGCCGCCATCTTGGCCGCCAGCTCCTGGTCGAGCAGGCCGCGCGCCAGATCGCTGGCGGGCGAGTCGAACATGTCCGACTTCGGCCCCGACTCGCGCATGTTCTTCATCACCATGTTCATGAACAAGGTCTCGAACTGCTGCGCGCTGTGGCGGATCGCCGCCTTGGGGTCGTCGCGCGAGACTCGCTTGAGTTCGTCGAGCGTGCGGCTGTCGACCGTCAGGCCGACGCCCTCCCCTGCGGACAGGCCCAGCGGCTTCATCAGATCACCTCGAGTTCGGCCTTGAGCGAACCCGCGGCCTTGAGCGCCTGCAGGATGCCCAGCAGGTCCTGCGGCGAGGCGCCGAGCAGGTTGAGCGCTCGCACCACGTCGGTCAGGTTGGCACCGCCGTCGATCTGCACCACCTTGCCGCCTTCCTGCTTGATGCTGATGTCGGGGTTCTGGGTCACCACCGTCTGCCCCTGGGAGAACGGCGCCGGCTGCGACACCTGCGGATTGGCCTGGATGCTCACCTGCAGGCTGCCGTGCGCCACCGCGGCGGGTTCGAGCCGTACCGCGCGGTTGATCACCACCGAGCCGGTGCGGCCGTTGAGGATCACGCGCGCGGCCGGGATCACGCTGGGCACGTCGATGTTCTCGAGCGTGCCCATGAAGCTGACCCGGGCATTGGGTTCGGCCGGCGCCTTCACCTGGATCACGCGGCCGTCGAGTGCGGTCGCGGTGCCGGCGCCGAGCTGGGTGTTGATCGCCGCGGCCACCCGGCCGGCGGCGGTGAAATCGGTGGCATTGAGTTCGAGCTGGACGCTGTCGCTCATCAGGAAGGGGGTGTCGACCGATCGTTCGACCGTGGCGCCGCTGGGAATGCGGCCGGCGTTGAGCGAATTGACCTGGACCTTGGAGCCGCCGGCCGAGGCGCCGGCGCCGCCCACCAGCACATTGCCCTGCGAAATCGCGTAGACCTCGCCGTCGGCGCCTTTCAAAGGCGTCATCAGCAAGGTGCCGCCGCGCAGCGAACGCGCATTCCCCATCGAACTGACCGTGACGTCGACCTGCTGGCCGGGCTGGGCGAACGCCGGCAGGCTGGCCGTGACCATCACCGCGGCGACGTTGCGCAGCTGCAGGTTCTGCCCCGGCGGCAGCGTGATGCCGAGCTGCTTGAGCATCGACTGCAGGGTCTGGGTGGTGAAAGGCGTCTGCGTGGTCTGGTCGCCCGAGCCGTCGAGGCCGACCACCAGGCCGTAGCCGATCAGCTGGTTCGGCCGCACCCCCTGCACGCTGGCAAGGTCCTTGATGCGTTCGGCCTGCGCCGGCGCAGCGGCCAGGGCCAGGACGAGGGCGAAGAGACGGAGAGCGGTGATCACAGCGGCGACCAGGCGTTGAAGAAGCGGGCGAGCCAGCCCTGGGTCTGGGCGTCTTCGATGTAGCCGCCGCCGGCGTAATCGATGCGCACGTCGGCGATCGCGGTCGACAACACCGTATTGCCGGGCAGGATGTTTTTCGGGTCGACCACCCCCTGGAACTTGAGGGTCTCCGAGTTCTGGCGGATGCCGATCTGCTTTTCGCCCGCCACCACCAGGTTGCCGTTGGGAAGGACCCGGATCACGGTCGAGGTGATGGTGCCGGTGAAGAGGTTCGAGCTTTCGGTCGCGCCCTTGCCGGCGAAGGTGTTCTCGGTGCCGGCCGTGATCTGCGGCCCGCTGATGCCGACGCCCTTGACCCCGCGCAGCGACTTGATACCGGCGTCGATGTCGGAGTTGCGGTCGGCCGAACTCGAGGCCTTCTGCGCCGCGTTGAGCTTCTCGTTGAGCGTGATGGTGAGCAGGTCGCCCACGTAGCGCGGGCGGGCGTCTTCGAACAGGGGGCGGTAGCCGACCCCGGTGTAGATGCCGCCGCTGCGGCGCGGCGCGTCGGCCGTGGAACTGGGCGGCGCCTCGGCGCTGGTGGGCGAATTGACGATCACCGCCGGCCGGGTCGCGACGCAGCCGGCCAGCAGCGCGGCCAGGGCCAGGCCCGCGACGGCGCGGACCGATTTCAAACCATAGGCCAGCATCAGAGCTGGGACAGACGCTGCAGCATCTGGTCGCTGGCCTGGATCGCCTTGCTGTTGATGTCGTAGGCGCGCTGGGTGGCGATCATCGAGACCAGCTCCTCGACCACGTTGACGTTGCTGCCCTCGAGGTAGCCCTGCTTGATCAGGCCCAGGCCATTCTGGCCCGGAGTGTTGACGCTGGGCGTGCCGGACGCGGCGGTTTCCAGATACAGGTTGTTGCCGCGCGACTCGAGACCGGCTTCGTTGACGAAACTCGCGAGCTGGAGCTGGCCTATCGTCTGCGGCGCGGTCTGACCCGGCGTGGTCACGCTGACGGTGCCGTCCTGGCCGATCGTGACCGACTGCGCATTGGGCGGGATCGTGATCGAAGGCTGCAGGGCGAAACCCGAGGCCGTCACCATCTGGCCGTTGCTGTCGACGTGGAAGGAGCCGTCGCGCGAATACGCGGTGGTGCCGTCGGGCAGGCTGATCTCGAAGAAACCCTGGCCGTTGATGGCGACGTCGAGCTGGTTGTTGGTCTGGTTGAGCGGCCCCTGGGTGAAGACACGCCGGGTGGCCACGCTCGCCACCCCGGTGCCGACCTGCAGCCCGGTGGGGAGCTGGGTCTGCTCGGTCGTGTTCGCCCCCGACTGGCGCAGGTTCACGTACAGCAGGTCCTCGAACTGGACCTTGCCGCGCTTGTAGGCCGTGGTGGCGACGTTGGCGAGGTTGTTCGAGATCGTGTCCAGCTGCAGTTGCTGGGCATCCATCCCGGTCTTGGCTATCCAGAGGCTGCGCATCATGGCGGAGATTCCTGTGGCCGCTCGCGCCTTAAGCGCCGAGCAGCTGGTTCGACTTCTGTTCGTTCTGCTCGGCGGTGTTGAGCATCTTCATCTGCATCTCGAACTGGCGCGCCGCGGCGATCATCGACACCATGTTCTCGACCACGTTGACGTTGCTCGCCTCGAGCGTGCCGCTGGCGATCCGCACGTTGTCGTCGGCATCGGCCTCGCCTTCGCGGCTGCGGAAGAGCCCGTCCGGCCCTTTGACCATCGCCTCCGCGGGCGGGTTGACGAGCTTGATCCGGCCCACCGAGTTGACGACGGTCTGGCCCGGCGTGCGGACGCTGACGGTGCCGTCGGTGCCGAGGGCGATCTGAGAGTCGGGCGGGATGCTGATCGGGCTGCCGCCGCCCATCACCGGGGCACCCGCCGCCGTCGCGAGCGTGCCGTCGGCGGTGACCACCAGGGCTCCGTTGCGGGTGTAGGCCTCGCTGCCGTCGGGCGCCTGGACCGTGATCCAGCCTTCGCCCTGGACCGCGATGTCGAGCTCGTTGTCGGTGCGGAACATCGGCCCGGGCGCCAGGTTCGAGCCGGTGCTGGTTTCGACCACGAAGACCCGGGTGCCGGCCGCGTCGGTCTGCATCGGCACCGCACGGAACGCCACGGTGTCGGCACGGAAGCCGGTGGTCGTGGCGTTGGCCAGATTGTTGGCGAGCGTGTCCTGCCGCGCCATCGTCTGCTTGGCTCCGCTCATCGCGGTGTAGATCATGCGATCCATGGCTCTCGAATCCCGGCCGCGCTCAACGCAGGTTCATCAAGGTCTGCATCACCTGGTCCTGCACCGTGATGGTCTGGGCGTTGGCCTGGTAGTTGCGCTGGGCCGAGATCATCTCGACCAGTTCCTCGGTCAGGTCGACGTTCGACTCCTCGAGCGCGCCTGCCTGCAGGGCGCCGAGCGTGCCGGACTTCGGGGTCGAGACCCGCGGCTGGCCGGACTCGGAGGTTTCGGCCCACTGGTTGCTGCCGAGGTTGACCAGGCCTTGCGGGTTGTCGAAGTCGCCCAGCACGATCTGGCCCTGCGCCCGCGTCTGGCCGTTGGTGTAGCGGCCGAGGATGGTGCCGTCGGCACCGATGCTGTAGCCAGCCAGCTGGCCGGTGGTAAAGCCGTCCTGGGTCAGCTTGGCGACCGAGAAGTTGGCGCCGAACTGGGTGGTGTCGTCGAGCGCAAGCGGAAAGCTGAGCGCGCCGGCCACGCCCGGCTGACCGGTCAGGGTCATGGCGAGCGGGCTGCCCGCCGCCAGCGTGCCGTCGTTATTGAAGCTCAGATCGCCTACCGGCGTCGGCGGCGTGGTCCCCGACAGCTCGATGCCGTTGAGTGCGGCGTGCACGTCCCACTGGTTGTCGGCGGTCTTGCTCATGTAGAGCGTGAGCGACTGCGCCTTGCCCTGTTCGTCGTAGACGGTGATCGCCGTCGACGAGGTATAGGTCTTGGGGTCCTTGAGGTCGAAGGCGGTGGTCGTCCGGTCGATCGGCTTGGCGCGGGCGTCGAGGTTGACCGCGATCTTGGCGTCGCCGGTGGCGCGCGGCGCCAGGTTGGCGTTCGACAGCTGCAGCGGCTGCGGGGTCGAAGCCACGACCTGCCCGCCCGCGTCGGTCGTGTAGCCGGTCAGCTTGGCGCCGCCGTTGTTGACGATGAAGCCGTTGGAATCGACCTTGAACTGGCCGTTGCGCGAGTAGCTCACGACGCCGTTGGTTTCCATGCGGAAGAAGCCGCTGCCGTTGATGGCGACGTCGAGCGGGTTGTTACTGGTGGCGATCCCGCCCTGGGTGAACTGCTGCGCCACCGCCCCGACTTGAACGCCGATGCCGATCTGCGGCCCGGCGCCGCCCGCGAGCGAATTGGCGTAGACGTCGGCGAACTCGATCCGCGACTGCTTGAAACCGACAGTCTGCGCGTTGGCGACGTTGTTGCCGATCGTCGAGAGGTTCGCCTGCGCGGCGTTGAGGCCCGACAGACCCTGCTGGAAACTCATGCTGCTCTCCTGAATGGATTCTGATTTTTCACAGGATCTGGATCACGTCCTGATACGCGACCTTGTTGCCGCCCTCGAGCAGCAGGGTGACCATGCCGCCGCCCTGCTGGACTCCCGCGACCCTCTGCTGCGCCAGGGCGATCGCCGGCACGTCGGTATCGCCCGAGGCCGCCTTCACGCTGACGCTGTATTTGCCGGGCGCAGCGGGCTCGCCGTCGTTGTCGAGGCCGTCCCACTCGTAAGCGTTGACGCCGTGTTCGGTGGCGCCGAGCTCTAGGGTGCGCACCACGGCGCCGCTTTCGTCCTTGATTTCGATCTTGACGCTGTCGGCCGGCGCCGACAGGAAGACGCCGCCCTTGACCGCGACGTCTTCGCCTTCGGGCAGCTTGAGCTTGTCGTCGACCACCATCACGTCGCGGCCGCTCAGCTGCGCCGCCTGCATCGCCTGCATCAGCGCAAACGAATCCATCAGTCCGTTGACCGTGCTGTTGAGCTGATTGACCCCGACCACGGTGTTGATCTGCGCCAGCTGCGAGGTCATCTGGGCGTTGTCGAGCGGGTTGAGCGGATCCTGGTTGTTCATCTGCGCCACCAGGAGCTTCATGAAGCGGTCGGTCAGGCCGGCATCGTTCGCGAGGGTCCCGTTGGTGCTTGAGTTGCTGCTGGTGCCGTTGGTCCCGTTTACCGTTTGCAGGTTCATGACTTTCCTCAGCCGCCCAGCTGCAGCGTCTTCTGCAGCAGGCTCTTGGCGGTGGTCATCACTTCGACGTTGCTCTGGTACGAGCGCGAGGCCGAAATCATGTTGACCATCTCTTCGACCGCGTTGACGTTGGGCATCACCACGAAGCCCTCCTCGTCGGCGAGCGGATGGCCGGGGTTGTGGATGCGGCGCGGCGCTGCCTGGTCCTCGACGATCGCCGCCACCCTCACCCCGGTGGCGTCGGCCGTCTCGCCCACTTGCTGCGCCTGGAACACCACCTGGCGCGCCTTGTAGGGCTGACCGTCGGGGCCGGCCACCGAATCGGCGTTGGCCAGGTTGCTGGCGACGACGTTGAGCCGCTGGCTCTGCGCCGACACCGCCGAACTGGAAATCGAAAACACGTTGAAAAGCGACATCGTGGGTTCCTTCAGCCTTGCGACTGGCCGTTGATGGCGGTCAGCAGGGTCTTGATCTGGCCGTTCAGGAATCGCAGGCTGGCTTCGTAGCGAACGGCGTTGTCGGCGAAGTTGGCGCGTTCGCGGTCCATGTCGACGGTGTTGGCGTCGAGCGCCCCCTGCGCCGGCACGCGGTACTGCAGAAAAGGCTCGGCCCGGCCCTGCGCCAGCGCCTGGTGACCGGCCGCCGTGCGTTCGGGCGCCAATGCGGCCGTGCTCCCGGCGCTCGCTGCCGCCAGCGCCTTGCCGAAATCGAAGTCCTGCGCCTTGTAGTTCGGCGTATCGGCGTTGGCGATGTTCGAGGCCAGCACGCGCTGGCGCTCCGAGCGCAACAGCAGGGCCTGCGAATTGAAGTTCAGCGAATCCGTGAGTCGGTTGGTCATCGGCCTCGGTCCGAAAACGGCGCGGGCGGAACCGGGACCCAGCCCGACCCCAAGCCCTTGACGCTCGGACCGATTATTCGGCCTCGGCCCCGGTCCCGATGGATCGATAAGCGCAGTTTCCTGCCGCCATTCCCGCGCATGCCAGCCCGGCCCCGGCCTCTACAGTCCGGTCCATGACGATTAGGCTCGAGCTCTGCTTGGCCGCCGCCGGCCTGTGCCTTGCGCTGGCGACGGGTGCCGCGGCCGCCCCCCTCGCCCCCGCCGACGCCGTGCGCGCGCTCGCCGAAAAAGAGGCCAACGCCGCCCTCGGCCCCCAAGGCCTGCGGGCCGAGGTCAGCGTCGGCCGGATCAAACTCCCCAGCCAGACCGGCGAATGCCGCCGCAGCACCGCCTTCGTTCCCGCCGGCGCCCGCCTGTGGGGCCGCAGCCACATCGGCCTGCGCTGCCTCGAAGGCGCCGACTGGAGCATGCTGGTGCCGGTCCACGTCCGCGTCTACGGCCCGGCGCTGGTGACCAGCCGGCCGCTTCCCGCCCACCAGCCGATCGACACCGAGAGCTTGAGCCGGGTCGAAGTCGAACTCACACGCCAGACCCAGGCGGTGGTCGCCGAGGCCGCGGAACTGGAAGACCGGGTGACGAGCCGACCGATAGGCGCTGGCCAGCTGATCCCGCTGTCGGCGCTCAAAGCGCCCCAGGTCATTGCCGCCGGCGACATGGTGAGGGTGGTGAGCGCCGGCCAGGGGTTTTCGGTTTCGCTCACCGGCCAGGCCCTGTCCGCCGCTCAGGACGGCCAGCGGGTGAGGGTGCGCACCGACGCCGGCAAGGTCGTGAGCGGAATCGCCCGCCCCGGCCGCGTAGTAGAGGTGGTGCTCTGATCCCCGGGGTAGCCAGGCCGCGGATACGGCTAAAGTTGCGCCTGCTGCTGCCGATGTTGCTGGGGTAGACCTGTGGCATCGACGCCTGGAGGCACCATGAAAATCAACAACCTGACCGACTCCCTGCGGCTCGACCGCACGACCGGCGCCAACGGCCAGCCACAGCCGGCGGCCGCTGCGACCGGGACCGCTGCGACCGGCTCGAAGGTCGAGCTGTCCGACCTCGCCGCTCGCCTGAGCCAGCTGGAGACCCAGTTCGCCAATTCCGATTTCGACGCCAAGAAGGTCGAAGAAATCCGCACCGCCATCACCGAAGGCCGCTTCACAGTCGATGCCGGCTCGGTCGCCGACAAGCTGCTTGCCAGCGTCGACGAGCTGCTCGGCCGCAAGGCCTGAGTCGACCGCGATGCCGCAGATCGCCGCCCGGCCCGCCGATCTGGTTGCTGATCTGACGCAGGCGCTGTCAACGGCCAGCG
>JAEZVV010000120.1 GCA_023443095.1 Pseudomonadota bacterium
TGATGAGCAACGCGATCCGCTATACCGACGGCGAGGCCGAGCTCAGGATCGAGATCCGCTCGGATCCGCAGCGAATCAGCATCGCCGTAAGCGACCGCGGCATCGGCATCGCCGCCGACCAGCTCGATCGCATCTTCGACAAGTTCTATCAGACCGACATGAGCGCCAGCCGCCGCCGCGGCGGCACCGGACTTGGGCTGGCGATCGCGCGCGGCATCGTCAAAGCGCACCGCGGCCGCCTGAGCGTGACCAGCACGGTCGGCGCGGGCAGCACCTTCACCATCGAACTGCCGCAAGAGGCGATGAAACCGCTGTGAAATCCACTCGCATCCTGATCGTCGACGACGAACCGAAAATCGTCCACCTGCTCGCCGCCAACCTCCAATCCTGGGGCTTCTCGACGCTGGGCCGACACAGCGGCGCCGAGGCGGTCGCGGCGATCAAGCGCCACCGTCCCGACCTGGTCCTGCTCGATCTGATGATGCCGGGCATGGACGGTTTTGCCACCCTGAGGGCGATCCGCGAGTTCAGCCGGGTACCGGTGATCTTCGTCAGCGCGCGCGACCAGACGATAGACAAGATCACCGGTTTCGAGCTCGGCGCCGACGATTATGTCGCCAAGCCCTTCGTGCTCGACGAACTGCTCGCCCGCATCCACGCCGTCCTGCGCCGCTCGAGCGAGTCCCCGTTCGACCTTCCCGGCGCCTGCAGCGAACTCGTCAACGGCCCGCTGCGGATCGACCTGGCCGAACACCGCGTCTGGGTCGGCGCGAGCGAGCTGCACCTGACCAATGTCGAGTTCAAGCTGCTCGCGACGCTGATGAAAAAGGTCGGCGCCGTGATGACCCATGAATGGCTGCTGGCAACGGTCTGGGGCAAGGAGCACATCGACCATCCGCAATGGCTGCGGGTGGCGGTGACCCGGGTCCGCGCCAAGATCCGGGCGGTCGACCCGGCGGCCGACCTGATCGAGACCTGCCACGGCGTCGGTTATTCCGTGCGCCGCGCCGAGCCGGTCGCGAGTGGCAGCTAAAGCGGACAACGTTCCCGACCTGGCCGCACTTTTTCCTGCGGCTCCTCTCGATGGGCGCGAACCGCTTGGCATCGCGGCTCGCCTTCTTCACGCTTGCGCAGCTCGCGCTCGCGCACTCGACTCCCGGCCGGCCCGCGACGCTGAAACCGGTCTCGCTCTTACCCGCCCTTCAACCTCGAACAAGCCATCATGGACTTTGATGCCTTCATCGAAACCGCGTGGAAAGACCACGCCGATCAGGCCGAAGCCGTAGCTGAGCGCCTGGCCCGAGCGGCTGCGGACGAGATCCCAACGCCGGCACACGCCATCGCGCTGGCGCAGCTCGCCACGCACGTGTTCGGCGAACATCTCGGTCGCTGTGACGACGGGATCGCCCTGCTGCTCGCCCTGGGGCAAGCCAGCGCGGCAAAAAACGAGGAAGCAGCGCGCGCGATCGAGCGAAACGTGGCCGTGCTGCGTCTGGTAGGGGGCGACGAGACCGCGCCCGCGTTTTTTACCGAGCAGGACCGGGCCGCCGTTCTCGCTGGCGCGGCCGCAGCCCTGGCAGGCCGGGGCGATCTGGTGCGAGCCGGGGCCTGCCTGGCGCAAGCGCAGTCGCTCGCGGCCGAACTCGCCGCGTCATCGCCGGCGCAGCGCGTCTTGGCGGTGGCGGGCAACAACATCGCCGCCACTCTCGAGGAAAAAACGCAGCTCGACCCCGGGCAAACCGCCGCCATGCTCAAGGCCGCACGTATCGGCCTCGAATCCTGGAAGATCGCCGGCACCTGGCTCGAGGAAGAACGCGCCCACTGGATGTTGGCGCGCTGCCTCGCGAAAGCCGGTGAGCCCGAAGCGGCCCTGCATCACGCCACCGTCTGCCGCGAGATCTGCGTCGCCCACCAGGCCCCGGCGTTCGAACACTTCTTTGCCTGCGCCTTGCTCGCCCAGGTGCACACCGCGCTCGGCGCCGAATCGGCGGCCGCGACCTCGCGCCGCGCCGCCTTAGACTGGCACGCGCAACTGAGCGAGGAAGAACGCGGCTGGTGCGAGCAGGAGTTCGCCGCGCTCGCACCATGACCCGCCGGCTGAAGGCCCACCGACACCCATCGTGGCCGGCGTGGAAGCGCTCTCCGCCGCGTCGACTCTCTCGGCAGCGAGCTCGGCCCGCCCTGTTTCAGTCGTCGGCGAACAAACGCGGCGTATAGACGTTGTCGGCCCAGCCGGCGGCGGCGTATGCCGCGCGCAAGATATTGGTGCCTTCGGCCTCGATCGCACGGGCGTCGCTCAGGGTGCGGCGCCAGGTGCGGGCACCGGCCAGCCCCGTGAGCAGGCCGTGCATGTGGCGGGCGGTCGCTCGCAGAGCCACGCCGTGGCTGGCTTCGCGCTCGAGGTAGTCGCTCATGGCGGCGATCACGGCTTCGCGCGTGACCGGGCGGCTGTCGTCGTCGAACAGGCGGGCGTCGACATCGGCCAGCACCCAGGGCTCGTGGTAGGCGATGCGGCCCAGCATCACGCCATCGACAAACTCCAGCTCGCGCTCGGACTGCGACAGGTCGGCCAGCCCGCCGTTGAGCACGATGGTGGCCCCGGGGAAGTCGCGCTTGAGCTGGTGCACGACCTCGTAACGCAAGGGCGGCACCTCGCGGTTCTCCTTGGGCGAGAGGCCCTTCAACCAGGCGTTGCGGGCATGCACGATGAAGACCCGGGTGCCGGCCTCGAACAGCGTGCCGACGAAGTCGGACACGAAGGCGTAGTCCTCGACCTTGTCGATGCCGATGCGGTGTTTGACGGTGACCGGAATGTCGACCACGTCTTGCATCGCCTTCATGCAGTCGGCCACCAGCTTCGGTTCGGCCATCAGGCAAGCGCCGAAGGAGCCGCGTTGTACGCGCTCCGAGGGGCAGCCGCAGTTGAGGTTGATCTCGTCATACCCCCACTGCTGGCCAAGCTTGGCGCAGTGGGCCAGGTCGGCCGGGTCCGAACCGCCCAGTTGCAGGGCGACCGGCGCCTCCGACGAATCGAAGTCCAGATGGCGCTCGACATTGCCGTGGATCAGCGCGCCGGTCGTCACCATCTCGGTGTAGAGACGGGCGTGGCGCGAGAGCTGCCGATGGAAATAGCGGCAGTGGGTATCGCTCCAATCGAGCATCGGGGCGACGCAGAAGCGCCAGGGGGACAGTTCGGTCACGGCAGGGAAGAAAAACGGGAAAGGGCCGCATTATCGATCAGCGCCGAACCCGCAGCAGCGCGGGAAAGGCCTAGCGCCTGCCGTTGGGGTGCGGCGACGGCGCCGCTGCGGCACACTTCGGCCTCGGCCTTTCATGCATCGAGGAGGCGCCATGGACATCCGCATCAAACGCGCTTACACCGCTCCGGCGGCCGACGACGGCCAGCGCATCCTGGTCGACCGCCTGTGGCCGCGCGGAATTTCCAAGGAAAACGCCCACCTCGACCTCTGGCTCAAGGACATCTCGCCTTCGACCGAGCTGCGCCAGACCTTCCATCACGATCCCAACCGTTTCGACGAGTTCGTCGAGGCCTACCGGGCCGAACTCGCGGCCAATCCCCAGGCCGTTGCCCAGCTCCGCGCCCTGGCGGCCCGGGGGCGGGTAACCCTGATCTACGGCGCCAAGGACGAAGTCGACAACAACGCGGTGGTCCTGCGCGACTACCTGCTCGCGCACCGCTAGCCCGGCCGGCTCAACGCTCCATGAACCACTGCATCACGGTCTTGGCGATGAAGCCCAACATGCCGAAGGACAGGACGAAGAACAACACGAAGGTGCCAAGGCGGCCGGCGCGAGATTCGCGCGCCAGTTTCCAGATGATGAAAAGCATCAGGCCGATGAAACCGCCCACGCCCCAGGTCAGTCCGAAGTGTGCGACCTGGTCTTCCGTATAACCGAACAACATGCTTCACGATCCCCACCGCACCATCAATCACGCAGCGGCAAATAATCCGCATCGACGAGCGCGCGGTAGAGATGCCAGGTGGCGCAACCCGCCACCGGCACGACGAAGATGAAACCCAGCATCGCCGTGGCGATGCCAACAAGGCTGGCGACCAGAATCAGCGCCGCCCACAGACCCATCACGAGCGGATTGTCGCCCACCGCGCGAACGCTGGTCAGGATCGCCCGGCGCAGGCCGATCCGGCGCTCGAGCAGCAGCGGGACGGACACCGCCGTCACCGCAAACACCGTCGCCGCTCCCAGGCCGCCAAGCAGGGTCCACAAGACAAAGAGCTGGTCGCCCTGGCCCAGCACCACGTAACGCAGCAAGGCCTCGGGTTCGGTGATCGGTACACGGATGAAAAGGCCGAACACCAGCGCCGAAAATCCGACCCAGGCCAGCGCGGCGAGAGCGAGCAGCAGCCCCAGCTGAACCAGGGGCGGCGCCCCGCGCCGCCATGCGGCCCAAACATCGGCGAACTGCCCTTGCCGCCCTGCTTCGTGCTGCCGCGCCAGTTCGTAAAGCCCGGTGGCGAGGATAGGCGCCACCAGCACGAAAACCGACAAGCCGCCCGGCAGCAGCGCCGGCCAGACCCCGGCCAGGGCCAGCACCAGAATCCCGCCCGCGACTGCCAGTGCCCCGTGCATCAGGGTCGGCCCGGGCGCCGCCGCCACGTCGCCTATAGCGCGGCCCAGGCAGCGGCCCAGCTCGGCCAGGGTGATCTTGCGCACCGGCGGCAAATCGAGCGGCGGATCACTCAGCGCGGCGAGAGCAGGCATGGCGAACTCCGGCAGGGGCGGAAGGCCCGAGCTTAGCCAAGTCGGTCGCCACACGGGAATTGGCCCCGGCCGCCTCAGGGCAAAAGCGCCGGAGTCTGCCGCCACCGGACCTGCAGCCATTCGAGCACCGCGCGGACAAGCCGGGTCGGGTGGCGCGAAGGCAGACGCAGCGCGTAAAGCTCGATACCGGGCACCTGCCAGTCGGGCAGGACGCGCACCAGGCGGCCGGCCGCCAGGTCGTCGACGCACCGGTAGAGCGACGCGCCGACCTCGATCCCGGCACCGCTCATGACGGCTGCCGTCAGCCCGGCGCCGTTGTTCGAGCTGAAAGTGCTGCCAAAACGCAACACCACCTGTTCTTCTCCGCGGCAGGCCGACAGCGGGCGAATCGTGTCACGTTTGGTGTAGACCACGCCGCGGTGCTGGAGCAGGTCGCGCGGGTGCTGCGGCACGCCGTGCTCCGCGAGGTACTGCGGGGTCGCGACCATCACACGGGCGCAGGCGCCGAGCCGGGTGGCGATGTAACGGTCGTCGTCGATCGGGGTCCAGCGGAAAGCGAGGTCGATCGCCTCGGCCACCAGGTCGATCGAGCGGCCAACCGTGAGAAGTTCGATCTTGACCGCCGGGTTGTTCCCCTGAAAGCCCGCCAGCCAGGGCGAAAAGAGGTCGATCCCGATGGTCGGCGGGCAGGCGATGCGCAGCGTGCCCGACAACTCGCTCTCCCCCGCGAGTTCCTCCTTGAGCTTGTCGATGCCTTCGACCAGCGGCCGCATCTCGGCGTAAGCACGTTCGCCCGCGCTGCTCAGACGCAGGCCTTGCGGGGTGCGCTGCAGCAGGTCGATCCCGAGCGAACGTTCGAGCGCGCTCAGCTGGCGGCTCAAGGCCGAAGGGTCGTGGCGAGACTCCTGCGCCGCCCGCCCCAGGCTGCCGAGATCGGCCACGCGGAAGAACAGGCGCCAGGCGGCCAGGTCATCGCTCTTTTCCATGGGGCCATGCTAGGCGATCAGGTCGACCGGCTTCCAGCCGGGTTTCCCGGGAGAGCCGGCCGCCCTTGCTATCGGTCACGATACGGCCTGGCTTTCGATCGCGCCGCCGGCGCCGGCCTGCCACAATCGCCCGCCATGTTTCGCCATTTCGCCGCCCGCCACTGCGCCCGTCTCTCGGCCTTTCTCCACCAGCTCAGCCCCCACGCCCGCGCCGTCGGCCTGATGGCGCTGGTCGCCCTGCTGTGGTCGCTCGCCGGCGTGGTCAGCCGCTATCTCTCGCCCACCCTGATGGCCGAGGGCAAGTTCGAGATCGTCTTCTGGCGCAGCGCCTTCGCCGCCTTGTTCGTGTTCGTGATGCTCACGCGCCAGGGCTTCGACCTGCGCCGCTGGCTGCGCGACGCCGGCGTGGCCGGCATCGTCTCGGCCTCGTGCTGGGCCGGCATGTTCACTGCCTACATG
>JAEZVV010000135.1 GCA_023443095.1 Pseudomonadota bacterium
TGTTTACGGCCGTCCGCGCCCCGGTGGTTTCCCTTGGCGGCTGCCGGGGTTCAGCAATCGGCCCACATCCGCAGGAGGTTGTGGTAACAGCCGGTCAGGCCCACGGCGAGTTCGTCTTCGCCGTGGCGGCGCCGCACTTCGGTGGTGGCCTGGTCGAGTTCCCACAGCAGATTGCGCTGGTCCTGGCCGCGCACCATGCTTTCGATCCAGAAGAAACTCGCGAGCCGCGTGCCGCGGGTCACCGGCTCGACCCGGTGCACGCTGGTGCCGGGGTAGAGCACCATGTCGCCGGCGGCGAGCTTGACCTCGCGCGCACCGAAGCTGTCTTCGATCACCAGCTCGCCGCCGTCGTAGCTGGTGGGGTCGGCCAGGAACAGCGTCGCCGACAGGTCGGTCCGTACCGACAGTTCGCGGCTGACGAAGCGCACCGAGTTGTCGATGTGGTTGCCGAAATCCATGCCGCCTTCGTAGCGGTTGAAAAGCGGCGGCACGATGCGTCGCGGCAACGCGGCGGCGAAGAAGGCCGCGTTGCGGTCGAGCGCGGCGCGCACGATCGAGCCGGCGGCGAGCGCTTCTCGGCTTTCCTTGGGCAGCTGCAGGTTGCGCTTGGCGCTCGCCGACTGCAGCCCGGCGGTGGCGCGACCATCGCCCCAGGGAGCGGCGGCGAGCAGGCCGCGGATCTCCGCTAGTTCGGTGGGAAGCAGGACGGCGGGCAGGTGCAACAGCATGGCGACTCCTAGAACTTGTAGCGGCCGGTGACCTGGAAGGCGCGCGAGGTGCCGGGCAGGATGTGGCCCTGGTAGACCCCTTCGTAATACTCGGTGTTGAAGAGGTTGAAGGCGTTGAGCTTGATGTCGTAGCGCTCCTGCGAATATTCGAGCAGGGCGTCGACGCGGGTGTAGGCCGGCGCGACCGTGGTGTTGGCGGGATTGGCGTAGCGGTCGCCCACCGCCTCGATCCCGCCGCCGACCTTCCACGACTGGGCGAGGCGGTAGGTGGTCCACAGGCTGGCGGTGTAGCGCGGCGTGTTGGGCGGGCGTTTGCCGGCGTTGGCGCCTTGCTGGCCTGAGGCGACGTCGACCTCGGCGTTCATCCACGCGGCCGATGCGAACACTTCCCAGGCCGGCGTGAGGCGGCCGATCGCTTCGAGTTCGAAGGAATCGGTATGGCGCTTGCCCGACAGCAGGTAGACATCGGGCATCGAGAGGTCGGTGTTGCGCTCGTTGGTCTTTTCCGAGCGCGAGATCGAGCTGCGCAGCGACAGGCCACCGTCGAGCAGCTCCCACTTGGCGCCGAGCTCGATGTTGCGGTTCTTCTCGGGGTCGGTGTTGGCGCTGCGATCGTCGAGCTGGTAGGCCTCGGCCGAGGGGTTGAACGAGGTGCCGTAGGAGACGTAGTAGCTCTGCATCTCGTCGGGCTGCCAGATCAGGCCGGCGCGCCAGCTCGGGACGCGGTCGGTGCGCTCGAGGTCGCCGAGCGGGGCGATGCGGTCGTAATCGGCGTTGAAGCGGTCGAAGCGGGCGCCGAGGTTGAGCTTCCACTGCGGACCGATCTGCATCGTGTCCTGGGCGTAGACGCCCACCGTGTGGCCGACGTAACTCGCCTGCGGCACGCGGCGGAACGAGCTGTAGTAGAGGTCGGGCAGGTCAGGGGTGGCGTTGGGCGAGCCGACCGTGGTCGGAGGATTGGGCACCAGGCCGACGTTGTTCCAGCGGTCCGCTTCTTCGCGCATGAGTTCGAGCCCGACCAGGATCTCGTGACGCACCGGGCCGGTGGTGGCAATCGTGGTGAAGTCGTTCTGGCTGGTGAGCGTGGTCTCGGTCGAGCCGCGCGCCTGGCGCTGGCGGTTGATCACGCTGGAATCGGTGATCACGCTCGGGCTGCCAACCAGGCGCGGCGCGGTGGCGCGCATGTCGCGTTCGTAGTCGGCGTGGCGCAGCACGCTGCGGAACTCGGTCTGGCCGCCAAAGCGGTGCACATAGGTTGCAGTGGCGATGCCGGTCTCGTTGTTTTCGTAGTCGGCGTTGGCGAGGCCGTAGTAGCGCGAGACCGGAACCTTGAGCGGACGGCCCTGGAAGTAGGGCACGCCGAAGTCGGGAATGTTGTCGTCGCGCAGGTAGTAGTAGGCCAGCGTGAAGTCGTTGGCCGTACCGGCGCCGAAGCGTACCGAGGGGGCGACGCCCCAGCGCTTCTGCTGCACCTCGTCGCGGTAGCTGTCGTTGTCGGTCGCCATCACATTGACTCGCACCGCCGTGTCCTGCGCGACCACCTGGTTGATGTCGGCGGTGAAGCGGCGGAAATCGAAAGAGCCGAGCGTGGCCGTGGCCGAATTGCGGCTCATCAGAAACGGCGTTTTGCTCACCTGGTTGATCACGCCGCCAGTCGATCCGCGCCCGAACAGCATCGAGGCCGATCCGCGCAGAACATCGATCTGCTCGTAGTTGAAGGTGTCTCGGTTGTATTGGGCGATGTCGCGGATGCCGTCGAGATAGAGGTCACCCACCGCCGAGTAGCCGCGCAGCGTGATGTTGTCGCCGACGCGTCCGCCTTCGCCGGCGTTGAAGGTCAGGCCGGCGACGTTGCGCAGCGCCTCACGCAAAGTGTCGGCGTTGCGGTCGTACATCAGCTCCTCGGTCACGACCGTGACCGACTGCGCGATGTCCCGCAGCTCTTGCGCGGTCTTGCCGACCCGGGTGGTGACAGCCTTGTACGAAGGCTCGTCGGCCTCGCGGCTATCGCGGACCTTGATCTCGGGCAGGGTGGCGGGGGGAGGCGTCTGCGCCAGCGCGGCGCTGGCGCTGAGCGTGCGGGCGCCGGCCAGCGCGGTCGGGCGCAGACGGGAGTGGCGTGGCACGAGGCCGGCGGCGGAAGTCGGAGCAGGGACGGGGGAGCCAGTCATCGAGGGTCTCGGATGGGGACATTGGCTGGCTTGCGCGAACGCTGGCTGGCTAGGGAGGGGAGAGGGGCAGTCGCTGGCAACGGAGCTCAGCGGCTCTGGGCTTCGGTGACAAACGCGATACGTGTCAGGCCGTGGGTCTGGGCGGCGGCAAGGGTGCGGGCGACGTGGTCGTAAGGCACGCGGCGGTCGGCCTGAAGGTGGATCTCGGGGACCGGCTGTTGGCGGGCCGCGGCCTCCATGTGCAGGCCGAGATCGGCCTCGGCCACGACCTGGCCGTTCCAGCTGACGCTGCCGTCGGCGCGGACGGCAAGCTGCACGCTGGGGGCGGGCGAGAGCGGGGCAGCGTCGGCGCGAGGCAGTTCGACCGCGGCCTGCTGGGTCATGGCCGGCAAGGTGACCATGAATACGATCAGGAGCACGAGCATCACGTCGACCAGCGGCGTGGTGTTGATCTCGGGCTTGAAATCCTCGTCGTCGGGCGAGAGCGAACCCAGCGCCATGTCAGGCCTCCTGCGGGAGCGGGCCGCGCCGGCCGACGCGTTCGCCGCCGTCGAAATACGCGAGCAGGTCGTAACCGAAGCGGTTGAGCCGGGCGAGCGTCTCGCGGTTGGCGCGCACCAGCAGGTTGTAGGCGAGCGCGGCGGGAACGGCCACGGCGAGGCCGGCGGCAGTCATCACCAGGGCTTCGCCGACCGGGCCGGCGACGCGGTCCAGGCTCGCCTGGCCCGAGGTGCCGATCGCCACCAGCGCGTGCTGGATCCCCCACACGGTGCCAAACAGGCCCACAAAGGGCGCGGTGCTGGCGATGGCTGCCAACCAGGCCATGCCGCCGCCGAGGGTCGATTGCGCGTGGGCGATCGACTGCGCCAGCGAGCGCTCGGTCCAGTCGCGCGGCGGGATATGGCTGCCGAGCGCGCCGTGCTGGCGGCGCTGCCAGTCGGAGCCGGCATGAGCGGCTTCGGCGAGCGAGCGGAAGGGGTTGTTGGCGCCGAGAGCGGCAAGCCCGGCATCGAAGTCGTTGGCGCGCCAGAAGGCTTCGGCCGCGGCGCGGGCCGGGCGGCGCATCTGCCACAGTTGGACGAGCTTGAGCGCGATCAGGCTCCAGACCAGCACCGACATCAGTGCCAGCAGCAGGCCGACGGTGCGGCCGATCGTATCGGCCTGGGCCCAGAGGGCGGACAGGCCAGCGGAAGAGAAATCCATGGTGTTAGCGGTCGAGTTGGAAAGAGATGGGAACGAGGGCCCACATCGACAGAATCCGGCTGCCTTCGCGATAGGGCTTGAACAAGGACTGGGCGACCGCGGCGCGGGCGGCGCCGTCGAGCCGCAGGTAGCCGCTCGACTCGACGATCTCGATCTCGCGCGGCTGGCCGCCGGTGTCGACCAGGACCTTGAGCAGGACCCGGCCTTGTTCGCCGAGCGACCGAGCCGCGCGCGGGTAGACCGGAGCGGGCGAGCGCAGGTATTCGATGCCCTTGCTGATCAAGGGCGGCGCGGTGCTCGCTTCCGTCGGGGCGCTGGGGGTCGTGCTGGCGGCCGTGCTAGGGAGGGAGGCCGGAGCAGCCGCGGCGGCCTCGACAGCGGCCGGGCTGGGAGCTGCTGCCACCGGGACGGTCGGGGCCGGTGCCGGGGTTCGCACCGGCGCCGGCCGGGGTGGAGTTGGCCGGGGCTTGGACTCGGGTTGCGGGATCTCCGGTCGGGGTTCGGCGGCGACGATCCGCGCCACGATCGCCGTCATGCCGGGCTCGACCGGTGCCGGATGGCGTGTGACTAGCCCGAGCGCGGCGAGGTGGGCGGCCAGCGCGGCGCCGAACCAGGCGGCGAAACGGCGGTTCTCGTGGGAAGACGGGATCGGGGGCAGCGGCCAGGTGGCCATTCGGACTCCAGTTGCCATCGCTGAGAGCAAAACGAGGTCGGACGCAAGCGATGCGGTCAAACCTTATTGATAATTACCATTATTTGCAAATGATAATCGTTTGCATCTGTGGCGCAAGCGAGCGGTTCCGGTGGCGGGAAATCGGGTTTCGCAGCCGATCGAGGCGGGAACTCGGCGCCGACAAGGCTCCGGAGATCGATCGGGGCGGCGACGCCCAGGCGGCGCTGGCCGCCGGTGGTTGGATCAGTCGTTCACCAGGCGCTCGAGGCGCTGGCGCAGTTCGTCGAAGTCGATCCGCCCCTGGTAACGCGCCACCACGCGGCTGTCGCGGTCGATCACGAAGGTGGTTGGCGTGCCGCGCACGTCGCCGAAGTCGCGTGCGGCCTTGCCATAGGGGTCGAGCGCCATCGTGAAGGGCAGCTGCTGCTGCACCTGGTAGGCAAGAACCCGGTCGCGCGAGTCGTAATGCATGGCGATCGTGGTCACGGCGACACCGCGGCCGGAATAGGCCTCGTGCAGTTCGACCAGAGCCGGCATTTCGACCAGGCAGACCGAACAGCTGGTCGACCAGAAGTTCACCACCTGCACCTTGCCCGCCAGCTTGGACGGATTGAAGGGATGGCCGCTGAGCGTTGGCAAGTCGATGTCGGGGGCCGGGCCCGGCCGCGTCAGCGCCGCCAGAACAACGAGCAGGGCGGCGAGAGCGACGGCGCCGACGGCAAAGGCTCGCAGAGGGCGACGGGTGGGAGCGGAAAGCGTGGCTTCAGACATGGCCCGACGATACCGGCCTTGACCGGGCGCGGCAGAGCGGGTGTCCTGGGGCTGTCCCGCAGTCGCCAGCCGCCCCGGGGCTGGGATAATCGGCCACTTTGCCGCCGGAGAACGCCATGCAATTGGGAATGATCGGATTGGGGCGCATGGGCGCCAATATGGTGAGCCGCCTGATGCGTGCCGGCCACGAGTGTGTGGTCAACGACGCCAGCCAGGCCGCCGTCGACAAGCTGGTGGCCGAAGGCGCCCGTGGTTCGACCGAGCTTGCGAGTTTCGTCGCCCAGCTGGCGACGCCGCGGGCCGTCTGGATCATGGTGCCGGCGGCGGCAGTCGACGCGGTGATCGAGCAGCTGCGCCCGCTGCTGGCGCCGGGCGACATCGTGATCGACGGCGGCAACTCGCATTGGCAGGACGACATCCGCCGCGCCAAGGTCCTGGCGGCCGACGGCATCCGCTATCTCGACTGCGGCGTGAGCGGCGGCGTGTGGGGGCTGGAGCGTGGTTATTGCCTGATGATCGGCGGCGACAAGGCTGCGGTCGACCATCTCGACCCGGTGTTTGCCGCGCTTGCCCCCGGGCTCGAGGCCGCTCCTCGCACCCCCGAGCGTGGCGGCGAGATCGGCACTGCCGAACGCGGCTACCTGCATTGCGGTGCCGCCGGTGCCGGCCACTTCGTGAAGATGGTCCACAACGGCATCGAATACGGCCTGATGGCGGCCTACGCCGAAGGCTTCAACCTGCTGCGCCATGCCAACGCCGGCCAGGCGACGGCGGGCGCTTCGGCTGAAACCGCGCCGATGCGCGAGCCCGAGGCCTACCGCTACAACATCGACGTCGGTCAGGTGGCCGAGCTGTGGCGCCGCGGTTCGGTGGTGGGATCTTGGCTGCTCGACCTCACCGCCAGCGCGCTCGCCAAGAGCCCCGAGCTCACCGAGTTCGCCGGCCGCGTGTCCGACTCGGGCGAAGGCCGCTGGACAGTGCAGGCCGCGGTCGATGCCGCCGTGCCGGCGCCGGTGATCACGGCGGCCTTGTATTCGCGTTTTTCGTCGCGCGGCGAAGCCGAGTTCGGCGACAAGCTGCTGTCGGCGATGCGCAAGGAGTTCGGCGGTCACGCCGAAAAGAAGTAGGGACCACGCAACACCGCCGGCTGAACAAGGGGCGCTGCGGCGCCTCTTTGCCCGACCCGCAGGCGCGCGCTGCTACCCTGTCGGCTCCTGTTGCTGAGCCCATCGATGCTGACTGACCGTCCGGGTTTGCTGCGCCTGCTGGCTCTGGGCTGGGGGCTGGCATTGGCCGCCGCCGCGGCCGCGTATTCGCTCGACCAGATGCCATTGGGCGAGATCCAGCGCGGGCTCAAGGCCACGCTCGAGCAAAGCGCCCGCAGCGCGACGTCTACGCTGGGCCGTTACGACGGCTTCTGGGGCAATCCCAAGGCCCGCATTCCGCTGCCGGCGGCCGTGCTGCGTGCGCGCTCGACGCTGGTGACGATGGGGCGCAGCAAGCAGATCGACGAACTCGAACGCGGCATGAATGCCGCCGCCGAACAGGCGGTGCCGCTGCTGCAGCAACACTTGCTCGACGCCGTGCGCGATCTCACGATCTACGACGCCAAAGGCATTGTGCGCGGCGGCTCCGACGCGGCCACTCAGTATTACCGCAGCCGCACCCAGGCCGAACTGGCGCGGCGCTTCCTGCCGACGGTCAGGCAGATCACCGAGCGCCAGGGACTGGCGCGGCCCTACAACGCCCTGGCCGACAAGGCCAGGCCGCTGAGCCTGGTGAACAACGAACAGCCGACGGTCGAGGCCTACGTCACTGCGAAGACGCTCGATGCGATCTACGCCGCCATGGCCGAGCAGGAGCGCAAGCTGCGCGCCAACCCCGGCGCCGCGCCGCAGGAGCCCGTGCGCAAGCTGTTTGGCGCCGTGCGCTGAACTACGCGGGATCGAGTTCGAGCAGGCGCGGCGGCAGCGGCGAATCGAGCGCGATTGCGATCGTGCGCAGTGCGCTGGCGGCGCGCCAGGTGGTGTGGTCATCGACAAAGGCGACGGCGGCGACGGCCTTGATCAGGGCGGGCTTGGCGAGCGGGGCCAGCTGGTTGAGCTGGGCCAGCGCTGCCCGCAAGGCATCGAGCCGGATCTGCGACGCCGGAGTGGGGTGGACGGCCAGACCGTCGAGTTGGGGCAGGCCGGCCGCGAAGGCGCGCCCGGCGTCGTCGGGCAGGCGCAGGGCGGCGACCAGCGACAAAAGCAGCGCCGTCGCGGCCGGCAGTTCGGCCGCGCTCCGGTACTTCGCCGGGACGGGGCGGTGGGCCGCGCTGCCCAGCCGGCGCTCCATCACGGTGTAGAGCAGAAACTCGGGCAGGCTGACCTGGCCGTCGGCCGCGATCAAGTCGCGTGTCAGCTGCAGCAGGCGCTCGCGTTCGGCGGGCGGCCATTCCTTCAGGGCCGGCGTGGCGAGGTCGGCCAGGAGCAGACGGGTGCCCGGTGGCAGCCGAACGATCACGGCGTGCAGGTCGCTCACTGCGGCCGCTGCCGCGCTGCCCAGCGTTTCGGTGATTCTCCGGGTCTGCTCGCGCGAGACCTCGTGGTCGCGGTCGATCAAAAGCGCGAGCAGCATGGGCCGGGCGCTGGCGCTGTCCTGGGCCTGATCTCGCAGCCGCGTCAGCAGCGCCTGCTGCTCGGGCGTGAGCGAGAAATCGGGGTGGCCCGGGAGCGCTACCGAACCGACGGCCGCGGCCACGGCGGGAGCGGCCACGCTGGCGGCGGCCGTGCAGTGGGCGAGATCGGCGACCGGGCTGATGGTTTCGGGCAGGCTGGGGGCGGGCGGATAGTCCAGCGGGGCCAGGGCGGGTGGCGGCGGTGGCGGGTCGGGCATCAGCTCGGGGGCATCCAGCCAGGGCATGGGGTGCCCGTAAAGGCGCCGGATGCGCTCCGCTAGCGGTGGATGGGTGGCGAGCAATCCGCCCGCCAGCGCCTGGCTCACCGGACCGAGAAAGAGGTGGGACAGCGCTTCGGCCTGACGATGGTCGATGTGCGAGCCCGGCTCGCCGCCGTGGGCGAGGCCGCCAATCTTTCTCAAGGCTGCGCCCAGTCCGTCAACGTCGCGAGTGAACTGGACAGCGCTGGCGTCGGCGAGGAACTCGCGGCGGCGCGATACCGCGGCCTTGATCAGGCGGCCGAAAAACACGCCGATCCAGCCCAGTAGCCAGACACTGCCGCCGAGCAGAACAAAAAACGACGGCGCCTTTCGTTCGTTCAGCGACCGCGAATGGGTACTGGACTCCATCAGGAAGCGGCCGAAGAGAGAAAGCATCAAGAGGCCGTAGAGCACTCCCATCAGCCGCAGGTTGAGCCGCATGTCGCCGTTGAGGATGTGCGAGAACTCGTGGCCGACCACGCCCTGCAGTTCCTGTCGCTGGAGGCGGGTGAGTGCGCCGCGGGTGACGGTTATGACGGCGTCGTTGACCGACCAGCCGGCGGCAAAGGCGTTGATGCCGTTTTCGCGATCGAGCACATAGACCTGTGGCACCGGAACCCCGGCGGCGAGGGCCATTTCCTCGACCACGTTGAGTAGGCGGCGCTCGAGTGGATCGCGGGTCGCGCTCGTCACGGCCCGTCCGCCGACCATCTGCGCCACCACTGCGCCGCCAGCGCGCAGGCGGCCGATCTCGAGCAGCGAGCCGCCGCCGATGAACAAAACGATCAACAGGGTGTTGGTGAGGAAGAGGTGCTGCGGCCGCGGCAGGCCGATGAAGCCAAACCCGAGCGCGGTGACGAGGTTGACCGCCGCGGCAATTGCCACCACGGCGAGCACGAACAGGAGGATCAGCTGGCGCGTGGCGGTGCGCGCCTGCTCCTGATGCTGGAAGAAATCCATGCGGGGGTGCGCGGCACGGGCTTTAGAACTGGACCTGGACCGCCTTCTTTTCGGCCGCGCTTTCGGTGGCCACCAGCGGCTCGGCCAGCTTGAAATTGAAGAGGCGTGCGAGCAGGTTGGCGGGGAACTGTTCGGCGGCGGTGTTGTAGGCCATGACCGCGTCGTTGAACGCCTGGCGCGCAAACGCCACCTTGTTTTCGGTGGCGGTCAGCTCTTCGGAGAGCTGCAGCATGGTCGAGTCGGCCTTGAGATCGGGGTAGGCCTCGGCCACCGCGAAAAACCGGGTCAAGGCGCCGGCCAGAACTCCTTCGGCGCCGGCCAGCCGGCTCAGGGCCTGGGCGTCACCGGGATTGGCAGCGGCGGCCTGGTCGGCCGATTTCGCGCTGTCGCGCGCCGCGATCACGGCTTCGAGCGTTTCACGCTCGTGTTTCATGTAGGCGCGAGCGGTTTCCACCAGGTTGGGGATCAGGTCGTAGCGGCGCTTGAGCTGCACGTCGATCTGAGCGAACGCATTCTTGAAGCGGTTGCGCAGGCCGATCATGCGGTTGTAAGCGCCGATCGCCCAGAAGGCGACCAGCACGATCAGGCCCAGGAAAATGAACCAGCCCATGACTTTCTCGGTATTGGTGGAAGGTGGATTAAGCCTGGCCCATGCGGCGGCGGATCTCGGCCGCCGGCTCGACCTGGAACAGACGCACGACCGAAGCCACGCCGCCGACGCGGGCTGCCGCCGTGGCCGCCGCGTTGGCCTCGCGCTCGGTGACGATGCCCATCAGGTAGACGTTGCCGCGGTCGACCACCACCTTGATCGTGTTGGTCGAGATTTCGCCGTTGTCGATGAAGGCGGCGCGCACCTTGCTCAGGATCACCGTGTCGTTGGTGCGGGTGCCGAGCGAACTCGCCGGCATCACCGCCAGTTCGTTGTAGACCGACTTGACGTTGACGACGGCGGCAGCGATGCGGCCGGCCTGCTCCTTCAGGGCTTCGGTCGGCACTTCACCCGACAGCAGAACCCGGCCTTCGTAGCTGGTGGTACTGATGTGGGTGCCTTCGGCGTTGAGCTTCTGCGAGAGCTCGTAGCTGACGCGGGTTTCGATCGTCTGGTCCTCGACGATCGCGCCGGCCGAGCGGCGGTCGGTGGCCACCATGGCCGTGCTTACGGCGGCGCCGCCAACGATCAACGGCGCGCAGGCGGGAAGGGCCACAACAAAGGATGCGGCCGCCAGGGCCGCGGCCAGGCTTCTGCGATTCATGCCAACTCCTCAATCAATCCAGTGTGAACGCATCGCGTATCCATTCGATTGTGCCACCGGCATCGACGCTCACGACGTCGAAGCGGCACGCGGGTAAGCGCGAGCCCCAACGGCTGATCAAATAGTGCTGCGCTGCGAGCGCGAGCCGCTTGCGTTTGGCGTGGTCGACGCTGGCCGCGCCGTCGCCAAAGCGCGGATGGCGGCGCAACCTCACCTCGACGAACACCAGGACTTCGCCGTCGCGGCAGACGAGGTCGAGTTCGCCCTCGCGGTAAGCGACCTGGCGCTCGAGCACGCGCAGGCCGCAGCTCTCAAGGTGGCGGGCGGCGGCGTCTTCGGCGGCATCGCCCGCGCGCTGGCGCGGGCTGCGCGTGCCGCTGGACTTGGCGCCGGGCATCAGCGCGCGAAGTCTTCCCGCACGATCTCGCCGTTTTGCATCAGCGCCGAGTAAGGCGTGCGTTGCACCCGCGGCGAGCGCAGCCGGTCGAGTGCCAGGTGGCCGGTGGCGCCTTCGAGTTCGAAGCGCGGCCGCCCGAGCGACCACTCGCGCGCCACGCGGTAGGCGTCGATGCCGAGCGCGTAAAGGCGCTCGTCGTCGGCGGGCAGCGGCAGCGGCGCACGTGCGACTCCCGCCAACGCGGGGTGCTCGGGTTCGATCAGCCAGGGAACGTCGACAAAACGCATGCCGTCGAGGTCCTGCGCCAGGGTGGCGGCGTCGGCCGAGGTCTTCACATTGCCGGGGTTGGCAAGCGCCGTGGCAAACACGAAGGCTTCGCGCGGCAGGCGCGGCCGCACCAGGGCGGCGCTGCGGGCGTCGAGCGCGAGAAAGATGGCCTCGTATTTGCCGGCTTCGACCTGGTGGCGCAGGGCATCGAGCCGATCGGGCTGAACCACGATGCGCTGGCTGCGCTCGCCGGCGGCGGTCAGCGCATCGACATAGGCCTGGGCGATCCGGTGCTCGAGCGGCGCCGCGGCTTCGAGCACCAGGAAGCGGGCGCTGGCGCTCGGGCCGGGCAGCTTGCCGGCGAACTCGGCCAGCGCGATTTTCACCACGCGGCGCGCTTCGTCTTCGGCCGGCAGTCCCATCAGGACCAGAGCTTCCGGTACCGGACCGTCGGTGGCCGGGATGTTGAGAGCGACCACCGGCAGCGGCAGGTAAGGCTGGTTCACGAGCTGGCCGACGTCGCTGCGCGCCAGCGGGCCGATCGCCACCGTGGCGCCGAGTGTGGCCGCAGCGGCGAGCGCGTCGACCGGGTTGGCGCCAGGGGCGAGCTCGATCATCTGGATCGTGGCGGGCGACGGTGAGGCGGCGTTGGCAGCCAATACGCCTTGGCGGATCGCGTCGGCGGGGCCGGCGAGCGGCGAATCGGCACCTGGCAGCAGCAGCGCGATGTTGGTGGGGATCGCCTGGTTTGCCGGGGTCTGCGCCTGCACGGACAATGTTGAGGCAGCCGCCAGAGCGAACAGGCAGCGGATACAAAAGCGGATCAGGAAGCGAGAGAACACGATGGAATCCAAGACGGCCCCCTGGGCGGACAATCTCCTGATGCAGGCCTGCGGCGTGAGCGCTCAGGATCTGCCGCCCGGGGCATTGTATGTAGTCGGACTGCCGATCGGGAACGCAGCCGACATCACGTTGCGCGCGTTATGGACACTGGCGCGCGTTGATGCAATTGCCGCCGAGGATACCCGGGAGACGCGCAAGCTTCTTGACCGATTCGGAATCTCGACGCCGAGCCTGGCCGTGCACGAGCACAACGAACGCAGCGCGGCCGAAAAAATCGTCGAACGCCTGCGGGCTGGCGAAAGGATCGCCTTGGTGAGCGACGCTGGCACGCCGGCCGTGTCCGATCCCGGCGCACGAGTGGTGCGGGTCGTGCTCGACGCCGGCCTGCGCGTGGTGCCGGTGCCGGGGGCCTCGAGCGGGATCACTGCCTTGTCGGCGGCGGGGCTGGTGCCGGGCGGCTTTGCTTTTGTCGGGTTTCTGCCGACCGGGGCCAAGCAGCGCGAGAAACGGGTACGGGAGCAGGCGGCGCGCGGCGAGGCCTTCATCCTGTTCGAGGCGCCGCACCGCATCCTGGCGCTGGCGCGAGAGCTGGGCCTGTGGCTGGAGCCGCAGCGCCGCGTGGTGTTCGCGCGCGAACTGACCAAGAAGTTCGAGACCTTCGAAACCGTGGCGGCGGGGGATCTGGAGTCCTGGGCGGCAACACACGAAGCGCGCGGCGAATACGTGGTGCTGGTCGATCTGCTGCCAGCGGCCGAGGCTGCAGTCGAGATCGACGACAGCACCCGCCGCTGGCTGGCTCTGCTGGCCGACGAACTGCCGGCTTCGCGGGCGGCGGCGGTGGCGGCCAAGGCCACCGGCCTGCCGCGCGATATCCTCTACCGCGAACTGAGCGGCCGCGGCGCGGCCGGCTGAGTCGCCGTCGACGGTTTAGGTAGCGTCGCGCCCGAAGCTCTTGAAGATCAAGGCGCCGACGACGGCGCCGACGATGGGGGCGACCCAGAACAGCCATAGCTGATCGACTGCCCAGCCACCTACGAACAGCGCCGGCGCGGTCGAGCGCGCCGGGTTGACCGAGGTGTTGGTGACCGGAATGCTGATCAGGTGGATCAGGGTGAGCGCCAGGCCGATGGCGATCGGAGCGAAACCCGCCGGCGCGTTTTTGTGGGTGGCGCCCAGGATCACGATCAGGAAGCCGGCGCTGAGCACCAGCTCGATCATCAACGCGGCGCCCAGGCCGTAGCCGCCGGGCGAATGCGCGCCGTAGCCGTTGGCAGCGAAACCGCCGATCTCGGCGCCGGGTTTGCCGGTGGCGATGAAATACAGCACCGCCGAAGCGAGGACGGCCCCGATCAGCTGGGCGGCGATGTAGGGTCCGACGTCTTTCCAGGCAAAACGCCCGGCGGTAGCGAGCCCGATCGAAACCGCCGGGTTGAAATGCGCTCCCGAGATGTGGCCGGCGGCGTACGCCATGGTCAGGACCGTCAGGCCGAAGGCGAGCGCCACCCCGGCAAATCCGATGCCAAGCTCCGGAAAACCGGCCGCGAGCACGGCCGAACCGGTGCCGCCGAACACCAGCCAGAAAGTCCCGATCGCTTCGGCCAGCAGCTTGTTGACCATGACATCCTCCCTTGCGCCGTTATGGGTGGACCGATTGTCGGAGTGCTGCCCAGCTGCCGTCCGTTCCTGGGTGACCGGCTCGGGCAGGTCCGTCCCCGGCTTGGCTTGAGCCAGCGCAAGGTGCTGTGTCCCGGGCCGGGTTGAACTGGAAGCCCTGAAGGGGAGTACGGACATGGTCACTCGCAGCAAAGTCGCCAAAACCGTCAAAGCGCCGGCACGTCCTGCCGCGAAGAAAGCCCTGAGCCCGGCGGCGGCGAAGGGCAACGGCATCCATCCTCCGGCCGGGTTGCGCCGGGTGCGCGGCGGCGATGTGTCCCACGCGCGCAGCGGCGAAGAGGTCGAGTCCTATGTGGTTGAGCAGACCACGGCCGCCGCGACCGAACATGAAATCGCCGCGCTGACCGACATCCTGCGCGGCGAATCGCCGGCCGACCGCAAGGCCTTGATGAACAGCCTGCTGCAGCAGGACGAGCCGATCCTGCAGCGGCTGCCCGCCAACCCCGACGAGGAACTTGCGCCCGGCTGGCGCGACGGCGCTTATCCTTACCGCAACCTGATGTTGAGGCGGAACTACGAGCGCCAGAAATATCGCCTGCAGGTCGAGCTGCTCAAGCTCCAGGCCTGGGTCAAGGAGAGCGGGCAGAAGGTGGTGATCGTGTTCGAGGGGCGCGATGCGGCCGGCAAGGGCGGCACGATCAAGCGCTTCATGGAACACCTCAACCCGCGCGGCGCGCGTGTGGTTGCTCTGGAAAAGCCGAGCGAGGTCGAGCGCGGTCAGTGGTATTTCCAGCGTTACGTGCAACACCTGCCCACGCGCGGCGAAATCGTCCTGTTCGATCGCTCCTGGTACAACCGCGCCGGGGTCGAGCGAGTGATGGGCTTCTGCAGCAACGACGAATACATCGAGTTCATGCGCCAGTGCCCCGAGTTCGAACGCAACCTGGTGCGCAGCGGCACGCACCTGGTGAAGTTCTGGTTTTCGGTCAGCCGCGACGAGCAGCGCCGGCGCTTCAAGGAACGCAAGATCCACCCGCTCAAGCAGTGGAAGCTGTCGCCGGTCGATCTCGCCTCGCTCGACAAATGGGACGACTACACGCGGGCGAAGGAAGCGATGTTCTTCCACACCGACACCGCCGACGCCCCATGGACGGTGGTCAAGAGCGACGACAAGAAACGCGCCCGCCTGAATGCGATGCGTTACGTGCTGCACAGGCTGCCGTATTCGAACAAGGAACTCGATACCATAGGGCCGATCGATCCGCTGATCGTCGGCCGAGCTTCCGTGGTCTACGAACGCGGGGAAAAACGCGAAGGAACCCCCATCCTGTGAAACAGCCCCTGATTCGCCGCGCCTTGAGCGGCAGCCGCTATGTTGTCTTCTTGGCCGTGCTGGGCGCCCTGGTCGCCGCGCTCGTGTTGTTCTTCTACGGTGCCGCCGAAACCGTGGGCGTGGTGCTCGACCTCGCCGCCAAGTCCGAGGTCAGCGCCAAGGGTGCCAAGGCCCTGGTCCTGGCTTTCATCGAAATCGTTGACGTCTTCCTGCTCGGCACGGTTCTTCTGATCATCGCGCTCGGGCTCTACGAGCTGTTCGTCGACCCCGACATCGTCACGCCCGAGTGGCTGCATATCCGCACGCTCGACGACCTCAAGAACAAGCTGGTCGGGGTGGTGATCGTGGTGCTGGCCGTGGTTTTCCTCGGCCAGGCGATGTCGTGGAACGGCGAGCGCGACCTGTTGCGCTTCGGCGCGGCGATCGCTCTCGTGATCGCTGCACTTACGTATTTCCTGTCGACCGCCAAGGGAAAGAAGGACTGAAGGTGGCCGAACGGGCGGGAAGCGAGCGCCCGTTTTCTGGCAGCATCGGACGATGAGCCATTTTTCTTTCGATGACCGCGTCGCGCCCGGGGCGAGCTCGCGGCGGAGGGCCGAGTCCTGACTTCGCCCGATATTGAACTGGTGTACGCCAACGCCGACCTGGTGGTCATCAACAAACCCGCCGGCCTGCTCACCGTGCCCGGACGCGGTCCCGACAAGCAGGACTGCGCCCTGGTGCGCTTGCAGCAGCAGTTTCCCGATGCGCTCACCGTGCATAGGCTCGACCGCGACACCTCGGGCCTCCTGGTTTTTGCCCGCGGCAAGCTGATGCACCGCCGTCTCAGCATGGACTTTGCGGCGCGCCGAGTTGACAAGCGTTACGAGGCGCTGGTGAGCGGTGCCCTGGCCGCGCCGGCGGCCGGATGGGGGGAGGTGGACCTGCCCCTGATCGTCGACTGGCCCAACCGACCGCGCCATAGGGTCGACCACGCCACCGGGAAGCCTTCGCTCACCCGCTACCGCGTGCTCGGTGTCGAGTCGCGGGCGGGCGGACCTTGCACCCGGGTCGAGCTCGAGCCCGTCACCGGCCGCACCCACCAGCTGCGGGTCCATATGCTGGCGCTGGGTCATCCGATCGTAGGCGACAGCCTGTACGGCGACCCGGCGACGCTGGCGGCCGAACCGCGGCTGCTGCTGCAGGCGCGTTTGCTGCGGCTGATCGACTTCGGCCTCGGCTTCGAGCGGCCGCCCGAGTTCTGATCGACTCAGGCCGGCATCCCGGCCCGCAGCCTTTGTTCGAGCCGGGCCCGGACTTCAGGCCATTCGTCGTCGATGATGCTGAAGCGCACCGAGTTGCGCTTGCGGCCGTCGGGCATGATGCGTTCGTGCCTGACGATGCCCTCCTGCTTGGCGCCGAGCCTAAGGATGGCCTTGCGCGAGGTCTGGTTGATCTCGTCGGTGGTGAACTGGACCCGTACGCAGCCGAGCGTTTCGAAGGCATAACTCAGCATCAGGAACTTGGCTTCGGTATTGACGAAGCTTTTCTGCCAGGACTTGGCAATCCAGGTGCTGCCGATCTCGAGCTTGCGGTTCCGGGGATCGATTTTCCAGAAGCGGGTCGAACCGACGACCTGGGCGCCGTGGCGCACTTCGGTCACGAAGGGCAGCACGGTGCCGGCGGCGCGGCCATCGAGCGCGGCCTGGATGTAGCTGTCGACGGTGGTCGCCGAAGGCACCACGGTGAAAGGCAGCTGCCACAGTTCGCCGTCACTGGCGGCGGCAAGCAGGGCGGCGGCGTCGCTGGCTTGCAGCGGCCGCAGGCGGATCCGCGGACCGAGTAGGGCTTGCACGGGGAGGCCAAAAGAAGGGCGATGCCTCCACCTTAGCGCCGGCGCGGGGCCAAGCCGGCCGCCGGGCGAGCCGAGGCGCCGCGTTTTTTGATCTGCCGCATCGATGCTGCGGGGACCCGAAAAAAAGCCCCCTGGGCCGGCAGGCGCAAGGGGCGGGGCCGGGGCTGCTTGGGCTCAGACCTTGACGTGCCCCATCGCAAACAGCAGCACGGCGACGATTCCCAGGACGGCCAGGGTGATGGCGAGAGCGCTTTCGCGTTTGGTGAAGGCGGGGGTGCCGGGCGCGCGCTCCTGGCGGGCGCGCTGGAATACCGGCATGCCGAGCGCATAAAAGACGCAGGCGAGCAGCAGCATCGCCAGGCCGGCGGCGTAAAGCAGCCACACCGCGTAGACCGAAGCGCCCAGGCCGATCAGCAGCGCCTGCCGGCGCGGCACCGCGGGAGCGCCGGGCTCGGCCGGCAGGAAAGCGAGCTTGAGCAAGTAGGCCGCGCTCGCCAGGTAAGGCGGCAGGATCATCACGCCGACCACCGTGATCAGGAAGATCCAGGCATTGTCGGCAAAGGTGGCAAGCACCAGCATCGCCTGCATCACGCAGGCGGTGATGAGCAGGGCGGCGGCGGGCGCGCCGCGCGAGTTGGTGCGGCCGAAAATGGCGGGGAAGCCGCCGTCGCGCCCGGCGACGTAGGGCACTTCGACCGTCATGATGGTCCAGGCGAGCCAGGCGCCGAGCACCGACACCAGCACGGCCAGATTGACCAGGGTTGCGCCCCAGCCGCCCACCAGGCTGCCCATCAGATAGGCCGCCGACGGGTCCTTGAGCCCGGCCAGCGTAGCCCGTTCGGCCACGCCGAAAGACGACAGCGACACCAGGGCGTAGAGCGTGAAGGCGAGCGCAAAGCCGATCATGGTGGCTAGGCCCACCATGCGGGTGTTCTTGGCGCGGCCCGAGACCACGACCGCGCCTTCGATGCCGATGAAGGCCCACAGGGTGACGATCATGGTGCTCTTGACCTGGTCGAAGATCGAACCCAGCTTGTCCTGCGTGCCCCACAGGTCGACCTCGAACTTCTGCGGTTCGAAGGCTCCGACCAGCACCACCACGATGAAGATCAGGGGGATCAGCTTGGCGGCGGTGACCACGACGTTGAGGCGCGCCGCGTCGGTCACGCCCCGCAGCACGATCAGGGTCATGCCCCAGATCACGAAGGAACCGATGGCGAATGCCGGCCAGCTCTTGGTGTCGGCGAAAGCGGGATGGAAATAGCCCGCGATCGAGCCCACCAGGACCGCGAAGGCAACGTTGGAAAACGCCGCCGACAGCCAGTAGCCCCAGGCCATCTCGAAGCCGACGAAGCGGCCAAAGCCGGCTTCGGCGTAGGTGTAGACCCCGCCCGAGAGTTCGGGGCGGGCGTTGGCAAGCAGGCGGAAGGCGTTGGCGATCAAGGCCATGCCGACGAAGGTCACCGCCCAGCCGATCAGCACTGCCCCGGCCGAAGCGCTCTGCGCCATGTTGGAGGGCAGGTTGAAGACCCCGCTGCCTATCATCGATCCGGCGACCATGCCGGTCAGGCCGAGCAGGCCGAGTTTGCGAACGTCCTTCACGAGGGTTCCTGGAGCAGAAAAAGACGAAGGGCCGGGGCGAGAGTGCCTAGCGGCCCTGCAGTTGGTAGGTGCCCATCAGACTGGCCTGGGCGAGGATGTGGCCCTGCATCGCGGTATCGATCTGGGCGCGGGTGGGGTGGCCTGGCAGCTCGAGCCGGGTGTCGAGCGCGTAGAGCCGGAAGTAATAGCGATGGCGGCCGATCGGCGGTTTGGGGCCGTGCCAATCGGTAGTGTGGCGGTCGTTCGTGCCGTGGCCGGTGCCGGGCGGGAAGGACTTGGTACCTTCGGCCAAGCCGCCGTCGACCGGGGGCAGGTTGAACAGCAGCCAGTGAACCCAGGTCATGCGGGGGGCGGCCGGGTCCGGGGCGTCGGGGTCGTCAACGATCAGCACCAGGCTCTGGGCCTGTGCCGGCACGCCGCTCCAGGCCAGTGCCGGCGACAGGTCTTCGCCCTCCTGGGTGTGGCGGCGTGGAATCTCGCTGCCTTCGGCAAACGCGGATGCAACGAGTTTCACGGCCGCCTCCCGGGGCGAATCGACTTAAGGACGGGTTTCGGTTTCGCGGGTGTGCGAGGCCTTGATCGCCCGCACCAGGCTGTCGAGTTCCATCGACAGTTCTTCCAGCAGGTTGGAACTGGTGACGATGCCGCTCAGCTTGCCTTCGGCATTGACCACCGGCAGACGGCGCACGCCGCGCTCGCGCAGACGGGCGAGCGCGTCGATCACGTTTTCGTCTTCCTGGGCCACGGCCACCGGCGTCGTCATCACTTCGCCCACCGTCAGCGTCAGCGGATCCAGGCCTTGCGCCAGGACTTCGATCGCGAGGTCGCGGTCGGTGATGATGCCGACGGGCACGTTCTGTCCGTCGACCACCACCAGGCTGCCGACGTGTTTGCGGCGCATCACCAGTGCACAGTCCTTGACGGTGAGGTCGGCGGTAATCGACTCGACTTCGTGAACGGCCATGTCGACCACTTTCATGGAGCGTGCTCTCATTTTTTATTTCCTTGCTGAAGCGAATTCTTGAGCGCGAATCTTAGGGGCGCCGGCTTGCTCTTCGGCTCGCGGGTGCGCGCTTCGGTTCCTGGGGATTACACCAGCAACCGTTCGTCGCCTGGGGTTAGTGGGTAAACCGGCCCGGGCGCCCGGGCGACATTGTCGACCTTATCGCGGGCGTCTGCTGAGACGCGTGGCCGGCAGGTCAGTCGTGAACGGCGGGCTCAAAAAGCTGGGACGGCTGGCTCATCGCCTTGAACTCGAGCGCGTGGCGGCTCGGGTCCCGCACGAAAAACGTGCCTTGTTCGCGCGGACTGCCGGCATAACGGACCTGGGGTTCGAGCACGAAGGCGACGCCGGCGGCGCGCAGCCGCTCGGCCAGAGCCCGCCACTCGGGCATGGCCATCACCACCCCGAAGTGCGGCATCGGCACCGCCTGGCCGTCGACCGTGCCGGCGCCGCTGTCGCCACCGGGGGCGCCGCGATGGAGCGAGAGCTGATGGCCGAAAAAATCGAAATCGACCCAGTCCGGCGCGCAAGCGGCTTCGGTGCAGCCGAGCACGCGGCCATAGAAATCGCGTGTCGCGGCAAGGTCGCTCACGTGCAGGGAGAGGTGGAAGGCAGGCATCGATCCGCTCGCTCGGGAGAAAGCGGCGATTGTCGCCGCCCGGCGCGCCTTTGACACGGGTGGGGGAAGGAACCCGCGGCCGGGTGGGCCGGCCGCGGTCTGGGGCTTGGCCCGGCGTTTAGAAGCTGTGGGTCAGGCCCACGGTGAAGGTGCTGCGGTTGACGTCGCCGCGCTCGTCCGACATCACGTATCCGTCCTGGCGGTCGGCGTCGAGCGATTTTCCGCCCACCGAGTGAGTCGCCACGCCCCAGGCGATGGTGCGCTTGCTCAGGTTGTAGGAATAACCCAGCGACCACACCGTGCGCTCGGCCGCGAACGTGCCGGCGGCCAGGCTGCGGTCCTTGCCGTCGAGGTATTGCCAGGATGCGCGGACCAGGCCGCCCGCGAGCGGTGCGGTCAGGCCGAGCAGCCAGGTGTCGGAATCGCTTGCCTCGCCGTAGCTGGTGTAGCTGTCGGCGCGGGAGTACGCAAAAAACGGCTTGGCCGGGCCGAAGTCGTAGTTGATCGCGGCCTTGAGCACCTTCTCGTCTTCGCCCGTGCCGTTGGCGGCGAGCTTGGTTTCATAAATCAGCGCCGACCACAGCTTGCCGACCGCGTAATTGGCGCCGATCGCCGCAAAGCGCGGGTTGTTGCCGGTGCCAGGCTGTTCGGCGCCGTCCATCGAGAACGAATACATCGCCGAAGCGGTCAGCCCGCGGTAAGCGTTCGAGCGAGCGACCACGGCGTTGTCCATGGTCCAGTAGTTGGCGAAGGTCACCATGCCGGCGTCGCCGTAACCGCCTTCGAAAGGATCGGCCTGCCAGAACATGTCGAAATTGCCCGCGGTCGATCCGAGCGCGCCGAAGCGGCCGAAAGCGACGGTGCCGAGCGAGTTCTGCAGGCCGAGGTAGGCCTGGCGATTGAAGATGCGGTCGCTCGAGGCGAGCTTGCCGGTGTCGAGCTGGAAGCCGTTTTCGAGGGTGAAGACGAGCTTGTTGCCGCCGCCCAGGTCCTCCGAGCCGCGCAGCCCGACGCGGTTGCCCCAGTTGAAGTTGGAGACCAGGCCGAAGCTCGAATCCTGTTTCACGCCGTCGATGTCGGCGCGCTGGATCGATTGCACGCCGCCGTCGAGTACGCCGTAGAGCTCGACCTTGGTCTGGGCGCCGGCCGTGCCGGCATAGAGGCCCGCGAGTGCGAGCGCGATGAGAGTCTTGTTCATGAGTATCTCGGGAGAGCGGGGGCTGGGCGCCCCCGCTGGAGACGCATCAAGGCGTCGGGAGGGTCTGGACGAAGAGGATCGAGGCCGCGATGTCGGGCGTGAAGATGCGGTCCTTCTTCACGAAGGCGACCTTCTCGCGGTAGGCGCGGAACATCGCCTGGGTCGATTTCGACAGCGCCAGCGTCGGCGCTTGTGCCAGGCGCAGGTCGATCGCCTGGGCGGCGTGCAGCATTTCCAGGCCGTAGATCGCGGCGAGGTTGTCGGCAACCCGGTGCAGGCGGCGTGCGGCGGCGTCGTTGTTGGTGCCGATGTCCTCGATGTTGCCGGCCACCGGCATCACGTCGAGCGAGACCGGGTTAGCGAGGTCGACGTTTTCCGCATGCAGGGCGACGAAGGGCTTCTGGATCGCGCCGAAAGCGTGGCCGGCATTGCCCGGCGCGGCCAGGAAACGCGGCAGCTTGGTGAAGCCGTCGTCCGACAGGTGCAGGGTGCGCTGGACGCTGGTGGCCGAAGCGTGGGCCAGGGCCAGCGTCAGGCGCTGCACGGCGAGCGCCACCGGCAGGATCTCGAAGTTGGCGCTGGGGAAGATGCCGCCCTTAGCGCCCGCGGTGTCGACGAAATACATCGCGACCTGGCTCTGGTCGCTATATGCGCGGTCGGCGTCGAGCACGGTGGCGGGGTTGTCGTCCGAGCTGTTGATCTGCACCAACAGCATCTGCTCGGCGTCGCGCAGCGCGCGTTCCATTTCGGCGATCACGTAGACCTGGTCGCGGAACGAAAGCGGGTCCTGCAGCGCGCGTTGCGGGTGGCGCACCCACAGATACGAGCCAGCCAGGGTGTCGCGCAGCGTCTTGGCCGATTCGGCCAGGCCGGGGAAGGGGCGCACGCCGATGGTCTGCGGCAGGAAGGGGGCGACGTTGCCGTTCAGGGCTTCGAGGCTGAGCGCGTAGACCTTCGGGGTGGCGCGTATGACCTGGCGCGCGGCGAGCACGGCGTTGATCGCCTGCGCCACCGAGGGCGCGTTGGTCGAGAGGATGGCGAGGCCGTCCTTGCCCTGGATGTCGAGCGGCTTGAGCCCGGCGATGCGCAGGGCTTCCGCGCCGCTCACCGTCTTGCCGTCGATCCGGGCCTGCCATTCGCCGACCATCACCGCGCCGATGTGCGAGGCGATCGTGATGTCGCCTTCGCCTACCGTGCCACGCGCCGGCACCACCGGGGTCAGCCCGCGGTTGAGAAAACGCTGGTAGAGCTCGGCCACGTAGGGCTGGGAGCCGGTCTGGCCGTTGAGCAAGGTGTTGAGGCGAACCACCATGGTCATGCGCACCAGGGCCTCGTCCATCATCGGGCCCACGCCGGCCGAGTGCGACAGGATCATCGCCTGGTTGAAGGCCTTGGACGCCTTCAGCACCGCCGGGCTCAGCTCGCCCTTCGAATCGAACAGGGCGTGGTCCTTGTTGAGGCCGACGCCGACGGTCAAGCCGTAGACCGGGGTGCCGCCCTTGGCGGCTTCGAGCACCAGGGTGTAGGACTTCTTCAGCTTCTCGAGCGCGGCCGGGGCGATCTTCACGTCGGCTTCGCCCTGGGCGACGCTGCGCGCTTGCTCGAGGCTGAGGTGGCTGCCGTTGAGCACAACCGTGGGTTTGGCATGGGCGATCGAAATGCTGGCGATCAGCATCACGATCGATACAACGAACTTCGATTGAGACATGGTGTTTTCCATCCTGTTGGAGAAAGCGTGGGCGGTGGCGATCTGCGTCGCCTTGCGCCCGACGGACCGCGCCCGGCGGCGCAGCCCGAATCCGGTGTTTATTTCTTCATGCGCGGGTAGTTGAACTCGTGGCAGTTGTTGCAATAGAGCTCGGCCGGCTTGTGTTCCTTGTGGCAGGCGGTGCAGTTGAGCGAATCGCCGTAGTGGCCCGAGAGGTGCGGATTGGGTTCCGGGTTGCGGTCCTGCTTGAGCTTGGCGGCGCTCTTTCGGGCGAGTTCGGCGTAGGAGCCGTGGCAGGTCAGGCAGGACTTGTCCTCGGGCACCAGGAACTGGCCCGAGCTGCCGTGGCAGGCGGCGCAATTGCCCGCCAGCGCGCTGTGCTGCGGCTTGAGGGTCTGGGCCTGGGCGAAGGTGGCGGCGAAAGCCAGGAAGATGGCTGCCAGGACGGCGGGAGTCGACCTCAGGAGAGTCGTGAAAGTTTTCATCGCGTTTCTTGGTGGAAGCGGGGGCGGACTCAGGCGCGCAGCGTCGAGGCCGGAGCGTTTTGGGCCGCCTGGGTGCCGGCGATGCGGCCGATCACCAGGCCGTCGGCGATCGCGCAGCCGCCCAGGCGGCTGGCGCCGTGGGTGCCGCCCGTGACTTCGCCGGCGGCGTAGAGGCCGGGGATGGGCTTGCGGTCGGCGCGGATCACTCGTGCCTGGGTGTCGATCGCCACCCCGCCCATGCAGTAGTGCACCTTGGGCCAGACTCGCACGGCATAGAAGGGCGCCTGCTTGAGTTCGATCGCCAGGTCGAGCATGCGGCCGAACTGAGCGTCCTTGCGGGCGCGGACGTAGCCGTTGAAGCGTTCGACTTCGGCCTTGAGTGCCGCGACCGGAATGCCGTAGAACTTGGCCAGGGCGTCGAGGCTGTCGAAGCGGTGGATGACCCCGTATTTGAGGCCGTTCTTGAGTGTCTGCGCGTCCTTGGCGCCGACTGCGTCGGTGAAACACACCGGATAGACCGGCTTGCCGGTCTTGGCGTCGACGCGGGTGAGGATGGCGTCCGAGCGCGCTTTGCGGTCGGCCATTTCGTCGACGAAACGCTGGCCGCTGCGTACATCGACCATCATGCCCTTGGGGAAGCCGGCGATGGTGTTGAACTGAGACGCGAGGCCGAATCCCTTTTCGTCAGGCGAGGACCAGGGGCCGAGTTGGATCTGATCGATCTGCACCGGAGCGCCGCCCAGGCTGAACATGGCGAGCATGGCTTCACCGGTGGCGCCTGGTTGGTTGGTCGAATCGAGGCGCTCGTCGAGCGCGGGGTCCTGCATGCGGCGGAAATCGACGTTGCGGCTGAAGCCGCCGGTGGCGACAACCACGCCGCGGCGCGCGCCATACGTCTTCACCTCGCCCGAAGCCTCGTTGGGGAAGTCGTAGCGGTCGCGCGCGACCACGCCGATCACGCGGCCGGCCTCGTCGCGGACGAATTCTTCCATCTTGCAGCGCGAGCGGATCTCGATGCCCTGGGCCTGCGCGGCACGGATCAGCGGCAAGGTGATGTCGCCGCCGGTGCTGTGCACGGCTTGGCAGATGCGGGGCACGCTGTGGCCGCCGAAATGCTGGGTGAAGGGCTTGTATTGAACGCCGTGGCGGATGGTGAAGTCGAAGGCGGGGCGGGTACCCTCGACGATGAGCTTGAGCAGGTCGACGTTGTTGAGCCCGCGACCGGCCTTGAGCATGTCCTTCAACATCAGCTCGGGCGAGTCCTTGATGCCGTCCTTTTCCTGCAGCGGCGAGCCGGCGACGGCGAAGGCGCCTCCGTTGATGGCGGAGTTGCCGCCCAGCATCGGCATCTTCTCGAGCACCAGGACGTCGGCGCCGTTCTCTTTGGCCTCGAGCGCAGCGGCGAGCGCGCCGAAACCGCTGCCGACGACGATCACGTCGACGATCTTGTCAAAACGCGGGCCGGCCTTGGGGGTGGCGGCGCTGGCAGCGGCCGACACCGTGCCCAGCAGCAGGGCCGAGCCGCCTTTCAGGAGCTGGCGGCGGGAAGCTTGTTGCGGGCTCCCCGAGTGGTCGTGGTTCATGCGATTTCCTCACAGTTCGAACGCGGCGGCTTGAATGCGCCGCTTGAACTCCAGGAAGCGAGATTCGTGCCACCGCGGCGCTCACGCGCAAACGCTTGATTCGGAAGGGGTATTGCGAAACGGCTGGATCCGGGAGCGGGGTCCACATTTAGGAACAACCAAAAATCGGAGCCCCCCG
>JAEZVV010000017.1 GCA_023443095.1 Pseudomonadota bacterium
CGCAATTTCCGGCGGGTGGCGGAGTACGCGGGCGGGGACTGGAAGCAGGTCAAGGGCGCGTGGAAGCAGGACGTGTTTGCGTATTACACGTCGATTGCCTGCAACCACTGCGTGGAGCCGGCCTGCACCAAGGTGTGCCCGACCGGGGCGCACGCCAAGCGCAAGGAAGACGGCCTGGTGCTGATTGACCAGAAGAAGTGCATTGGCTGCAAGCTGTGCGCGACGGCGTGTCCTTACGGGGCGCCGCAGTTCGACGAGAAGGCGGGCAAGATGAGCAAGTGCGACGCCTGCGTGGATCGTCTGGCCGAGGGCAAGCTGCCGAGCTGCGTGGAGAGCTGTCCGCAGCGGGCGCTCGATTTCGGCGACATCAAGGAGCTGGAGAAGAAGTACGGCAAGAGTGCGGCGATCGCGCCGCTGCCGTCGCCCGCGAAGACCAAGCCGGCGCTGATTGTGAAGGCGCCGCGCAAGGCCCGTCCGGTGGGCGACAAGAGCGGCACGGTCTACGCGTAAGCGTCGGCTGGCTTAGCTAGCGAAGGGGCGTCGCCGCAGGGCGGCGCCCCTTTTTTACGCGTGTGTTTCGGCGGCGGGGAAGGTGATCACATGGTCGGCGTCGAGCCGGATCCCGATCGCTTCGCCGATTGCATGGTCGTGGTGGCTGGGCACCAGGGCCAGCACTTCGCGGCCGCTTGCCAGCCGTAGCGTGTAGAGGAAGTCGGCGCCGCGGAAGGCCTTGGCGACCACCTCGGCCTTCAGTTCGCTGGCGTCGTCGTGCACCACGTCGTCGGGGCGCAGCAGGACGTCGACCGGGCAGCCGGTCTCGCATTCGGCGCAGCTCGGGCCGCACTGCGGCGGAACCTCGCCGACCAACCGGCCAAGTTCCATCTGCACGTGTTGGGAGTCGACCACCTGCGCCGGCAGGAACACCCCCTGGCCGATGAAGTCCGCGACATAACGCGTCGCCGGACGGTGGTAGAGCTCGTAGGGCCGGTCCCATTGCTCGAGCCGGCCGGCGCGCATCACACCGACGCGGTCGGCCATCGAGAAAGCCTCTTGTTGGTCGTGCGTGACGAGGATGGCGCTGGTACCGCTCGCCTTGAGGATGGCGCGCACCTCGGTGCTCAAGCGGCCGCGCAGTTCGACGTCGAGGCTGGAGAACGGTTCGTCCATCAGCAGCAGGGCAGGGCGGGGCGCCAGTGCGCGGGCCAGGGCCACGCGCTGCTGTTGGCCGCCCGAGAGTTCGTGCGGGAACTTGGTCGCGTGTTTGGCCAGGCCGACCAGGTCCAGCATCTCGGTGACGCGGGCCTCGCGTTCGCCGCGCTCGAGCGAGCGCAGGCCGAAGGCAACGTTGGCGGCGACCGAGAGATGCGGAAACAGCGCGTAGTCCTGGAACACCAGGCCGACGCCGCGTTTCTCGGGCGGGGCGGTGAAGCCGTGGCCCGAGACGCTCACGCCGTCGATCACGATCTCGCCGCTGGTGACTGCCACGAAGCCCGCCACGGCCCGCAGCAGCGTGGTCTTGCCGCAGCCCGACTGGCCGACGATGGCGCCGATCTCGCCGCGCGCCAGTTCGAACGACAGGTCGGCGAGCACCGGGGCAGTTTGGCGCGGGTAGCGAACCGAGAGCTCGCGAACGGTGAGGATGGGCAAGGCGGCGGTGGTCATGGGCGGAGTTTATTCCAGATGAGTATCATTCGCATTTGGCGATCCGCCCGGCCACCTGCGCCAGCGCTGCGCCGAACCCACTTCCATCGAGTTCCGATTGCCTGCTTTCCCCGTTTTTGCCCGCCGCGCCTTAGGGCCGAGCGAGCCTCTCCTGGGCACCGCAATCCTCGCCGTGCTGGCGGGACTGATCGTGGGTCTGCCCGTGGCCAGTGTGTTTGCCAGCTTCTTTTCGGCCGACGCTACCCGCGAGACGATCCTTCACCTCGCCACCACCATCATTCCGCGTGCCGCACTGGAGACGGCTGGCTTGTCGGCGCTGGTGGTGATCGGCGTGGTGTTGCTGGGAGCGCCGGCGGCGTGGCTGGTCGCTGCCACCGACTTCCCCGGCCGCCGCTGGTTCGAGTGGGGCCTGCTGCTGCCGATGGCGATGCCGGCCTATATCGTGGCCTACGCCTACACCGATTTCCTGCAGTTCTCCGGCCCCCTGCAGTCGGCGTTGCGTCAACACTTCCTGTGGAGCCGCGGCGATTATTGGTTCCCGGAAATCCGCTCGCTGCCGGGGGCGGCTTTCGTGTTCGCGGTGGTGCTCTACCCCTACGTCTACCTGCTGGCGCGCACCGCCTTCATGGCGCGTACCGCGTCGATGATGGACGCTGCGCGCGGCCTGGGCCTGTCGCCCTGGGCGGCGTGGTGGCGGGTCAACCTGCCGCTGGCGCGTCCGGCGATTGCGGCGGGCGCCTTGCTCGCGCTGATGGAGACCATCGCCGACTTCGGTGCGGCCCAGTATTTCGGCCTGCAGACTTTCACCACGTCGGTGTTGCGGGCCTGGTTCTCGCTCGGCGACCAGGTGGCGGCGAGCCAGCTCGCCGGCGTGTTGCTGCTCGTGGTCCTGGTGATCGTCGGCCTCGAGGCCCAGGCTCGCGGCCGGGCGCGCTTTTTCACGCCTACCGCCAGCCAGCGGCCGGCGCCGCGCGCTGTGCTGGAGCGCTGGCAGGGCTGGGGTGCGACCCTGGTGTGTTGCCTGCCCATCGTCCTCGGGTTCGTGGCGCCAGTCGCGCTGCTGGTGCGACTGCTGGTGCCTGCGTGGGACACGGTGCAGTGGGCCCGCTACGCCGGCTGGTTGACCAACACGGTGCTGATCGCGGCGGCGGCTTCGGCGCTGGCCCTGCTGTTCGTGCTGCTGCTTGCGTATTCGCAGCGCATGGTCACGCGCGGCGCGGCCGGCTGGCTGGTCAGGCTCTCGGTGCGGGTGATGAGCCTCGGTTACGCGGTGCCAGGGGCAGTGATCGCCGTCGGCATCCTGGTGCCGCTGGCTCTGCTCGACCGTCAGGTCGATGCGTTCGCGCGCAGCCTGATCGGCAGCGGCACCGGTCTGCTGCTCACCGGCAGCGTGTTTGCCCTGCTCTACGGTTATCTGGTGCGTTATTTCGCGGTCGCCTACCAGCCGGTGGAAGCGGGACTGGCCCGCATCACGCCGGCGATGGACGCATCGGCGCGTTCGCTGGGCGCAAGCCCGGCCGAGGTGTTCCGCCGCGTCCACCTGCCTATCCTGGCTCCATCGGTGCTGGCTGCCGCCCTGCTGGTGTTTGTCGACGTGATGAAGGAGCTACCCGCCACCTTGCTGCTGCGGCCTTTCAACTTCGACACGCTGGCGGTGGTGGCCTACCAGTTTGCGGCCGACGAGCGCCTGGGCGAAGCGGCGGCGCCTTCGCTCACGATCGTGGCGGTCGGCGTCTTGCCGGTGATCCTGCTTTCGCGGGCGATCTCGCGCTCGAGCCGTCACTGATATCGTTGCGGCCAGCGCGGATCGCGCTTGGCTTATTCGACTTTCAGGACCGATCTCATGTCATTCACCTTCGCCCCGCCGCCGCAGGCCGTGGTCCCCGTCTGGAACAGCGACAACCTGTTCCCCGTGCACCGCATCTACTGCGTCGGCCGCAACTACGAGGATCACGCCAAGGAAATGGGCGCGACCGGGCGCGAGGCGCCGTTCTTCTTCTCCAAGCCGGCCGACGCCGTCTTCCCGGTGCCCGAGAGCAAGCAGGCGGTGATGGACTTCCCGGTCGCGACCGAGAACCTGCACCACGAGGTCGAGCTGGTGGTGGCCTTGGGCAAGGGCGGCCGCAACATCGCTGCGGCCGATGCGGCCGCGCACATCTGGGGTTATGCGGTCGGGCTCGACCTGACCCGCCGCGACCTCCAGGCCGAAGCCAAGAAAAACGGCCGGCCGTGGGACACCGCCAAGGGTTTTGACCGTTCCGCCCCGATCACGCCGATCAAACCCGCCGGGATGGTGGCTCCGGTCGAAGGCGCCGAGATCTATCTCTACGTCAACAACGTCAAGCGCCAGGTCGGCAAGGTGAACCAGATGATCTGGACCATCGCCGAGACCATCGAACACCTGTCGCGTTATTACGAGCTGCAGCCCGGCGACCTGATCTTCACCGGCACCCCCGCCGGCGTCAGTGCCGTGGTCCGGGGCGACGAACTCGAGGGCGGCGTCACCGGAGTCGGCGTGCTCAAGCTCAAGCTGCGCTGATTCATTCGATCTCCGGCGGCGGAGCGGGAGTCCGGCCGCCGCTTTTCTCCTCTGCCCAAGGGCGCCAAGCGAAGGCGGAACCGAAGATGATCAAGCTGCACAGCTATTTCCGCTCGTCCGCTTCGTTCCGGGTCCGCATCGCGCTGAACCTCAAGGGTCTGACCTACGAGACCGTGCCCGTCCATCTGGTGCGTGGCGGCGGCGAGCAGTTCGCGCCCGACTTCCGCACGCTCAATCCTGCCAGCCTGGTGCCGGTTCTCGAAGACGAAGCTCGCGTCCTGACGCAGTCGCTCGCGATCATCGAATATCTAGAAGAGACCCATCCGCATCCGGTCTTGCTGCCGGGCGATGCCTTCGGGCGCGCGCAGGTGAGGGCGCTGGCGCTGACGATCGCCTGTGAGATCCACCCGCTCAACAATCTGCGGGTGCTGAAGTACCTGGGCCGGGAACTGGGCGCCAGTGAAGCCCAGAAAAACGCCTGGTACCGCCACTGGGTTGAATCCGGCCTAGCCCAGCTCGACGCCATGCTGGCGCCGGTGGCGGGGCGCTACGCCTTTGGTGACGGCGTGACCCTGGCCGACGTGTTGATCGTGCCGCAGGTCTTCAATGCCCGGCGCTTCGATTGCCGGCTCGAACACGTGCCCCACGTGATGCGGGTATTCGAAGCTTGCATGGCCCTGCCCGCCTTTGTCGACGCCCAACCGGCGCGGCAGCCCGACGCCGAATAGGCGGATTTGTTGTGAAAACAACAAAAAATTCGGCGAGTCAAGTGGATATAAGCCCATTTAGGGCATTAACCTAAAATAAGTAGGTAGGCTTTTCGGACGATTCTTAAATTTGTCCGAGCTGACGTCTGCCATGCGGGCGAGAAGTCGCTCCCTTCGGCAGGCAAGACTTGAATACCGATTTTGATGAGCAGGGCCGCTCCTGGCGGACCTGCAGCGTAGGGCTGCGAATTTTCAGCACGCAGCCTTGGGCCGGGGGCCTACCAACCGCAGCCGCGCGCCAGGCCCCTACCGCCTCCGATTCCCTGTTGCCGACTGACTCCGTCACGGAGTCGGGCCGAGCTGCGTCTGTTGCGGACCGCGTCGGCCTCTTTTCCCGTGCCTTGTCCTTCCTTGCCATGACCGAGAAATTCCGGGGCCGACTGGCCTCCCGCTACCTTCGTTCGCTGCTGTCCGGTGCCCTGCTGGCTTTGCCGATGACGGCGATGGCGGTCGATGTCCAGGTGGCGGCGTTCACCGACACCCCCGATCCGGTCGCGGCGGGCGGCCTGGTCACTTACGCGGCCCGGGTCGACAACAACGACACCGACGCCGCGCTCGACGTCGTTCTGCGGGTGAGCGTCCCGGCAGGAGCGATCTTGGTTTCGGCTTCGTCCGGCTGCACCTACGACAGCGGCGCAAGCGAGGTGGCGTGCGACCTGGGCACGGTGGCGGGCAAGGGCGAGGACGTGCGCAACATCAGCGTTCAGATGCGCGCGCTCGGCCCCGGTCCGGCAACGATCACGGCCACAGCGACGGTCAGTTCCAGCAACGACACCAACGCCGCCAACAACAGCCAGACGCAGTCGACCACCGTCATCAGTGGCGCCGACCTCGGTCTCACCAAGACTGGAACGCCCGATCCGGTGGTGGGCGGGGCTCAGGTCACCTATACCTTGACGGCGAGCAACGCCGGCCCCAACGCCAGCCACGGCATCCGCATCGTCGACACCTTGCCGCCGGCAGCAACGTATGTCTCGGCATCCGGCAGCGGCTGGTCGTGCAGCCACGCGAGCCGGGTCGTCACCTGCGATCGCGATGCGATCCATGCCGTCGGCGCCGCGATCCCGGCGCTGACCGTGGTGGCGCGCATCAACGCCGCCAGCGGCACCGTGACCAATAGCGCGACCCTGAGTCCGGTGGCCCTGGGCAGCAATCCGGTCGTGCCCGATCCCGATCTGAACAACAACACGACCACGGTCGACACCCAGGTGTTGAACGGCGCCGACCTGCGCATGGCCAGCAAGACGGTGACCACGGCCACTCCGGTGATCGCCGGCAGCGCGGTCGGTTTCAGGCTGGCACCGCGCAACGACGGTCCCGGTGTGGCGACGACGGTGCTGGTCACCGACACCCTGCCGGCCGGCTGGACCTTCGTTTCGGCGAGCGGCCCCAACTGGACCTGTAGCCACGCGAGCGGGACCATCAGCTGCAGCCGTCCCACCTTGGCCACCGGCGTCAGCGACGACATCGACATCGTCGCCACTGCGCCTGGCAATGCTGCGGTCGGCGGCACCGGCACCGATTTCACCAATACCGCGAGCCTGAGCAGCGCCACCGCCGACCCCTCCCCGGGCAATAACAGCGCGTCGGTCACGGTCAAGGTCATGCCCGACGGGGCCGACCTGAGCCTGACCAAGACCAAGTCGCCGAGCCCGGTGGCCCTGGGTTCGACCATGAGCTCGACGATTTCGCTGCTCAACAACGGCCCGCGCGTCGCCACCGGCCCGTTGCGGGTGATCGACCAGCTGGCGGCGGGCGAGACCTATGTCAGCGCCAGCGGGACCGGCTGGTCGTGCACGCTCGCACCTGGCGGCACTTACCTGAGTTGCGACTATGTCGGTGCCCCGGTTGCGGCCGGGAGCTCAGCGCCGACGCTATCGATCATCACCCGTGCCGGCAGTGCGGGCGCACTCACCAACACCGTCTGTACCGGCAGTTCGCTGCCTGGCCTGGCGGCCGGTGCCGGCTTGGCAGCCCAGCCGCCGGCCGAAGGCGACAGCAACACCAGCAACGATTGCGCCTCGGCGTCGGCAACGTCGACCACGCTCAAGCCCGATCTTGCGATCACCAAGACGACCTCGACGCCCAATGGCAACAAGGTGCTCGAGTCGAACGAGGCCGCGGTCACCTACACCCTGGTGGTGAGCAATACCAGCCCGGCCGGCACCGAACCCGCCACCGGCATCCGCGTCGCCGACGTCGTTCCGGCGTATCTGAGCGGCCGCAGCGGAGCCCTGAGCTATGTGGTGTCGCCGTTGGGCGGCACCAGCGCCCGCCTCAGTTGCACGGTCGCCGGCAACTCGCTCAGCTGCAGCCAGAGCGCAGGTGAACTGAAGGGCGGCGAGTCGATCTCGATTGCGATCACCGTGCCCCGGCCGCTGCGCGAGGGCAGTTTCACCAACACCGCCACCGTCAGCAACGTTACCGAAGGCGACCCCGACTCAAGCAACAACTCGGCGTCGGACACAGTCCAGATCGACCCGGTGGCCGACGTGCAGATGACGGGCAAGACCGTCCTGCCGGCCGCGGTACCGGCCGGGGTCAACGCGACCTACACGCTGAGCTTCCGCAACAAGGGCCCGTCGACCGCGCAGGCTGTGGCGATCGCCGACACCTTCAGCTTCGCGGCGGGCGACGCCGGCCTGAGCCTGGTGTCGATCGCTTCGAGCAAATCGGGCTCGAGCTGTTCGATCGCGGCCGGTGCGCAGATCACCCCGGCCGCCCCCGGCTTCAGTTGCACCATCGGCTCGATGGCCGACGGTGAGACCCAGACCATCACCCTGGTGGTCCGCCCCAATTACATGGCTGGCAATGGCGTGCGCTCGTTCGGCAACGCCGCCAGCGTCAGCACCACCACGGCCGAAAGCGATCCCAGCAACAACACGGCGGCAGCGCCGGCGCTGGTCGTCAACCCTGCCGCCCTCGACCTGCTGGTCAACAAGACCGACCGCGTCGACCCGCTGATCTTCGAGGCCGGCGCCACCTTCATCGACTATGCGGTGACGGTGACCAACAACGGGCCCTCCTACGGCACCGGGGTCCGGATCCAGGAGTCCTTTGCGGTTCCGGCGGGAAAAACCGCGCGTTTCGTGTGCGACACCACCAGCTACGGCGGCAGCACCTGTAACAGCCCGTCGCTGTGTTCCGCCACCGGCCAGGTCAGCGCGCCTGGCGGCACCATCGCCTACAGCTGCCAGCTGCCGGCAGGAACGCTGGCCAGTGGGGCTGCCCTCGGCGATCTCGCCAGCGGCCAGAGCAAGAGCGTGTGGCTGCGCTTCCAGGTGATCGACGCGCCCGCGGGCAGCGGCGACGTCTACGTCAACACGGTGGCGGTCGAGGCCAACGAGCCCGACACCCTGGCCAGCAACGACAGCGTGACCGAGCGCACCACGGCGCGCCCGCGGCTTGACCTGAGCATCACCAAGGCCGCAAGCAAGGCCACGGTTTCGCTGCGCGAGCCCTTCGTCTGGAGCCTCACGATCAGCAACAGCGGGCCCGGCGACAGCCTCAGCACCCGGGTCACCGACACCCTGCCGGCCGGCATGGAACTGGCCGGCGCCGCACCCAGCTACACCACGCCGCTGGCCTCCGGCACGTGCACAGTCGCCGGCCAGCTCGTCAGCTGCGACATGGGGCTGCTGGGGGCCACGGCCAGCGCCACGATCTCGATCCCGGTGCGCATCACGGCTTATCCCGCCGGCGGAGTGGCGAACAACACCGCTGTTGTCGGGACGGATCCTGCCGTGATCGGCGGCATCGACACGGTGAGCAGCAACGACTCGGCCACCGCCTCGGTCAAGGTCACTCGTTCGTCGATCGCCGGCACGGTCTTCCGCGACCGCGACGCCAACGGCCAGCCCGGCGGCAGCGGCGAGACCGGAATCGCCGGCGTGTCGCTCGCGCTCAGCGGCACCGACGCCTACGGCAACCCGGTGAACGCCGTGGTCACGACGGCTGCCAACGGCAGCTACCGCTTTGACAACCTGCCGCCTTCGAACGCGGGCGGCTACACGATCACCGAAACCCAGCCCGCGGCCTATGTCGACGGGCTCAACCCCAGCGGCGGTGCCTTCGATTCGCTGGGCGGCACCCGGCCCGCGTCGGGGGCGGCGGGTTACGGCACCGTGATCGCCGCGATTCCGGTGGGTGGTGCTGATACCGGCACCGGCTACAACTTTGCTGAAGTGGCCCGGCCCTCGATCGCCGGCACGGTGTATCGCGACCTCAACAACAACGGCAGCCTCGACGGTGGCGAGACTGGAATCGCGGGCGTTTCGATCCAGCTCTTGCGTGCGACCGACAACAGTCTCGTCGCCATCACCACCAGCGGCGCCGGCGGCAGCTACCTCTTCTCCAACCTCCTGCCTGCTGCGTATCACGTACGCGAGCTGCAGCCGGCCGGCTTCTTCGACGGCAAGGACCGCATCGGCCAGGTTGGCGGGGCGGCCTGCTCGAGCTGCTCGCTGGGCAGCCAATACGACGTCGCCAACGAGTCGGCCACGCTCGACACGATCTTGGGCATCGACCTGAGCAACGGCGACAACGCCACCGCGATGGACTTTGGCGAACTGCCGCCGGCCTCGCTCGCAGGGGTCGTGTTTGTCGATTTCAACGTCAATGGCCGCCAGGACGCGGGCGAGCCCGGCTTGCCCGGGGTCACGCTGGCGCTGAGCGGTCTCGACGACCGCGGCGCTGCGGTCAACCGCACCACCACCACCGACGGCAGCGGCCGTTACAGCTTTACCGGATTGCGCCCCGCCGGGGCGGCCGGCTACACCCTGACCGAGACCCAGCCCGCCGGGTTCGCCGACGGCCCCAACCCGGCGGCCGGCAGCGGCGCGGATACCGCCGGCGGCACCCGGCCGGCGAGCGGCGCTGCGGGCTTCGGCACCGTGGTCCAGGCCATAGGCCTGGGCGCCGGCGTCGACGCCACCGGCTACCGTTTCGGCGAGATCGGCAGCTCGCTGCTGGGCGGTCTGATCTATCACGACCGCAACCGCAACGGTCTGCTCGATCTCGACGACATCGGGCGGCTGGCCGGACAGACCGTGCAACTGGTCGACCCGGTTTCGGGGACCGTGATCGCCATCACTCAAACCGATGCCAGCGGCGCCTTCCTCTTCACCAACGCCCCGGTCGGCAATTACCGCCTGGTCCAGCTCCACCCGGCCGGGTACGGCTTTAGCACGCCGCTTCAGATCGATGTGTCGATCCCGCCGGCGGGGCTGAGCAACCAGCTGTTCGGCAAGACTCTGAGCTCGATCGCGGGCGAGGTTTTCCTCGACCTCGACCACAACGGCGTCCGTGGCCCCCAGGACACGGCGATTCCCGGTTCGGTGATCGAGCTGCTCAACGCCGTCGGCACGGTCGTGGCGACGACCACGAGCGACGGCAACGGCGCCTGGCGCTTCGACGACCTGCCTGCCGCCGGCTACACCCTGCGCCAACCGGCCCAGCCCGCCGGCACCTTACAAGGCCTGACGAGCGTCGGCAGCGCAGGTGGCAGCTCCAGCCTGGCCTCGGCCGCGGTCTCGGCCACAAGCGGCATTGCGCTGGTCGTCGACACCGATGCCACCGGCTACCGATTTGCCGAAATTCCGCCGGCGCGGATCGCCGGTTCGGTCTACCTCGACCTCGACAACAACGGTCTGCGTGAGGCGGGCGAAACCGGCTTTGCCGGCCAGACGGTGACGCTGGTCGGCGCCAACGATCTCGGCGCCGTCAGCTTGACGACCACCACCGACAGCAGCGGTGCTTACGCCTTCGCCGGCCTGCGGCCGGGCAGCTATACCGTGACCCAGCCCGCGCAGCCGGCGGGAACGAGCAACGGCATCACCCGTGCCGGCTCGGCGGGCGGCGCTGCCAGCGCTGTCGCGACCACACCCTCGAGCGTGGCCAACATCCCGCTCGCCGTGGGGGCCCAATCGGTCAACAACGATTTCGGCGAACTGGGCAACGGCAGCATCGCCGGTGCCGTTTACCTCGACGCCAGCAATAACGGCTTGCGCGATGCGGGCGAAGCCGGCATCGCCGGCCAGACCATAGAACTGACCGGCACCGACAGCGCGGGGCAGTCGATTCGGCGCAGCGTGGTGACGGGGGCCGACGGCAGCTTCAGCTTCAGCGGCCTGCTGGCCGGTACCTATCAGCTGACGCAGCCGGCCCAGCCGGCGGCAACCCTCAACGGCGTCACTCTCGCCGGCAGCGCCGGCGGCACGGCAACGCTGGTGACGACCCTGCCGTCGACCATCGGCGGCGTCGCCCTGGCTGCCTCGGCCAATTCGGTCGGCAACCTGTTCGGCGAGATTCCCGCCGCCGCGATCGCGGGCAGCGTCTACAACGACGCCGACAACAACGGCATCCGCGGCGCCGGCGAAGACGGTTATGCGGGCGTGCGCGTCACGCTGACCGGGCGCGACGACCTCGGCCGCGCGGTCTCGGTCGACGCCTACACCGACGCGGCCGGCCGTTACCGTTTCCCCGATTTGCGTCCGGGCCGCTACACACTGACCGAACCGGAGCAGCCGCCGGGAACCATCAACGGCATCACCAGCGCCGGCTCGGTCGGCGGCAGCGCGAGCGGCGTGAACAGCACGCCGTCGGTGATCGACGCCATCGTTCTGGTCGCGGGCGCCGCCGGCACCGATTACAACTTCGGCGAGATCGGCAACCTGCCCAACCTTGTCGTGAGCAAGGCGGCGCAAGGTGTCTTTGCCACCAACAACCTGGCGAGCTACCGCATCCTGGTTGGCAACATCGGCCAGCGCGCCACCGACGCGAGCATCCGCGTCGAAGACCGGCTGCCGGTCGGTATCGTCCTGGCCGGCACCCCGCAGGGCAGCGGCTGGACCTGCACCGGCGCGGCCAATGACAGCGCTTTTGAATGCTCGAGCGCCCAGATCGTTGCCGCCGGCGCCCAGCACGGCGGTCCGATCGAAGTGCCGGTGCGCGTGCAAGCGAACGCCGCGGCCGGCGCCAACCGCGCCATCCTCAACAACGCGGTGCTGGTGAGCGGCGGCGGCGAGCCCGAGATCTATGCCGCCAGCGTGGCCGACCTTGCCGCCTTCCGCGGCGACGTCGGCAAGCTGCCCGAGTGCACCCCGGCGCCAAGCCAGAACGCCTGCCGCGCGCCGACCACGGTGGTGCTCGCCGCCGGCGTCACCGGCAATGTCTGGCTCGACCATGGCAGCCAGCACTCGATCCTGGATGCGGGTGACCGGCTGCTCGCCGGCTGGAACGTCGAAGTGGTCGATGTCACCGGCGGCACGCCGGTCGTGGTCCGCCACGTCACCACCGCGGCCGACGGCAGCTGGAGCGCAGCCGACCTGATTCCCGGCCGCGCCTACCGGATCCGTTTCCGCGACGCCGCCAGCGGCGTGGTTTGGGGGGTTCCGGTCAGCAACGACGAAGGCGGCCACCGCCCGGCCTGTCTCGCGGGCACCGACAGCGAGTCTTGTCTCGAATCCGACGAAGTGCATCAGCTGCGCATCGTGCTCGCCCCGGGCCAGCAGCTGCGCGGCCAGAGCCTGCCGGTCGACCCCAGCGGCGTGGTCTACGACTCGATTCTGCGCACCCCGGTGCCGGGATCGGTCGTGACCCTGTCGGCGCCCAATTGCGCCGGTTTCGACCCCACCCGCCACATCGTCAACGCCGCCGCGGGCGGCTACAGCATCGAAGGCCGGGCTATCAGCATGACGGTCGGCCCGCTCGGCGCCTACCAGTTCCTGCTGGGCCTGGGCGCGCCGGCGAGCTGCGACTTCCAGCTGAACGTCCGCCCGCCGGCCTCGCACAGCTTCGTCTCGCAGGTGATCCCGCCGCAGTCGGGCAGCCTGTCCGCTCCCGCCGGTGTCGGAGCGATCCGGGTCCAGCCGCAGTCGGGCGCTCCGGTGGACCGCGAGTCGACCGCGTATTGGCTGGCGATGCGGCTCGGGTCTTCGACCCATGGCGTGATCCACAACCACATTCCGCTCGACCCGCGCGCGGTCACCGGGATCGTGGTGAGCAAGATTGGCTCGACCCAGATCGTCGAAGTCGGCGATTCGCTGCAATACACGGTGCGCGTGCGCAACTCGACCGCGGCGCCGTTTGGCGCGGTTTTCGTCGAGGACCGGCTGCCGGCGGGTTTCCGTTACATCGCCGGCACGGCCCAGCTGCAGCGCGGCAGCGCCCGCTCGCGCCTGGCCGACCCGCAGGGCGGCCCTGGCCCGGTGCTGATCTTTGCTGCCGGCACCTTGGGCGGCAACGAGGAAGTGGTACTGAGCTACCGCGTCCGCGTCGGCGTCGGCGCCCAGGAGGGCGACGGCATCAACCGGGCGCAGGCCAAGCCGACTCCGGTGCTCAACTGCGCCGCCAGCCCGGCCAACTGCTCGAACGTCGCGGCCTACCAGGTCAAGGTCCAGGGCGGCGTGTTCACCACCGACACGTGTATCGCGGGCAAGGTCTTTGTCGACTGCAATAACAACCACGTCCAGGACGCCGAGGAAATCGGCATCCCAGGCGTACGCCTGTGGCTGCAGGACGGCACCAGCTTTACCACCGACAGCGAAGGCAAATACAGCTACTGCGGCCTGCCGCCGCGGCTGGCCGTGCTCAAGGCCGACCCGCTCACCCTGCCGCGCGGCAGCCGCCTGACGACCAGCAGCAACCGCAACGCGGGCGACGCCAACTCGCTTTTCCTCGAGCTCAAGAACGGCGAACTGCACCGGGCCGACTTCATCGAAGGGTCGTGTTCGAACGCCGTGCTCGAGCAGGTCAAGGCCCGCCGCGCCCAGGGCGAAGTGAGTGCGCCGCAGTCCGAACCCAAGGGCAGCGCGCCCCTGCGGTTCAGCAGCAAACCCCTTACCGCTCCGCAGCAGGCGACCGACAGCGCCAACCAGACCGTGCCGAAGGTCAGGCCGCTGGCGCCGCCACCGCCGACAGGCGATTCCGAACGCAGCACTCCCATGCAGCAAATCTCCAAGCCCGCCGAGCCGGGAGGCCGCGATGTCCGCTAAGCCTCTGCTTCTCCTCAGCCCGCTGGCACTCGCCGTCACTCTGGCGCAGGCGCAGGTCGTGCCGGCGACCGTGCTGCCGCCCCTGCCGCAGACCGTGCCGGCCGCTGCTGCCAACGCTGCGGTGGGCGAAATCGCGGTCGAGGTCGATGCCAAGTCCGCGGTCGCCGATGGCGTTTCCCGCATGGCGGTCAAAGTCGAGCTGCGCGACGCGGCCGGCCAGCGAATCGCCGCGCCGACGCGCATCACGATCGAAGCCTCGGCCGGCCGGGTCCAGCTCGCGGGCGCGAGCACCGACGAGACCGGGCCGGGCGCGCTCGACGCCGATCCGCTCACTCCCGGCATCCAGATCGACGTGCCGGCCGGCAGCGCCAGCTTCTGGCTGGTGGCGCCGGCGCAGCCGCAGACGGTGCTGCTGCGGGTCTCGGCCGGGCGAGTCTTGGCCGAGGGCCGGATCGAAGTCCTGCCCGAGCTGCGCGAGATGGTCGCCGTCGGCCTGGTCGAAGGTGTGATCGGACTGCGTCGCCAGGACCGCGATTCGGTCCAGCCGGTGCGCATCGAAGACGGTTTCGAGCGCGAGCTGCGCGCCTGGTCGCGCAGCCACGGCGACACCCAGGTCGCGGCCCGGGCGGCGATGTTCCTCAAGGGGAGGATCAAGGGCGACGCCCTGCTCACCCTGGCCTACGACTCGGACAAAGACACGTATCAGCGCCTGATGCGCGACACCTTGCCCGACCAGTATTACCCGATCTACGGCGACGCCTCGGTCAAGGCCTTCGACGCGCAGTCGATGAGCAAGCTCTACGTCCGCCTCGACAAGGATAGGCATTACCTGCTCTACGGCGATTTCGACACCGCCGTTCAATGGCAGCCGCTGGTGGGCAGCAAGCTGGTCGCCCCGCTCAAGCTGCGCGACCTGGGCGCTTACGCGCGCAGAGTCACGGGGGCCCAGCTTCATCTGGAGAACGCCGCCGGCCAGATCAACCTCTTCGCGGTGCGCGACAGCCTGCGGGTGGCGATCGAGGAATACGCGGCCAACGGCACCTCAGGGCCGTTCGCGGTGCGCAACAGCGCGGGACTGATCGGCAGCGAACGGGTCGAGGTGATCACGCGCGACCGCAACAATCTTTCGCTGATCCTGCGCACGACCGCGCTCGCGCCGCTGGCCGATTACGTGTTCGAACCCTTCTCGGGGCGGATCCTGCTCAACCGGCCGCTGTCGTCTCACGACATTGCCGGCAACCCGCAGTACCTGCGCATCACCTACGAGGTCGACCAGGGCGGGCCGGAGTTCTGGCTCGCCGGCGTCGACGGCCAGTGGCGGGTGAACCCCAAGCTCGAGATCGGCGGCGCCTATGTCGACGACCGCAACGAGCTCGCGCCCTACAAGCTGGCTTCGGTCAACACCGGCGCGAGGCTGGGGCCCAATACCCAGTTCGTCGCCGAGTTCGCCCGCAGCGAAGGCACCTACAACACCAGCGGCAGCAACGCCGCCTTGACCCCGGGCTTGGCCGGAGTGATGGGCGATGCGGCGGGCAACGCGGCGCGTGTGGCGCTCGACCACGACGACGGCCGCACGGCCGCACGGCTCTACGCCGGCCGCTCCGACCGCGAGTTCGACAACCCCGCCGCCAGCTTCAACGGCGGCCGCGGCGATGTCGGTGCGCGCGCCACGCACAAGCTCTCGCCCGAGCTGATGTTGTTCGGCGAGGCGGTGCGCAGCGAGGACCGCATCGTCGACGGCATCCGCAACGGCGCCCAGCTGGGCGCGGCGTGGAAGCTGAGCGAACGCCTGAGCCTCGACATGGCGGTCAAATACATGGACGAAAACGGCAAAGCCGTCTCGCCCGCGGCCAGCATTCCCGGCCAGCCCTCGAGCAATACCGGCACCGCCAACTCGCCGCTCACGCCGTCGGGCGGGTTTTTCGGCACCGGCAACAACGCGGTCGATCCCAATACCGGCCAGACCCTGCTGGCGCCGCAGCTGGGCGCGACCAACGCCGGCGCCGGCGAGCCGCTGGCAGCGACCACGCTGCAGCTCGGCGCTCAATACCAGCTCACGCCCGCGGTGAGCCTCTCGGGCGAGGTCGAACATTCGATCGCCGGCGACGACCAGAAACGGGCGGCGCTCGGGGCCAGCTACCAGGTGGCCGAGCAGACCCGGCTCTACGGGCGCTGGGAGTCGCAACGCGGGCTCGCTTCGGTCTATTCGCTCAATCCGGCCGACAAGAGCAACTGGTTCAGCTTCGGCGCCGAAACCACTTACGCGGCCAATGCCCAGTTCTTCAGCGAGTACCGCTTGCGCGATTCGATGGGCGACCCGCTCGTCGCTCGCGACGCCCAGCTCGCGAGCGGCACCCGCAACACCTGGATGCTCGCGCCCGGCTTGCGGCTCGTGACCTCGGCCGAATACCTGAAGATACTGGCCGGCAACAACCAGGCCGCGGTGGCGCTGGCAGGCGGGGTCGACTACACCGCCAACCCCTTGTGGAAGGGGCTGGCCCGGCTCGAGTGGCGCCGGCTGTTCGACAGCGCGACCACGCCGGTCGACGACCGCCAGGACTCCTACCTTTCGACCGTCACCGTCGCGCGCAAGCTCAATCGCGACTGGTCGCTGCTGGCGCGCAACTACCTGCTCTTTACCGACTTCCAGGCCACCGGCGACCGCTTCCAGGACCGCTTCCAACTGGGGCTGGCGTATCGGCCGGTCGACAACAACCGCTGGAACGGGCTCGGCAAATACGAGTTCAAGGTCGAGCGCGACGAAAGCGGTCTGCCGAGCGAAGTGGTGGGGACTTCGGCGAGCCCGAGCAAACGCGACGTACACATCCTGAGCCTGCTGGGCGACTGGCACCCGAGCCGGCCGTGGTGGCTGACCGGCCGGGTGGCGGCCAAGACCGTCAAGGAAACCTTCGACGGCGTGCCGGTGCCGAGGTATTCGGCCTGGTACCTGGGCGGCCGCACCAGCTACGACATCACCGAGCGCTGGGACGGGGGCCTACTCGCCGCCTATCTCGGCTCGGCCGAAGGGCGCAGCCGCCAGACCGCCTACGGCGCCGAAGTGGCCTACCAGGTCCAGACCAACCTCAGGGTGGCGATCGGCGCCAACATCACCGGCTTTTCCGACCGCGACCTCTCGGGCTCCGACTACACCGCCCGCGGCGTCTACATCCGTCTGCGCTTCAAGTTCGACGAGGACTTGTTCCGCGGCCAGGACCCCATCGTCAACCGCTCGCTGCCGCGTGACGCGGCGAGCTGAGAACCGACCATGAAGCTCATCGAACCCCTGCTTTTCGCCGCACTCGCGGCCACGACCGGCGCTGCCGGCGCCCAGGCGGGCGCGCCCCGCCTGGCCGAACCCGCCGACCGCATCACCGACGCGGCCATCCACGCCGACTACGGGACTTTTGAGGCCGTGCAGGCGCGGATCAAGGCGCTCAACGAGCGCGGCCGGGGGAAGGGGCCGCGGGTGGCCGACTGGGCGCTCGCCAAGGCGCAATGCTGGCTCGACGTTTCCTTCCACGAATACACCCGCAACGATCGCTCGGCCTTTCCGCAAGAAGCGCTGGCCCAGAGCGACCGCCTGTTGCGCGAGATGGAAGTCAACCGGGTGCCTCCCACCGACACGCCGCTGGTCAATGGCGCGCTGCGGATCCGCGCCGACCTATGGGCCGAAGCCGCCCGCCTGCGCGAGCACCCCGGTGCGAGTTGCGCGGCGGCCAAGCTTGCGTGCGCCGAGGTGGAGCTGGTCCACGCCGGCAACGAAGAAAAGCAGCAGGGCTGGCGCCATGCCAAGCCCTACGTGCAGATTGCCGAGGACAGCGTGAGCGAGGCCGCGCTGGCCGCGGCGAACTGCGCGCCGGCGGCGCCAGTGGCGGCGGCTGCGCCACTGCCCGCGCCGGCGCCGCAGCCTTTCGCTGCCCATGTCGCGGTGCTGTTCGATTTCGACCGCTCGGCCAAGACCGCGATCCGCCCGCTGACACAGGAGCGGCTCGAGGCCTTTATCGGCCGCCTCCAGGAGCCGGGTGTCGAGCTCGAGAGCATTACGGTCACCGGCTACACCGACCGCCTCAACGGCACCGGCCGCAGCGACTACAACCAGCGGCTCTCGCTCGCCCGCGCCCAAACCGTGGCGGAGATGCTCCAGGCGGCGGGAGTGGACGCCAGCTTGATCAAGCTCGAAGGCCGCGCCGAAGCGAACCCGGTCCAGGCCTGCGCTGGCCGCAAGCCGGGGCGCGAGTTGCAGGAATGCCTGCTGCCCAACCGGCGGGTCGAAGTCGAAGCGCTGGGCTTGCGGCAGCGGAAGTAGGGCGCGGGCTCGACCCGGCGGCTTGCTGCGCCGGGTCGGGATGCGGCCGGCACCGGCCGATGCCGGGTCGACCGCCTGCCGTTGCTTCGGCGCCGCAAGCCGCGCCCGGGCATGGCGTGGATCGATGCCGTGGGCGCTCTCTGCGTGTAGCGTGGTTCTTCGTCCTCGTTCGCGAAAGGCGGAACCATGGATCTGCAACTCAACCTCGCCCGGCTGGCCGTGGCTTTTGCGGCGATCCTGTTCGTGGCCATGCTGGGTGCCTTCGAAGTCGGGCGGCGCATCGGCCGGGCGCGCCTGGCCTGCGATCCTTCCGGGCTGGCCAAAGGGGTGGGAACCGCCGAAGGCGCGGTGTTCGCCCTGCTCGGCCTGATCATCGCCTTCACCTTTGCCGGCGCCGCTTCGCGTTTCGAGGAGCGCCGCCATCTGGTAACCGAGGAAGCCAACGCCATCGGCACGGCCTACCTGCGGCTCGACCTTCTGCCTGCCGCCAGCCAGCCGCCGCTGCGGGATCTTTTCCGTCGATATACCGAGCTGCGCGCGGTGGTCTACCAGGATGCGGCCCACCGGGCCTTGACCCAGGATCGGCTAGACCAGACCGCGGCGCTGCAGCTCGAGATCTGGAATGCCTCGCTCGCGGCCGCGCGCCAGCCCGAGGCCGGGCCGGCCGCGGCGATGCTGCTGCTGCCCGCGCTCAACCAGATGATCGACATCACCACCACCCGCGTCGCGGCCACCCGCAACCACCCGCCGCTGGTGGTCTGGCTGCTGCTGTCGGGGCTGAGTCTGCTGGGGGCGCTGCTGGTCGGCTACGAGGCTTCCGAAAACAAGGAGCGCGCCTGGCTGCACATAGTCGGGTTCGCGGCGGTGATGGCGCTGGCGGTTTACGTGATCGTCGAACTCGAGTTTCCGCGGCTGGGGCTGATCCAGGTCGGGGGCGTAGACCTGCTGCTGCACGAGCTGCGGCAGAGCATGCGTTAGGTCAGGCGGCGTCCGCCCGCAGGCGCGCCGGGTGCCGTCTTAACGAGCGAGCATGGCCCGGCCGACGGCCTCGGCCGCCTCGATCCCGTCGACCCCGGCCGACATGATGCCGCCGGCGTAACCCGCGCCTTCGCCGGCCGGGTAGAGGCCCTTGACCTTCAGGCTCTGGAAGTCGGCGCCGCGGGTGATGCGCAGCGGCGACGAGGTGCGGGTCTCGACCCCGGTGAGCACCGCGTCGGCCATGGCGAAGCCCTTGATCTGGCGGTCGAAGGCGGGCAGCGCTTCGCGGATCGCGTCGAGCGCGTAGTCGGGCAGGCTGCCGCGGCCGGGTTCGGCGAGGTCGGTCAGCGTCACCCCCGGGGTGTACGAAGGCAGAACGCGGCCGAACTCGCGGCTGCGCTGGCGCTTGATGAAATCGCCGACCAGGGCGCCCGGCGCCCGGTAGCCGCCTTCGCCGAGTTCGAACGCACGCGACTCGAGCTCGCGCTGGAAGGCCATGCCGTCGAGCGGGTTGACCTGTCCCTGGCTCAGTCCGTCCTGGCGGTAGTCCTGCGGGCTGATGCCGACCACGATGCCGGCGTTGGCGTTGCGCTCGTTGCGCGAGTACTGGCTCATGCCGTTGGTGACCACCCGGTTCTCTTCCGAGGTGGCAGCGACCACCGTGCCGCCCGGACACATGCAGAAGCTGTAGACCGAACGGCCGTTCTTGGCGTGGTGCACCAGCTTGTAGTCGGCCGCGCCCAGGATCGGGTTGCCGGCGTTGGGGCCGAAGCGGGCGCGGTCGATCAGGCTCTGCGGGTGTTCGATGCGAAAACCCACCGAGAAGGGCTTGGCCTCCATGAAGACGCCGCGCTCGTAAAGCATCTGGAACGTGTCGCGCGCGCTGTGGCCGAGCGCCAGGATCACATGGTCAGAGCGGATCTGCTCGCCCGAGGCGAGGGTCACGCCGCGGATGTGGCGGCCGGCACCGTCGTCCTCGATCAGGACATCGCTCACCCGCTGCTGGAAGCGGATCTCGCCGCCCAGCGCCTCGATTTCGGCGCGCATGCGTGTCACCACCGTCACCAGGCGGAAGGTGCCGATGTGGGGCTTGCTCACGTAGAGGATCTCTTCCGGCGCGCCGGCCTTGACCAGTTCGCTCAGCACCTTGCGCGTGAGGTGGCGCGGATCCTTGATCTGGCTCCACAGCTTGCCGTCGGAAAAGGTGCCGGCGCCGCCTTCGCCGAACTGGACGTTGGAGTCCGGGTTCAGCACGCCCTGGCGCCACAAGCCCCAGGTGTCCTTGGTGCGCTCGCGCACGGTCTTGCCGCGCTCGAGAACGATCGGTCGCAGGCCCATCTGGGCCAGCACCAGCGCCGCGAACATGCCACAGGGGCCAAAGCCGATCACGAGCGGTCTGGGCCGCTCCAGCGCCTGGAAATCGGCCGGCGCATGGCCGACGAACTTGTATTCGGTGTCGGGCGTGGGTTTGACGTGCGGGTCGGCCGCCCAGCGCTCGAGCACCGCAGCCTCGTTCGCCAGTTCGCAGTCGACCGTGTAGATCAGCTGGATCGCCGTTTTCTTGCGGGCGTCGTAACTGCGCTTGAAGACGGTGAAACCCAGCAGCTCCTCATCGCGCAAACCCAGCCGCTGTTGCACCGCCGGGGGTAAGGCGTCTTCGGCGTGGTTGAGCGGCAGGCGGAGTTCGGTGATGCGGAGCATGGCGGGGGATGGGCGGTGGG
>JAEZVV010000035.1 GCA_023443095.1 Pseudomonadota bacterium
GGTCAACCTGCCGGGCGAATCCTCGTCGGTGGTGACCTGCCTCGACGGCTACCAGATGGCTCGCAAGGGCCGCGCGGGTGCCGCTCTGGGCCTGGCGGCGATCGGCTCCTTCATCGCCGGCAGCTTCGCCACCGTGCTGGTGGCGGCGTTTGCGCCGCCGCTCACCGAACTCGCCTTCAAGTTCGGGCCGGCCGAATATTTCAGCCTGATGGTGCTGGGCCTGATCGGCGCGGTGGTGCTGGCCTCGGGTTCGCTGATCAAGGCGATCGGCATGATCCTGCTCGGGCTGCTGATGGGCCTGGTCGGCACCGACGTCAACTCGGGCGTGGCGCGTTTCTCGTTCGACATCCCCGAGCTCTCCGACGGCCTCGGCTTCGTGGCGGTGGCGATGGGCGTGTTCGGTTTTGCCGAGATCATCTCCAACCTCGCCCAGCGCGGCGAGCGCGAGGTCTTCACCAGCAAGGTCGGCTCGCTCCTGCCCAACGGCAAGGAGATGAAAGACGCCAGCCCGGCGATCGCGCGCGGCACCCTGCTTGGCTCCATCCTCGGCATCCTGCCGGGCGGCGGCGCCCTGCTTGCTTCGTTCGCCTCGTACACGCTGGAGAAGAAGCTCGCCGGCAAAAGCGCCAACCCGCCCTTCGGCCAGGGCAATGTGCGCGGTGTCGCCGGTCCCGAGTCGGCCAACAACGCCGGCGCCCAGACCAGCTTCATCCCCATGCTCACGCTTGGCATTCCGCCCAACGCCGTGATGGCGCTGATGATCGGCGCGATGACGATCCACAACATCCAGCCGGGCCCCCAGGTGATGACGAGCAACCCCTCGCTGTTCTGGGGCCTGATCGCGTCGATGTGGATCGGCAACCTGATGCTGGTGATCCTCAACCTGCCCCTGATCGGCCTGTGGATCCAGCTGCTCAAGGTGCCCTACCGCTGGCTCTACCCGGCGATCCTCACGTTCTGCTGCATCGGGGTCTACTCGATCAACAACAACGTGTTCGACGTCTACATGACCGCGGGCTTCGGCTTCCTGGGTTACCTCTTCCACAAGCTCAAGTGCGAACCGGCGCCGCTGATCCTTGGCTTCATCCTCGGCCCGATGATGGAAGAGAACCTGCGCCGCGCCATGCTGCTGTCGCGCGGCGACGCCACCACTTTCTTCACGCGGCCGCTGTCGCTCTCGCTGCTGCTGGTGGCGGCGGTGCTGCTCTTGATCGTGCTGGCGCCGTCGATCCAGAAGAAGCGCGGCGAAGCCTTCCAGGACGCCGACTGAACCGCTGCCGGGCGGACCCGGCGATCCAGGCAAACGAAAAGGCGGCCCCCGGGCCGCCTTTTCGTTTCCGGTCCGGCGTCGACCGGCCCGGGACCTGCCGCGTTCGCCGCTCCGGACCTAGGCCGGCACCCGGCTGCTGAGCGAGCTCCCGCGGCGGGTCGTGGCCGATGCGTCGTCGAGCACGATGTGGGTCCCGGTCTCGCCGCGCAGCGCGGGAACCGCGGCTTCGAGGCTGGTGATGATCACGCGACTGCCGCCCGCTTCCAGGAAGCGCAGCGCGGCCTCGACCTTGGGGCCCATGCTCCCGGCCGGGAAGTGGCCTTCGGCATGGAAGCGGCGCATCTCGGACAGGCTTACCCGATCCAGCTCGCGCTGGGTCGGCTTGCCGAAATCGACCGCGACCCGCGGCACCGCGGTCAGGATCATCATGTCCCGGATCCCGAGCACGTTGGCCATCACCGCCGCCGTGAGGTCCTTGTCGATCACCGCCTCGACGCCATGGCGGCGCCCCAGTTCGTCGCGCACGACCGGGATCCCGCCGCCGCCGCCGGCGATCACCACCGTCTTCGTACACATGAGCGCCTCGACCAGCGAGATGTCGCAGATGTGCTTGGGCTGAGGCGAACCCACCACGTAGCGCCAGCCGCGGCCGGAGTCCTCCCTGACCTGCACTCCCAGGTCCGCTGCCAGCGCCCGCGCATCCGCCTCGCTGAAAAACGGCCCCACCGGCTTGGTCGGGTTGCGGAACCCCGGGTCGTCGGGGTCGACCTCAACCTGGGTCACCAGCCCCACCACGTGGCGGGAGCTGCCGGCTTCGCGCAGAACGTTTTCGAAGGCCTGGGCAAGGATGTAGGCGGTCGCCCCCTGGGTCTGGGCCACCAGGATGTCGAGCGACTGCGGCGGAATCTTCTCGCGTGCGATCGCGTTGGCCAGCAGCAGCTTGCCGACCTGCGGTCCGTTGCCGTGCACGATCACGAGCTGGTTGTCGAACTGCAGCAGCGGCAGCATCGTTTTCGCGGTCGCCGCGGCGATCGCCTTCTGCTCCTCCGACGTTCCGCTGCCGTCGGCGGGGTCGATCGCATTGCCGCCGATCGCAATGATCAAGCGGCGCGGAATGTCGTACGAAGCCTTCATGGTCGGAATCTCCGGGTGGCGGGTATCGAGTGAGGCGGATTATCGACAGAGCCGCCGCTTCGTTTCTTTTAAATCGTTTTCACAATCAAGCGCCCCGCCCCTGAAAAATCCGGGCCGCGCCCGGCTTCCAATCGCCGCCAGCGCCGAATCTGCGCCGCCGGGCGCGACATTGTTTCCACCCTTCGATTATCAAGGAACCGCTGGTCGCCACTCAGACTCGCGGCAGATATTGAGAATCCCGCCCGCTTTGTTAAGCCTTTTTTCAACTATCCTTCGACTTTGATCCAGATCAAATCGACACCCTCGCCCGGGCAGAGACTGCTCGCTCCGAATTCGCTGTCCTCAAGCCAGCGGGGGAATGGAAATGACACTGGTCGAAACAAGGTTTATGGCGCTGCAAACTGCGGAATGCCCTGGCATCGCCGGGGATTTGATCGCAGGCCTCGGCCAAAATCAGCGCCGCTCGCTCATCGTCGGCGCCGGAAAAGAAACTCCGGAAAAACGGGCCCCTGGAAATGCCGCCGAAAACCATCGAAACCCGGCAATGTTTTCTGCCACCGGAATCGATCGTTTTAAAGAAAATATTCTGGCGACCCGAACCGAGGTTTTATTCGGCAGGCCCGCACCGATTCCTGCGCCGCAAAAATCGCGCGGAATTGCGATCCGCCGCCTCGCCGCCAGTTTCCACATCTCTGCAGCCATTCTTCCCGCCGGCATGTCTGCGGTGTTTTTCTTCAAAGCTAGGGCAACGCGGCCGCAGGCCTGAACGCCCGGGAGATCAGAAAATGTTGCATGCCTTCATATTGAAAGGTTGTTTTCAAGACTCGGTCACCTTGATGGTGCTGTCACGCGACCTGTCGGCCATGGCCGACGTCAACCGCGTTTCGGTCATGATGGGGACTCCGGCCAACAAGGACGTCTTCCGCGAGACCGGCCTGTGGCACCAGATGCTGGCCGAGGCCACGCCGAACGACCTCTGCATCGTCGTCGACACCGAGCTCGCCGATCCGGCGGTGCTCGAGCGCGTGGTCGACGAAGTCAACACCCGACTCTCGCAGCTGGCCAAGGGCCGCCGCAGCGCCGGCTATTCGGTCGTTCGCACCTGGCGCCGGGCGCGCGAGCTCATGCCCGACGCCAACCTCGCCCTGATCTCGGTGGCGGGCCACTACGCGTTCGAGCCCGCACGCCAGGCGCTCGAAAGCGGCTGCCACGTGATGATGTTCTCGGACAACGTCAGCCTCGAGCAGGAGCTCGAGCTGAAGACCATGGCGCGCGACCGGGGCCTGATCGTCATGGGCCCCGACTGCGGCACGGCCATCGTCAACCGCGCCCCGCTCGCCTTCTCCAACCGGATCCCGGCCGGGCCGATCGCCATCGTCGGCGCTTCCGGCACCGGGATCCAGGAACTGGCGTCCCAGGTCACCCTGCTCGGCGGCGGCATCTCGCACGCGCTCGGCCTCGGCGGGCGCGACCTGTCGGCCAAGGTCGGCGGCATCAGCGCCATGACCGCGCTCGACTACGTCGGCCGCGACGCCGCCAGCCGCGTCATCGCCTTTGTTTCGAAGCCGCCCGCGCCCGAGGTCCGCGCGCGCGTGTTGCAGGCCCTGCAGGATATCGGCAAGCCGGCGGTAGCCCTCTTCCTCGGCGAGAAGCCCGCGCGGCGCCAGATCGGCAACGTCTATCTGGCCGGCACCCTGGACGAGGCCGCCTCGCTCGCGGTCAAGCTCGCTGGCGTCGACGCCCAGACCGACGCCCTGCCCGACGTCAGGGGACGTGCTGTGTGCGGCCTCTACACCGGCGGGACGCTCGCCGCCGAGGCCGCGCTCCTGCTCGCCGAGGCGCTCGGGGTCGAGCCTGACGCGGCCCACGCCGAGGGCTTCATGCTGCGCAGCGGCAGTCACCGCATCATCGACCTCGGCGACGACGCCTACACCCGCGGCCGCCCCCACCCGATGATCGACCCGAGCCTGCGCAACGACATGATCAAGGCGCTGGCCGACGACCCGTCCGTGGGCGTGCTCCTGCTCGACATCGTGCTCGGTTACGGCGGCCACCTCGACCCGGCCGGCGAAGCGGCCGGCGCCGTTGCCGCCCTGCGCGCCGCACGCGGCGACGCCGCCCCCATCGTCGTGATCGCCACCCTGACCGGCACCGCCGAAGACCCGCAAGACCGGGCCAACCAGGCGGCCAAGCTCGAGGAAGCCGGCATCGTCCTCGCCGAAAGCGTGCGCGCCGCCGTCATGCTCGCGACCCACGCGATCGCGCCCAAGCCGCCGGCGCCGGCCGAGGCGCCGGCCCTGCTCAAGCAGGCGCCAGCCATCGTCAACATCGGTCTACGCGGCTTTGCCGACGACCTCGCCAGCAACGGCGTCCACGTGGTTCACCAGCAATGGGAACCCGCCGCCGGTGGCAACGAGCGTCTGCAACGCCTGATCTCACTTCTGCAATAGGGAACCCATCATGTACGAGACCATCACTCAAGCCAACGCCGCCGTGATTGCGGAAATCAAGCGGGCGCGCCCGCGCCTGGTCGACGTCAAGCCGGCCGGGGACTGCATCCCGGCGCTGCGCGAAGGCCGGACCCTGCTGCACGCCGGCCCCCCGATCGTCTGGCGCGACATGACCGGCCCGATGCAGGGCGCCGTACTCGGTGCCTGCCTGCTCGAAGGGTGGGCCCAGGACGGCGCGGCGGCCGAAGCCATGGCCGCGGCGGGCGAGATCCGCTTCATCCCGTGCCACGACTACTCGGCCGTCGGCCCGATGGGCGGGATCACCTCGCCCAGCATGCCGGTTGTTGTTGTCCGCAATGCCGAACAAGGCAACCTCGCCTACTGCAACCTCAACGAAGGCATCGGCAAGGTGATGCGCTTCGGCGCTTACGAAGGCGAAGTCCAGACCCGCCTGGCCTGGATGCGCGACGTGCTGGGCCCGGTCCTTTCGGCCGCGCTCGCCCGCATCCCCGAAGGCGTCGACCTGACCGCGCTGATGGCGCAGGCGATCACCATGGGCGACGAGTTCCACCAGCGCAACATCGCGGCGTCCGCCCTGCTCCTCAAGGCGCTCGCCGGCGACATCGTCGCTTGCGGCGCCAACGCTGCCGATCAGGAAGAAGTCCTGCGTTTCCTTGGCCGGACCGACCAATTCTTCCTGAACGTGGCCATGGCCTATTGCAAGTGCGCGATGGACGCCGGCGCCACCATCCGCGCCGGCTCGGTGGTCACCGCCATGACCCGCAACGGACGCGACTTCGGCATCCGCGTCAGCGGGACCGGCGAGCGCTGGTTCACTGCCCCCGTCAACACCCCCGTCGGCCTCTTCTTCACGGGTTATTCGCAGGACGACGCCAACCCCGACGTCGGCGACAGCGCCATCACCGAGACCCTCGGCATCGGCGGCGCGGCCATGATCGCGGCCCCCGGTGTGACGCGTTTCGTCGGTGCCGGCGGTTTTGCCGACGCCCTCGAGATCAGCGAAGAAATGCGCGAGATCTACATCGATTCGAATCCCATGCTGTCGATCCCGACCTGGGACTTCCAGGGCGCCTGCCTCGGGCTCGATGTGCGTCGCGTGGTTGAAACCGGCATCACGCCGGTGATCAATACCGGTATCGCCCACCGCAAGGCCGGCATCGGCCAGGTCGGCGCCGGTACCGTCCGTCCCCCCCTCGCCTGCTTCGAACAAGCCCTCGAAGCGCTGGCCGAACAACAAGGAGTTGCAGCATGAGCACGAATGGAACCGCTTCCTCCAACGCATCCGGCCCCGGCGGTTCGCCGTCCGGAGCTCGAGGCAAGCTGGGGATCATCGCCGCCCTCGCGGCCTGCGTAGGCCTGGCCTTCGTCGCCCGGTCGATGCCAGGGACGGGCATCGCCCAGGCCATCAGCGTCATCCCCATCCTGCTGATCCTGGCCCTGCTCTTCATGCAGGTGAACATGCTCGTGGCCGCGCTCGCCGGCGGCGTGATGGCGATGATCATCGGCGGCATCGACCTGAGCATCGCCAACAAGGGGCTGCTCGAGTCGGTGCCGAAGATGCTTTCGATCACCGTGCCCATCATCAACTCGGCCGTCGCGATGGCGGTGTTCAAGGCCGGGGGCTACGCCTCGGCGCTCACGCTGGTGCGCCGAAAGATCGGCGGCCGGGTCGAATACGTGGGCGCTTTCATCGTCATCCTGCAGGCCGCGGCCACGTATATGTCGGGCATCGGCGGCGGCAGCGCGATGGTCATCGCGCCGCTGGCCTTTGCGGCAGTGGGTGCGATTCCGGCCGTGATCGCTGGCATGTCGATCGCCGCGGCGGTGTCTTTCACCACCTCGCCGGCTTCGCTTGAATCGGCGGTCGTCTCGCAGCTGTCAGGCGTTTCCGTCATCGACTACGTCGCGACCATGCGTCCGTTCTGGCTGCTCTTCTGCGCGATCGCGGTCGTGATCGCCTTCGTCGGCACCCGCCGCGCGAAGTCGCTGTTCAAGGGCGAAGAGTCGGAAGAGTTCAAGGCGATGTCGAACGCCGAACTGTGGAAGCGGACGATTCCGGCGGTGTTCCTGCTTTTTGCCGTGATCGCCGGCCCCTTCGTCAACAAGGCGATCGGCGCCCCGGTGCTTGGACCCCTGGTCTATACGATCATCACCACCGCGCTCGTGTATTTCTGCAGCCGCTTCTCGCTCAACCAGTCGGTCGACGCGATGATCGATGGCTCGTCCTACATCCTGACCCGTTTGCTGCAGGTCGGCATGTTCCTCGCGTTCATCGGCATCATCGAAAAGACCGGCGCTTTCGCCACCATTGCCGGGCTCGTCAACACGGTGCCGCCGTCGATGGTGGTGCCGGCCGCGGTGCTGGCGGGTTTTGCCATCGGCTTTCCGGCCGGTGCCTATGTCGGCTCGATCCTGACTCTGGTGCTTCCGATCACCGTCGCGCTCGGCTTCTCGCCGATGGCGATCGGTTTCGTGACCATCGGCGTGGGTCTCGGCAGCCAGGTCTCGCTGGTCAACATCACCATGCAGGCGCTGTCGGCCGGCTTCCAGATCCCGGTCATCCAAGTGTCCAAGGGCAACGCGCCGTACGTCGGCGGCTGCCTCCTGCTTCTGCTGGTCCTGGCGTTCGCGCTGGTCTGACACCGAACGCATATCTAGGAGTTCATCATGGATCTAGTGTTTCGCAATACCCGCATCGCCGATGACGCCCCGCTCCAAGACGTGGCGATCGAAAACGGCAAGATCGCGGCCATCGCGCCCAAGTTCGAAGGGCAGGCGACGCAGGAGGTCGACGCCGCCGGCCGGGTGCTGATTCCCGGCCTGGTCGAAAGCCACCTGCACCTGGAAAAGGCCTACGTCAAGGATCGCAAGCCCAACCGCTCCGGCACGCTCGCCGAAGCGATCGCAGTGTCGGCCGCACTCAAGCCGACCTTCACGCGCGAGGACATCCAGGACCGCTCGCGGCGAGTGCTGCGCCAGCTGGTGCGGTACGGCAGCACCCACGTGCGCGCCCACGCCGAGTTCGACCCGGCACAGGGCTTCACCGGCTTTGACGCCGTGCTCGACCTGCGCCGCGAATTCGCCGACGTGATCGACATCCAGGTGGTCGCCTTCCCGCAGGAGGGCATCCTCAAGTCGCCCGGCACCGACGCCATGATGGTCGAGGCGATGAAACGCGGCGCCGACGTCGTCGGCGGCATTCCCTACAACGACAGCGACGCCGCCGCCCACATCGACTGGGTCTTCCGGCTCGCGCGCGACTTCGACAAGGACCTCGACTTCCACCAGGACTTCAGCGACAACGCCAACGCGATGTCGATCGAATACCTGGCGCGCAAGACGATCGCCGAAAACTACCAGGGCCGGGTCAGCGTCGGCCACCTGACGGCCCTGGGTGCGGCCACGCCCGAACAGCGCCGCGAGATCATCGCGCTCGTGCGCGACGCCGGCATCTCGGTGATGTGCCTGCCTGCCACCGACATGCACCTGGGCGGCCGCAAGGACGAGATCAACGTCCGACGCACCCTGACCCCGGTGCGTGAACTGCGCGACGGCGGTGTCAACGTCTGCCTGGCGACCAACAACATCTGCAACGCCTTCACGCCCTACGGCAACGGCGACCTGCTGCAGATCGCTGCGCTCGCCCTGCCGGCCTGCCACCTCGGCGGCGCCGACGACCAGGCGACGGTGCTGTCGATGTTGACGACCAACCCCGCCAAGGCGCTGCGGCTTCCCAACTACGGCCTTGCCGTGGGCAAGGACGCCGACCTCGTCCTGGTCGACACGCAACGGGTCGCCGATGTGATCATCGACTTCCCCGACCGCAACCTGGTCCTCAAGCGCGGCCGCATCGTCGCGCGCACCCAGCGCGAGACCGAACTGGCCTTCTAACCGCCAAGCTCGACCGCGGAGGGCGGCGCCAGCCGGCGCCGCCCTCTCCAAACCTGCCGCCGCCAGCGCGGGCGCACGGCGGCCATTGAAACCTGGCGTCACTGTCAAAGCCGATCCGGCCTTCATGGACGGACCGGGCGCGGGTCCCGTTCGGCTTGCCCCGCCGTCGCTCGCACGGCCGGCGTTGCCTGCCCTTCTCTGCCCTCGGTACCGGGTACGATACGAAGCATCGCTCGTCCCCGAACTCCGGGGCGCGAGCCGCCAACGACAGGCCCAGCCACACCATGCACGATTCACGGCAAGCCAAAATCGACCCCGAAGCCCTGCGCACTTTCGTCACCGTAGCGCAGCTGCGTAGCTTCTCGGCCGCCGCCGACCTTCTGCACAAGACCACTTCGGCGATCAGCTACCGCATCAAGACCCTCGAAGAAAGCATGGGCACCTCGCTTTTCCAGAGGACCACGCGTTCGGTCACGCTCACACCGTCGGGCGAGATCCTGCTCGAAAAAGCCAGCCAGATCTTCGAATGGCTGCAGACCCTGCCCGAGGAGCTGCAACAGGTCAGGGACGGAGTCGAACCGCATTTCACCTTCGTCCTCAACAACCTGCTCTACGACGCCGAGGGCATCGCCGCCCTGCTGACCCACCTGCATCAGCGCTTCCCCCACGCCAGCTTCCGGATCCGCCGCGCCGTCTACATGGGGGTGTGGGACGAACTGATCCACAACGGCGGCACGGTAGCGCTCGGCGTGCCCGGCTTCCACACCATCAACGAAGACTTCGTCACCGAGCCGATCGGGGTGATCAACTGGGCCTTCGTCGTCGCGGCCGACCACCCCTTGGCCACGGCGCCGGCGCCGCTGGGCAACGACCTCCTGCGGCGGTATCCGGCGATCAACGTCGAAGACACCTCGCACCGCCTGGTCAAACGCACGGCGTGGCGCCTGCCCGGCCAGCAGGAATTCCTGGTGCCCAACCTCAAGACCAAGATCGAATGCCACCTGCGCGGCCTCGGGGTCGGCTTCCTTCCCGCCGCCAGCACGCGCGAACTGCTGCGCACCAAGCGGCTGGTCGAGCGGCCGGTATCGGTCGGCCGTTCGCCGTCGCCGCTGGCGTTCGCCTGGCGCCGCCAGGGCGCGGGAAAAATCACCGCCCACCTGCGCGAGTTGTGCGCCACGCGTGACCCCTTGTTCCTGCCCCTGCTCGCGAGCGTGGAACCGTCGCAGGCGGAGTCCGATCCGGAGTAACGGTCTCGGTCGCCGCCGCGCAGCGCGGCCGGCCGACTCGCGTTGCCCGAATGACACAGCTTCCCACCCTTCTCGCCCGGTAATCACGGCATCGTCGGCCGGCCTTGTCCAAGGCCGGCTCGGCCGCGTCTAGCCTGGGCTAGGATGCCGGCCAAGGCTGTCAGGGCGGCTCGCCTTGATGGCCTCGAACGGGCCCCGGCCGGCCCGTTCGACACCGGAGGGAGTCATGGCTAGCGAACCCGAGCGCCGCCTGGCGGTCCTGATCGACGCCGACAACGTCAACGCCAACGTGGTCGAACCCCTGATCGCCGAAGTGGCGCGCTTCGGCATCGCCACCGTGCGCCGCATCTACGGCGACTGGACCACGCCCAACCTCGGCGCGTGGAAGAAGACTTTGCTCGAACACTCGATCCAGCCGATCCAGCAGTTCCGCAACACCACCGGCAAAAACGCCACCGACAGCGCGATGATCATCGACGCCATGGACCTGCTCCACGGCGGCCGGCTCGACGGCTTCTGCCTGGTCTCCAGTGACAGCGACTTCACCCGCCTGGCCTCGCGCATCCGCGAACACGGGCTGCCGGTCTACGGCTTCGGCGAAAGCAAGACCCCGCGCGCCTTCGTCGCCGCCTGCGACCGTTTCATCTTCACCGACATCCTGACTCGAGGCGAGCCGGACAGCGAAGAACACGAAAAACGGCCCGCCCCGCTGAAGAACCTCAAGGGCGACACCAAGCTCGTCAACCTGCTGCGCAAGACCGTCGATTCGGTTGCCGACGAAAGCGGCTGGGCCTCGCTGCAGATCGTCGGCACCAAGCTGACCCAGCAGGAACCGGACTTCGACCCGCGCAACTACGGTTTCGCCCGGCTCCGGCCTTTGATCGACAAGGTCGACCTGTTCGAAGTCAGCGAACGGCCCGACAGCAAGGGCAACAAACACGCGTGGATCCGCGACGCGCGCAAGAAAGGTAAGGACAAATGAAATTCAACTGGCACAACCCTTACCCCAGCACCCGCACCCCAGTTTTTGCTCGCAACATCGTCTCGACCAGCCAGCCGCTCGCGGCGCAGGCCGGGCTGGCCGTGCTGCGGGCAGGCGGCAACGCCGTCGACGCGGCGATCGCGACCGCCGCCACCATGGCCCTGGTCGAGCCCAGCGGCAACGGCCTGGGTTCGGACGCCTTCGCCATCGTGTGGGACGGCCATCGCCTGCACGGCTTGAACGCCAGCGGCCCCGCGCCCGCGGCCTGGAGTCTCGAGGCTTTCAAGGCCAGGCACGGCGACGACCCCGGCCGCCGTCCCGAGCGCGGCTGGGACACGGTGACCGTCCCCGGCGCGGTGGCCGGCTGGGCCGCCCTGCACCGGAAGTTCGGCCGCCTGCCGTTTGCAGACCTGCTCGCACCCGCGATCGACTACGCCGAACGCGGCTTCGCGCTCAGCCCCTTCGTGCACGACAAGTGGAAGCTCGCCGCGCCCTTGCTCAAGGACCAGCCCGGCTGGGCCCAGGCCTTCTTGCCGCACGGCCGCGCGCCCGAGGTCGGCGAACGTTTCGTGATGCCCGGCGCCGCACGCGCCTTGAAAAGCATCGCGGCGAGCGGCGGCGAATCCTTCTACCGCGGCGAGATCGCCGCCGCGATCGCTGCCTACGCCCGCGAAACCGGCGGCGCCCTCACCGAGGCCGACCTGGCGGCCTACCAGCCCGAATGGGTCGGCACCCTGAGCCAGGAGTTCCACGGCCACGAGTTGCACGAGATCCCGCCCAACGGCCAGGGCATCACCGCGCTGATCGCGCTCGGCATCCTCAAACATTCGGCCATCGGCCAGTGCAAGGTCGACACCGCCGACTGGTACCACGTCGGCATCGAGGCGATGAAACTCGCCTTTGCCGACGTGCACGCGCACGTGGCCGACGCGCGTTACATGAATATCTCGCCGCGGGACCTGCTGAGCGAGACCTACCTGGCCAGCCGCGCCAAGTTGATCGACATGCGACGCGCCCAGGTCTTTGCCACCGGCAAGGCCAATTCCGGCGGCACGATCTATCTGAGCACCGCCGACGAAAGCGGCATGATGGTTTCGTTCATCCAGAGCAACTACATGGGTTTCGGTTCGGGCGTGGTGGTGCCGGGCTGGGGCATTTCGCTGCAGAACCGCGGCCACGCCTTTTCGCTCGACCCGGCCCACCCCAACGCCTTGGCACCAGGCAAGCGCCCCTTCCACACCATCATTCCCGCCTTCCTCACCCGCCACGGCCTGCCGCAGATGAGCTTCGGCGTGATGGGCGGCAATATGCAGCCGCAAGGCCATGTCCAGACCCTGGTGCGCATGCTCTCGGCCCAGCAGCAGCCGCAGGCCGCGTGCGACGCCCCGCGCTGGCGCTGGATCGAAGGCCTGCAGGTCGCGCTCGAACCCCACATGCCGAAGGAAGCCAAAGAAGAACTCGCCCGCCGCGGCCACCAGATCGCCACCGGCGCCGACGGCCACACCGACTTCGGCGCCGGGCAGTTCATCTGGAAGCTGGGCGAGCCGGGGGTCGAGGGCTATGTCGCGGCGAGCGATCCTCGTCGCGATGGGCTCGCGGCGGGGTATTGAGTGGGGGTCGAACTCGTCTTGATTCGTGCCGCTGCGCGTTGGGGCCTTCGCTGCGCGGGCGCCGAGCGGCTCGGGCCGCCGCAGGGCCCCAGAGGGTCGGTCCCGTCCGACCCTCTGGACTCCCGACGGCCCCTGTCGGTCGGCCCTGCGGGCTGCCCTTGCGCGGCATGGCATCGGCGGCGAGCGCCCGAAACTCGGGCGATCTCGCTGGCTGCGCCAGCGAGCCACGCCCTCAGAC